>CAXEMW010000082.1:0-12923 GCA_963997395.1 uncultured Planctomycetaceae bacterium
TCTGCTCCAGACGCGACAAAGTCATCGAATAAGTCAGCCCCAAGCAAAAAACCTTCGGCAGCAAAAACCGCTCCTGTGGGAACAGCAAAAAAGAATGTGCAGCGAGATACCGCGAGCATTCTGGCTGCAGCACTGTCTGAGAAAAAACCAGGTCCGACGAGCAAAGCGGAAGCTCCTGCTTTCTCAAAACCTACCGCGAAGCCCGCAGCAAAAAAAGTCGCTAAGGTCCCACCAAGACCTGTTCCACCGCGACCAGTTCGCGAAAAGACAGTTAAGGCAAGCAAAGGTGCAAAAACTGAGGAACGAAGGGGTTTTTTGGCTTACACCGTTGGTTCATTTATGGCAGTTGGGTTTACGGCGCTCTCAGCAACCGGTGGACTTTTCGGTATGGGGCTTGCGAGGTTCTTCTTCCCTAATGTGCTGGCAGAACCTCCAAGTAGTTTCAAAGTTGGGAGTAAGGAAGGGTTTCCTGCCGGAGTAGTTGAAACAAAATTTGTCGCCCAGTATGGCGTATGGGTTGTGAATGCAGACTTTGAGGGTGTCCAGCAGATATATGCCCTAAAAACTGTCTGCACGCACCTCGGTTGCACTCCAAATTGGCTCGAGGCTGAACAGAAATTTAAGTGTCCTTGCCACGGCAGTGGATTTTATAAAGACGGGATCAATTTCGAAGGCCCCGCCCCGCGGCCCCTTGAACGATATGCGATCAAAATTGCTGATGACGGTCAACTTGAGGTCGACAAAAGTAAATCGTTTCAGGAAGAACTTGGGCAATGGAACGACCCGGCTTCGTTCGTAACAGCGTGACAATATTACAACTCGCCAAGGCGAGCACTTTTAACTTACTAAACTGGGCTGCACTCAATGGCCATTGGTGAAACAATCCGAAATTCGCAAATCTGGAAAAGTATCTTTCGTCATCCGATGCCGTTAGATCGTCGGAATCGAATTGTCGTCATGCTGACGAACTTTTTCCTCCACCTCCATCCGGTTTCGATTAAGAAGCAGGGAATTGCACTTTCTTTTACGTGGTGCATGGGTGGAGTCACCTTTTTCCTTTTCCTTGTTGAAACGGTCACGGGTGTGCTTTTGATGTTTTATTACCGTCCAACGCTTGAGTGGGCGTACAACGACATCCTCGCGCTTCGCGACGTTACGAGTCTCGGCATCCTCCGGGAATTGCATAGGTGGGGTGCGCATGCAATGGTCATCACAACATGGCTGCATATGTATCGTGTGTTCCTGACTGGTAGTTACAAACCTCCACGAGAATTCAATTGGGTGATCGGAGTCATTCTACTGCTACTCACTCTCCTGTTGTCTTTTACGGGATATTTGCTTCCATGGGACCAATTGGCGATCTGGGCTATCACCGTTGGTTCGAATATGGCACGTGCGACGCCAATCCTTGGGTATGAAGGGCCTGGCCAGCAGCTCTTAACCATTGGTGGTATAGACATGATTACAGATGGATCTGATGCCCGGTTTGGTCTGCTTGGTGCACGATTTGTCGGTGAAGAAACCTTAAATCGGTTTTATGTGCTGCACTGCATCGCTATTCCGCTGGCAGCTGCACTTTTAATGGCGATTCATTTTTGGAGAGTTCGTAAAGACGGTGGTATTAGTGGTCCTCTGTAATCGAGGACGATGTTGTGGTGGATAAGACAATAGAGTTTCCCGCTTAAGTTTAGTTACGACTGAAGGTAATCGTTCAAAATGCATTCGAGTGGTTTTTTTCTTAACGATGTCGCTGGGTTCTTAGGCGGTTACTACGTCTTCCTAGCGATTATGAATGGCATTGCTGCACTCATTTTGTGGCGGAAGAAGGATTCACCAGGATGGGCGCTTGTGTGGTCTGTTTTCGCCGGCATCATGATGATCTTGGCGAGTCTTGCCTTGTCTGGGTCAAAATCGATGGTGCCGGTTTTGCCGGCTGCAGCTCGGGGGGTTGTGAACTATCTCTCTGGCCCGGTGGCGTACACGCTCGGAACAACAGCACTATTTACGTGCCTTTTTGTTTTCCGGAAGTTCTTTGTTCAGCCAATGGCTGCTTGGTCTGTGTTTAATTTGACGTTGCTCCTCTTGGGCCTATCAATGGCAGATGAAAACTTTGCAGCCATTGTGATGAAGCCGGACAACGTGCCGATTGTTGGCCTTGTTTACCTGCTAGCGTTTTTTACGTGGGTGGCAACGAAGCAGGCAGTCGTCAACGACGAACGAATAAAGCAGGGTTTGCCGGTTGTTGAAAAAGAAAATGACGAGAAGGTGCTTGTTTGGCCAGATTTGGTGTACACGGAATTGATTTGCATGGTCGGTGTGTCTGCCTTGCTTCTTGTTTGGGCGCTCTTCCTTCCCGCGCCTCTTGAAGAGCCGGCTTCAAGTGTGAAGACACCAAACCCTTCAAAAGCACCTTGGTATTTTCTTGGTCTTCAAGAAATGCTGGTGTACTTCGATCCTTGGTATGCTGGGGTCGTTCTCCCAAGCCTCGTTGTATTCGGCTTGATGGCGATGCCTTATCTCGACTTCAATAAAAAAGGAAATGGCTATTACTCAATTGAGGAGCGGAAGTTCAGCTACCTCGTCTATCAGTTCGGCTTTTTTGAGCTATGGATCACTCTGATCATTCTTGGCACCTTCCTAAGAGGGCCCAATTGGAATTTCTTTGGTCCGTTTGAATATTGGACACCGTATAAGGTGGAAGTTCTCAACAATGTTGATCTTCCACAAATGTTTTGGGTCCAGTGGCTTAATCAGCCTCTCCCACGCGCCCCGCAAGATGCTGGAGTCCTGTCACAAATTGGGTTCATATTTTTGAGAGAGGCGCCCGGATTGCTCATTATGGGCGCTTACCTAGTTGCTCTTCCGCCTTTGATGGCCGTCACAATCTTCCGTGGTTTTTATGCCAAAATGGGCTTCATAAGATACATGGTAATGTCGAATTTGATGCTGTTGATGCTTACTCTTCCGCTCAAAATGATTCTCCGCTGGACGGTCAATTTGAAGTACATAATCAGTATCCCGGAGTTTTCGTTGAATTTTTGACTTTTTCAACCTCAAGGCGATTAATTAAGTAGATCAATCTTCGCGAGCTTATAAATGCCAGCTACAGAAAAAACTTGGCGAGACATGCACGTCCTTCACATCACATTTTGTGTGTTGGCGGTGATGTTATTAATTGCGACCGTAGTTATGCTTGCCGCGGACCACAATCGCCCGTGGAAAAAATATCAGAGAACGTTTCGCGATCTCGAAACGTGGTCGGCGGCGGCGCAAGTTGATTCAGAGGACTCATTAGCGTTTAAGGCAAAATCGATTGAGCTGGAGGCTTCTCTGGCCGAAGTTCGAAGGGCGGATCTTGCCCCAGCCTTAGTAACGGAATTTCTTGATCGAGCAGGCTCAGTCAAGGAGGACGCGGAGGCCGCCGCGATTGCAAGAGAAGATGTCAGCCGCTTGCGCGAAGCAGAGGATCCAGATATTCGGTTTCAGATCCGAGGCGACTTACTGCAACGTTTTCAAGACATCGTTGATCGTTCCAGGTTTCGTGAAGACAACCTTGCCGGTAGTTTGAAATTACAGAAGGCAAATCTTGACAAGCGGCGGGCTGATTATGAGTTGGCCGTTTCAAATGAAGCAGGAGCTTCAAGGCAAACAGAATTGCTAGCTCTAACTGATGAGCAAAAGAAAAAAGTTACGGATGCAACGCTTGCTTTTCAAGCTGCGAACACACATCGAAAAGAGCTTGCTAATGCATTAAAAAATATTACTGCGACGGAAAATGCTGCGGCGAAAAATCTTGCTGACCATCGTCAGTCTTTGACGCTGCTTCGAAAAACTCTGAGCGATCGAGCGCCGAATGCAGGCAAGACGATCTTGGAGTTGCCTGTACTCGATGCCTTTAATGGCCCATTACGAGTCGATCAGATCTGGCTTCCGAAGTTAACGCTGAACAATAACTTTCGTGATGTTGCTAGGTTTGATCGATGCACGACATGCCACCAAGGTATGGCAAAGTCTGCAAAAGGGGCTCCGTCGGAGCCGGCTTACCCGGAAGCCACAATTGTTGAAATTGTGCTTCCGACGCCGAATGATCCGCCAGCGTCCGAAGGAGCCGAAACTGAATCGCTGCAGATGGAACGCGCCTTTGGCTTTTCGCTTGCGAGCCAAGGATTGTTTCGTGAGGATTCCCCAACGATTAGTGTTGTTTTGCCCGAATCTCCGGCCGCGATTGCCGGCCTTCAAAGTGGAGATGTAATAACCTCGGTTGGTGGTGGGCGAACGTCTGTTCGTGAGCTGGCAGTTGCTGCCTTGCTCGAAAATGTTTCATGGGGCGAGCCTTTGCGTTTAGAAGTTCAGCGAGGTGTCCCTCAGCCATATGCAACGCATCCGCGGCTCGACCTTTTTGTGAGCGATTCCAGCCCTCATTCAATGCAGACTTTTGGATGTACTATCTGCCATCAAGGGCAGGGCAGTGCAACAAGTTTCAAGTGGTCTTCTCATTCACCAAACACGCCGAAGCAGTCTCACGTCTGGCATGATGAATACGGTTGGTTTAACAATCACCACTGGATTTTTCCGATGTTGCCGGAAAGGTTCGAAGAATCAAGTTGTTTGAAGTGTCATCATGAGGTTGTGGATCTTGAGCCAAATGAGCGATTTCCGGAGCCTCCAGCGCCTAAGGTTGTTGCCGGCTACCACTTGATTCGGCAGTACGGTTGTTATGGGTGCCATGAGATCAAAGGGTGGTCAGGTCCGGATCAGAGAGTTGGACCGGATATGCGACTCGAGCCAAATTATCACGAGGTGGCACAAGCTGTTGCTGTAGATCCTGGTGCTCAGGAAATGGATGGCACCTTCAATGATTGGGTAACCGATGTAATCTCAAGTCCCGATGGTAATGATGCTCGACAGCGTCTTCGAGCAGCGATTGACGCAGATGCAGCACTTGGTGATGACGCGAAGTTGACTGATCGGACTCACGTACTCGCATCTCTATTGAAGACGCCCGAGACGCCCGGCATGTTTCCGAAGGTAGGACCAAGTCTTCGGCATGTTGCTTCGAAAGTTGGCTTTGATTGGCTGTACGCTTGGCTTCGGAATCCTCAAGACTTTCGGCCTTCTACAAAAATGCCACGATTCTTTGGGCTATGGGAGCATCTTGAGGGTGCTGGTCTTGAAGAATCCGAGCGGTATGAGCCTCTCGAAATACGCTCCATGATCGCCTACCTTACGTCGAGTAGCCAGCCGTTTGAGTACATTGAGCCATATCAAGGTATTACGGCTCCCGCAGATGTGGTTCGAGGTAAGAAGGTTGTGGAAGTTCGGGGATGTCTTGCATGCCATCAGCATGCAGATTTTCCCGCGGCCGAAAGTAACCATGGCCCGGATCTATCCCGAATTGGTGCGAAAGTTGCGAGTCAACCGAACGGCGTTCGATGGCTCTACAGTTGGCTTCGCAATCCAGCCGCGTATCATCCTCGAACGATCATGCCGAATGTTTTGCTTGATCCCGTGACGCATGAGGATGGGTCGGTGAGCGATCCGGCCGCGGACGCGGTTGCGTACCTCTTGCAGTCAACAGAGGGTTGGAAACCAGAAGACATTCCTGCCGCGACAATGTCTGGTGACGAGATAGCTGCACTTGAAGAACTTGCGACGCTCTATCTTGAGGGAAGGTTTCCAGTGCAAAAGGCATCTGCTGTTCTTCGTGACGGACTCCCCGAGGGCACGACGATTCTTGGAGATGAAGAGGTCTTTGTCGGTCTGGCTGCTGCTGAGCGTAACGAAGTGCTTCTTAATTATGTTGGCAAGAAAACAATTGGAAAGCTTGCGTGCTATTCATGTCACGACATTCCAGGTTTTGAGGATGCCAAGCCCGCTGGTGCAGCCCTTGCCGACTGGGGTAGGAAAGACCCTTCAAGGATCGCTTTCGAACAAGTTGTGCAATTTGTGATGAATGACCTTTCTCACGATGGACATCACAATGATCCCCACATGGGGATGATGGCGTCGCACCCAGGCTTATCCGATGCTGACACTCATGACGAGCACGCTGAGGATAGTCACGGACCAAGTAAAGATGGGGATGCAGTTGAACAAGACGATGTATTTGCGACTGATCTGGCATACGGAGTTGGTGATGAAGGGCATCATATTTCCCCCGAAAGTTTAGACCCTGACACAGGGTACTTTCTTGAAAAGCTGCTTGGGCACGAACGAGAAGGTTTTCTCTGGCAAAAACTGAGACGGCCACGGAGCTACGATTACAAAAAAGTTGAGAATAAATCGTATAACGAGCGTTACCGAATGCCGCAGTTCCCGTTTGATGCAAAGCAGCGGGAAAAGGTAATGACTTTTGTTCTCGGTCTCGTCGCCGATCCTCCAGCCAGTGAATTTGTCTACAAGCCAACACCTCGTGAAAAGGCAAGGCTTGATGGCCTTGTGGTAGCTGAACGCTTTAACTGCTCCGGATGTCACACGCTCCAGATGGACCGTTGGGATCTTGCGTACGAGCCTGAGACGATGGGCGAGCCTCCTGCTTTCAATGACTATCCGTTCTTTAGGGGACATTTCTCGCCGGATCAGGTGCGAGATTCGCTTGAGGTTGATGCTGCTGGTAGGAGACACACGTCGCTCGTTGGCATGCCGATTCTTGATCCTGAAACAGGAAATCCACAACTAGTTGATGAGGATGGGATTCCTGTCGAGCCAGATGAAGAAGATGTCATTTTTCATCGACCAGTGGCGCTCTGGAAAGACGCTCTTGTCGATGGTGAGACGAGGCTCGTTGGTGGGCCGAATGTGTTTATTCCCGAAGACGCGATTAAGGCAGGGAAGCACTACCCGGCAAAAGGCGGAGATCTTGCCAGGTTGCTCTTCCCGGTTGTGATTGAGGATGAGAAGGTAATTAATCCGAATGTCAAGCCGAGCGATGCATGGGGCTGGCTTCCTCCGCCACTTGTGGGTGAAGGTAAGAAGGTTCAGTCTCCGTGGCTTCACAAGTTCTTTTTGAACCCTCATCCCATTCGGCCAGCGGCTGTCCTCAGGATGCCCAAGTTTAATCTGCAATCGAGCCAGGCTGCCGCATTAGTGGACTATTTTTCGGCAGTGGATGGGGCAGAGTACCCGTATGTTTATGATCCACGTCTCGATGAGTCGGCAGTTGACATTGCTGAGCAGCAGCACCCTGGGCACCTCGATGGTGCAATGCGAATAGTTACAAATAATAATTATTGTGTGAAGTGCCATCTGGTTGGTGACTACGCACCACCGGGTAATCCGAAGGCTCTTGCTCCACAACTCGAGCGAGTTCATGAACGTCTTCGCCCTGACTACGTTCATGGCTGGATAGCAAATCCCAAGAGGTATCTTCCGTATACGGGAATGCCTGTGAATATCCCGTACGATAAACCGGTTAGCCAGGACCTGTACGTTGGTGACAGTGAGCAACAACTTGGCGCACTGACCGACTTACTTATGCACTATGATGATTTCACGAAACGGCAATTCTCTCTAGAGCCATATCTTCCTAAGGCAGCATCGCCTCCTGCTGAAGAGCAAGCCAGTGAGGAATCCGTAGAGCAAACCCCGGACCTCTCAAAAGTTCCAAAAGCCTCTGACGAACAGGTGAAGGTGGACGATCCGTCGCCAAATGACATTTCCGTAATGAGAGGTACTGGTGAATCCATTAATGCCAAGAATGCACGCTCTTCGGGATTACCGATTCGTGGTGCAAAGGTTTACAGAACTGTAGCTCAAGTAGAATCTTCACTTTGAAAGGATTTCAGCATGACTCGTAGCAAGAACTCATTCGGCGTCAATCGAAATTTGAATCCTGCAATCAGTTTGTTTGTTTGCTTGTTTGTTTTCGCGCTTGTGAGTCAAGCTCCGGCTGCTGAGTGGGCGAGCCTCAAAGGTCGGTTTGTGTTCGATGGCACACCGCCAACTCCTGTTGAAATAACCGCTGATAAGGACGTTGAAGTGTGTGGCAAGCACAAGCTTGTAAACGAGGAACTTGTTGTTTCGGATGACAAGGGGATCGCAAACGTTGTCCTGTTTGTTCGCTCAAAAGGAGTCACGGTGCATCCGGATTTGGAAGACGGGTCCAAGGCAGATCCAGTGGTTCTAGATAATAAAGATTGCCGGTTTCAGCCCCATGTTGGATTCGTCCAAACGGGACAGACGTTGACAATTAAAAACTCTGACTCAGTAGGTCATAACAGCAATATCGCAACAATGAAAAACTCACCAAGCAATAGTCTTGTTCCGAGCAATGGTTCGTCGGATGTGACGTTCAGTAGTGACGAAGCTATTCCAGCGTCAGTGACATGTAATATTCATCCTTGGATGAAGGCGTATTTAGTGATTCGTCCAAATCCATATGGCGCGGTCAGCGGGGCAGATGGCAGTTTTGAAATAGAAAATCTTCCAGTTGGCGAAGAACTTGAATTTCAGCTCTGGCATGAGAAGGGTGGATATCTCGATGAGTTTACACTCGGAGGAAAAAAGGCTTCCGCAAAAAGGGGCCGAATAGATTTCACTGTTGAAGAGGGTGGAACAGACCTCGGTGACATCGTTGTAGATGCCAAGATGTTTAACTAATTTGATAATGGGCCATAGGTGGCCTTATTTGCTTTTTACGGAGAAAACGAGAATCGACTGAGATGCTGAGACATTGTTACGAAATACTGTTTGTGTTGTTTGCAGCGACACTCTGTCTTGGGTGTGGGCAAAAACGAGTCGTAGGTCCTGCACCTGACATGGCAGCCGCTCTCGACTTGCGAGAAACGCTTGAACAAGAGGCTGGTGCCGAGGGGAAAGAAGATGACAAAGCTCTTGGTACTGGGTGGGCGTCTCTGAAAGGTAAATTTACTTTTGCTGGAAACCCAGGTGCTCCGAAAGCACTCGTTGTCGATAAAGACACCGCGGTATGCTCCAAAGACGGAATGCAGCTTTTTGAGCAAAGCCTTATTGTCGATGAGGCAAGTAAAGGGCTCGCAAATGTTGTAGTTTTCCTGCGGAAGTCAAGCCGCGTAAAAAACGAGTCGGCGACAGAGAAACTCGTTATGGATCAAAAAAACTGTGAGTTTCTCACGCCTGTTTTTGCAGCACGGGTTGGTCAGGCGGTTGATGTGAAAAATAGTGATCCAATCGGTCACAACACAAATATTTCGGGGACGAGTTTTAATCAACTCATCCCCTCCGGCGATTCGACCGTCTTCACACCGAGTCGGGAAACTGGCCTGCCAGTTTCTGTGACCTGCAACATCCATCCGTGGATGAAGGCTTATGCGGTTTTTCGGGAAGATGGGTATGTAGCGGTGTCTTCCGGTGATGGGACGTTTGAGATTCCAGATCTTCCAGCGGGAGAACCACTTGAGTTTCAGGTCTGGCATGAACGGGCGACCGGTCGCAGTGGTGCATTGGATCTCGATCAGCCCGAGTTGAAGTGGAATTCAAAGGGCCGGTTTAAGATTACTTTGAAAGAGAATGAAGTGCGTGATCTTGGGACGCTTGAAATACCCGCTGATGCAATTAGTGGTTGATTCAGCCGTTCAATGCGCCTGCCCCTCCTTCGGAGGGTGCCGGCTCCTAGTGGCGTAGTGCTGGTCTATCCTTAATGTAGAGAAGAGAAAGTTTAGTTTTAAATATGGAGTCAGTCGTTGTGAACAACGTGAGTGCATGGTGTTGTGCGTTCGGCCCAGTAAAGAGAGCAAGAGTTACGAACTTGCTGGGTCTGATGTGTGTTGTTTTCGTCTCTTTATTGGCAACAGGATGCGGCCAGACTCCGGCCGCTACGTTTCGTCTCAATCTTGTGGAGTCGTCGAAGCAACAACTTACTGCATCACAAGAACAACAAGTTGCTACGATTCTCGCGGCACTTTTCGGAACACCGGATGAACCACGGGTCCCTCCTGAGATTAATCTCGATGTCGCAAAACTAAAACTTGCCGCTGGTCCAGTTCGGAGCGATATCGTTGGTCGAAAGAATGGCCTGTACAGAGAACACTGTGCCCACTGTCATGGTGTCACAGGTGACGGAATGGGTCCAACTGCGGCTTTCCTGAATCCATATCCACGAGATTATCGCCCGGGTGTCTTTAAATTTAAGAGCACGGAGCGGGCAGATAAGCCAACCCATTCTGATCTAGTGATGGTTTTACGGAATGGCCTGGCTGGCAGCTCAATGCCATCCTTTGCGCTTTTGAGTGATGCAAAAATTGATGCACTTGCTGAGTATGTGAAATATCTGAGCGTCCGAGGTGAAGTCGAGTTGTCACTCATGCGGGCATTCTTTGAACTTGATGACGAAGATGAGGGTGTCTTGCCCCAGTCACGCGAGTTCTTGTTTGAGGAAATCATTGATCCGGTCACGGAAATGTGGGCTGCTGCCGATGATGCAATTATCGACGTACCTGATATGCCGGCAGACCTCGATATGGTTGCATCGATCGCTAAAGGGAAAGAATTGTTCTATGGCAACAAAGCAAATTGTGTGAAGTGCCACGGGGTGAGTGGACTTGGTGATGGGCAGGCTAATGACTATGACGACTGGAATAAGGTTGTCCTGCAGGCGCAAAAAACAGTAGATGGTGGTGTCAAGCAGGCCGAAAAGGCGTCGACATGGGATATGTCAGCCGAAGAGAGAGACGAGCATCGAATGGAACTGGCGTGGCTCGATCGCTTTGAGACTGTTCTTGATGGAAATGCGTTGCGCCCCCGCATGATTCGTCCGAGAAACCTCCGGCAGGGAGTGTATCGGGGCGGGATGCGTCCTCTGGATCTGTATTACCGGATTCATGCTGGAATCAATGGGGCGCCGATGCCCGCTGCCAAAGGCACGGTGCCTCCAGAAGATATTTGGCACATCGTCAATTACATTCGTTCGCTTCCTTATGATTTCAACGGAACGCTTGGTGTTGATCGACCAATGGTCGCCCGGGATCGCATGTAAGTTCGAGAAAAAAAATAAAAAACAGAAGGTATTTTTGGAGACAATGGGATGAAGCGTTTAGCTGGACTTTTTTGGAGCCTGCTTTTTTTGGCTGTCCCTATTTTGGGAGTAGTCACCTTTGCGGTTGCGCCGGCGTACGACATCTGGCTCCCAAAGGATGTGTCAGAGCACGGCGCAGCGGTGGATGGTTTGTTTTACTTTATTCTCTGGCTTACTGGTTTTGTCTTTATAGCAACAGAACTGTGCCTTTTTTGGTTCATTTGGAAATATGATGAAAAGAATGATAAAGCCGAGGTGAAATATCGACACGGCAATCACGTGTTGGAAGTGATTTGGACAGTCATTCCAGCTGCTGTTTTGCTGTTCCTTGCGATCTATCAAATGAACACGTGGGCAGACGTCAAAATGCGGAGGCCGAATATGGCTCCAACCGTTGAGGTCATTGGGCGTCAGTTCGAGTGGAGGCTCCGCTATCCCGGACGCGACGGTGTGCTGGGCACTCCTGACGACCTCCATCTTGTGAATGATCTTCATTTGCCTATCGACGAAGATATCCTGATACAGTTGAAAAGCATGGACGTGCTCCACAGTTTCTTTCTGCCCAACGTAAGAATTAAGCAGGACGCAGTCCCTGGCATGAAAATCCCAGTTTGGTTCAAAGCCCGGGAAGAAGGTGTGTTTGACATTGTCTGTGCTGAGCTTTGTGGCTGGGGACACTACAAGATGAAGGGCAGGGTGACGTTTGAGTCTCGCGAGTCATTTGAGAAATGGCTTGAAGTTAAGTATCAGGAGCAAGAGGCTACTCAGGCGAGTAACGCTGAGACTTGATATCGATTGATTACTGAAAATTATGAGTATGGCAATAAATATTCCTAGACAACCGCTTTACCAATGAGGTTAGCCGTGAGTACTGTAGAAACGAAAACAACAAGCGTTCAGGACGCTCCACAAAAGCAAGAGACTCATGTACATGCCCAGCCGTCTTCGGCGAGGAAGCTTTCAACGTTTCTTTCGACATATGTTTTCTCAAAAGACCATAAAGTTATTGGCCTTCAGTTTCTTTTTTCAACGCTTCTCTGGTTTCTGATCGGGGGGCTGCTTGCACTAGCCGTACGTTGGCAGGTGGCCTGGCCGTGGTCAGACGTTCCTGTTGTTGGGAAGCTCTTTGCTCAACAAGGTGGGCAAATGGCACCAGAGTTCTACACAATGCTCTTTACGATGCATGCGACGGTCATGATCTTTCTCGTGATCATCCCGATACTTGCCGGAGCCTTTGGTAACTTCCTGATTCCGCTGATGATCGGTGCGGATGACATGGCGTTTCCAACGCTCAATATGCTGAGCTACTGGTTTATGTGGCCAGCATTTATTGCCTTTGGTGCAAGTTTCTTCGTTGAAGGTGGGGCGGCCTCAAGTGGTTGGACAAGTTACCCTACGCTCTCAACAAATGTGAATTCTTCTCCGGGTGCCGGGTGGGGGCAAACGCTCTGGCTTATCGGTCTTACTTTTGTCGGCGTGTCATCAATGCTCGGAAGCGTGAACTACATGACCACGATAATTCTGATGCGGGCACCGGGCATGACGATGTTTCGGTTGCCTATGACGATTTGGGCGATGTTTATCACTGCCGTCCTGCAAGCGTTTGCTCTCCCTGTTCTCACCGCAGCGGGTTTCATGCAATTAGCTGATAGAAGTCTTGGGACAGGGTTTTTTACTCCTGAAGGCAACATCGTGAATAATGCTATTGCGACAGCTGGTGGCGGGCAGCCACTTCTGTGGCAGCATCTGTTCTGGTTTTATAGTCACCCGGCTGTTTACATCATGATCTTGCCGGCGATGGGAATGGTCTCAGATATCCTGACGTGCTTCGCGCGAAAGCCGTTGTTCGGGTACCGCCCGATGGTTTACTCGGTGGCTGGTATTGCCGGATTGGGTTTCATCGTATGGGGGCATCACATGTTTATGTCGGGCA
>CAXEMW010000083.1:0-12837 GCA_963997395.1 uncultured Planctomycetaceae bacterium
GTTTACACACAAAGACGCTCATGCCCTTGGTGGCGGAGAATTTTTCGCCCGCGTGACGCACCGGGTGATCCATGGCATGAAACCAAGGAAAGCTATTGAGGAGGTTGCCGCGCAGATGGGCGGCTTTATCAAGGACAAAGCACTACAGGCAATCGCCAAGGTGGAAGAAGAAGCGGATCCAAATTCTGCACTTTTTAAAGAAGCGTTTAGCGACGATCTCGCACTTACAAGTATGGCCAGACTCTGGGATGTCGGCCGCTCGGAACCGATCAAGGTAGGAAAGGCGAGCCCAACAGAGGGAACTCTACCGGGCGCCGTTTACTTTATCTTAAAATATGCCGAGCAAGAAGAGGGACTAAAAGGGGCGATGCAGGCCAATGCCATGGTAGGAGGCGACAATGCATCACGCAGTATCGCGATCGGCATGGTACTTGGAGCCTATAAGGGGGTTGAGGCAATTCCGCCAGAGTGGAAAGAGACATTCGATCAATGGACGTATTGCGAAAATTTATTAAAAAAGCTCCCCTTGCTCAGGAAAGTAACAAGCATCGATCAGGACTAAACCTTCGGCGTTCGCTTCAGCGACAAAAAAAGGCGGCAACGAATAAACGCTGTCGCCAAACGTCCTGTTTTTGTAATCTACTTTCCATAAGTATTTCCAAGTCCAGGACGATTGTCCGTTGGCTTTACATCGCACATCGCATCATACACCTTGCGAACTCCTTCAACGAGCGTTTTGACATCCTTCGGCTCAAGGCCATGCAGCTTCTGCATTGATCGCCATGAACTCAGGATCAGGCTTTTTAGGAACTCGTTTTTTTTGATAGTGCGTCCGCTCTTGCGAAGCATCCAGTCCTCATTGCCGTGGTTGGCATCCCAGTCACGCCATTTCTTTGACATGCTGAGTGTCTCCTCGATACGAATCTCGAGCCCGCCGCGGAGTTTTCCTGTTTTCGGATCAAGGAATGTTCGGATCTCACTGTCGCCGATCTTGCTGAGTGCTTCGGCGACAATTTCGAGGACAACGTTTGTTCCGACCATGCCCTGTTTCATTGCACGATCGAGGACAGGTCGGAGAAGATCAGCGAGTGTCTGTCGATTGAAATTCGCGATTGTCAGCGTTGCTGGTGAACGAATCATCGAATGGGTCCTGTTTTGCCACGGGCGTGATTTTTCAACGCAAGCAAAAAGTGTACGTTCTCCAAAAACCTTCTGGTAACAGATATACCACGTACTGCACAATATCCTCAAATACGATACCAGCAGATTGGAGACACGGATCATTGGGAAGAGCCTTCGGGCTGCATTGCAGGCGGCCGCTTGACGTGCGACTTCGGCACAGAAAAAACAGCTCTTTTGTAATCTTGTCTCAGAAGTGTCTCATTGCCCGTCTAAGATTCTCAGTGTTTGCACCATCTTGGTGAGAGGGGGTATTCTTCAAAGCCTTTCCTGCAAAACCCGCCAAGGTGACTTCATGATACGGATACATCCTTTTACCGCATTACGACCTTCATTTGAGGATGCTTCGGAAGTCTCGAGTGATCCCTACGACGTTATTTCGACAAGTGAAGCGAGGGAGCGTGCAGCAGGGAAACCAAAGTCATTTCTTCACGTCGTCCGCTCGGAGATTGATTTGCCGGTGGACACAGACTGTTACGCACCAGAGGTTTATGAAAAAGCGAGTGACAATCTTCAGGGCATGATTGCTGACGGGGTGCTTCAGCGAGAGTCACAGCCAAGCATTTATTTGTACAGGCAAGTACGAGAAGGTATTGCCCAGGTGGGTGTTGTTGGATGCGTCGAGGCAGAGCAGTATCGGTCTGGTGAGATTCGAAAGCACGAGAAAACAAGACCAGATAAAGAGGACGACCGGACTCGTCACTTACTTGCTACCGCGAGCCATGCCGAGCCAGTTTTTTTGTGCTTTCGTGATCAACCAAATCAGGGCACAACCATTCATTCGATGATGGAGGCTGATATGGAGCTGTCACCTCTGTTTGATTTTGTTGCTCCAGATGGTGTTCAGCACACAGGCTGGTGCGTGGCTGAGCCAGCGAGGTATGTGTCGGCATTCGATCAGCTGAACAGGCTTTATATCGCGGATGGTCATCATCGATCAGCTGGGGCGGAGCGTGCAGCAACAGCATCCAAGCAAGCGGATGCAAATGCAAGTGACGAAAAAGAATATGGACGGTTTCTGGCAGTTGTCTTCCCTCACGACCAATTGAGAATACTGCCCTACAATCGCGTTGTAGCAGACCTGAATGGACTTTCTACAGATGAGTTTCTTGGAAAATTACGGGCTGTTGGTTCACTTGAACAGGCACAGGCCGGGACGCCAGAAAGTCCAGGGCAGGTTCTGGTTTTTGTGGCAGGAGAGTGGTGGCTCCTTACATTCCCGGAGTCATCGATAGATCGAAATGATCCGATAGCAAGTCTCGATGTTGCTCTGTTGCAGGACCGAGTGCTCTCGCCGATTTTGGGTATTGGTGATCCACGGACAGATTCACGAATTGCTTTTGTCGGAGGCGTCCGTGGTTGCGAAGAATTAGAGAAACGTGCGGGTGACAAAGGTGTTGCTTTTTCCATGCACGCGACGAGTGCGAATGAACTACTCGCGGTTGCGGATGCAGATGAGATCATGCCACCAAAAAGCACATGGTTTGAGCCGAAGCTTCGTAGCGGTCTTTTTGTACACGAGTTCGAAAGAGTCGATGGCGCAAAGGCTTGATTGCAAAAAAAAGCAGGCTGCCATGCTCCAGTCGGTGTAGGTTTTCGATGCGGCCAAAGTGCGAACCGCGGGCCTGCGTGGTCACTCATAGTACCGCTCACGAGGAGCAAATAGGCCAACGAGAAGCCTGAATGGGCAGGAGTGTACGCTTTTGATTCAATTCAGGTGTTTACCCGATTCTCGGGCAGACACGCTTGGATAAGAATCAGTCTCTTATTATGTGATGAACGACCAAGAGCCCGAATTGAGCAGCAACGGCTAGGGGATCAAGCGTAAATAGGAACGTAATTCAAAGCTACTACGACTGGAGCCTAAAGTGCCAGAGAAACAATTTTCTGATCTTTCACGAAGGAAATTTCTTGCTCGCATAAGCGCAGGAGGAATGGCACTTGGTGCTGCAGGGTCAGCCATGAGCCCCTCCTTGCTTCGTGCAGATGATGCTCCTGTGGATGCCTCTGGAAAAGTGATTGCCGGATTTGAAACGAATCAGCCAGCGGCAGAATCAGACGGAATGTGGAAACCCTTCTCTGATCGAAAAATACGTGTTGGTATTGCAGGATACGGTCTATGCAAATTCGGTGCACAATTTGGCTTCCAGGATCATCCGAATGTTGATGTTGCTGCTGTGACTGATCTGATTGCCGATCGCCGCGCGCAGTTGGCGAAGGCATGTCGCTGCGAGGAAGTGTATGAGTCCTGTGAAGCAATGCTCAATGATGACAGCATTGAAGCGGTTTATATCGCAACGGATGCACCGAGCCATGCAGAACTGGCGATCGCCGCGCTGCAGCGCGGTAAGCACGTGGCATCTGCGGTGCCTGCAGTGTTCGGCTCTCTTGAAGATGCCGATAGGCTTTTCGAGGTCGTCAAGAAGACGGGTCGTCACTACATGATGTTTGAAACATCATGCTTCCATAAAAATCTCTACGCATGGCACCGTCGGTATGATGTGGGAGCCCTTGGGAAGATTGTCTATTCCGAGGGAGAATATTATCACTACTTCGGTAAGCCTTTAGGTGGATACAATCCGAAAACACGGACTGTTGATACAAACGGTTGGCGCAAGGGATTGCCTCCCCAATGGTACCCAACACATGCGACAGCATTTTATGTTGGCGTAACCGGACACTGTTTCACGGAGGTGTCTGCCCTTGGAACCCCAAGTGTTGTGCCCCATCTGCAGCCCGCGAACAATCAGTACAAAAACCCATTTGGATCAGAAGTTGGACTCTTTCGGACAGCTGAGGGAGGAATGTCGCGAATGGCTGTTTCGTGGGACATGCCATCTGCTCATGGAGAGCAAGGTAGAGTCTATGGTCAAAAGGATGGAAAAGTTCGAGTGGCAACGACACGGCCAGCACTCCCACCGGGCATGGCTGCTGGATCACATGGTGGCTCGCACGGTCACCTGACCAGTGAATTTGTAGACGCTATTTTGCGGGACAGAAAACCATGGATTGATGTCGCACAGGCGCTCAACATGACCGTTGCGGGAATTGTGGCGCACCAATCAGCGATTCGTGATGGCGAGACGCTTCGGGTTCCTCAGTATCATATGGAACAAAGCAGCAATTCGTGACCGGGTGATGCATAGGGTGTAATCCTGTGCGTTGTTCATCCTCGCCCGGGTGAGTCGCTGGTGGTTTTGCTGATAATGCCTTTGCTGGATCAGGCGCCGTATTTGCCAAAACGACCGGCGTGAGCCATGGCCAGAAGCATGAGGTGTTTGGCTGGAAATTGCCCAAGACCACCGCTGAGGCAATTTCGTTCACCGAAAGCCGTTGCCCCGTCTGGACGACATGGGTC
Organism: uncultured Planctomycetaceae bacterium; assembly: GCA_963997395.1. Classification (GTDB taxonomy): domain Bacteria; phylum Planctomycetota; class Planctomycetia; order Pirellulales; family UBA1268; genus UBA1268. The sequence continues at coordinate 4,538 of CAXEMW010000083.1, forward strand.
AGCAACCAGAAGAGTTGGTACAGGGTGCCAGGAATGACTTTTGAGCTTGCTTGGAGTGGAGTGATCCCCAGTCACGATGAGAACATCCGGCTTGAGTTCTTCAATACGAGGAATCATCTTGTCGAGTTCCTCTATCTGTTTCACTTTGTTTGCAAAGTTCCCGTCTTCACCAGTTGAGTCGGTGTACTTGAAATGCAGGAAGAAAAAGTCGTAGTCATTCCAACAGGCTTTCAGTTGGTCAACCTGTTCTCCGAGTGTCTGAGGTGAGCCCACAAGTTTCATACCGACAAGACTGGCAAGCCCCTTGTACATTGGGTAGACCGCAATTGCAGCCGCTCGTAGCCCGTAGAGTTCTTCATACGTCGGCAAGGCTGGCTTGGCAGCAAATCCTCGTAGTGTCAGACCGTTTGCTTTGGGCTCATCTTTGAGGATCTCACAGGCCTGCCGGACAAACTCTTTGGCGATTTCGGCAGTTTTCGCCGCGGCTGGATCAAGCGGCTGTGGGTCGAGAGGTGGTACGCCAGTAGCCTGAGGATCGGTATCAGCAACTCTGCCATCAAGGCCACTTCCTCTGAACACAACGACGAAACGGTGTTCTTTGACCGGCTTCACAAAGACTTCGTAGCCGTCGATTGCAACAGCCTGAAGTTTTTCGACAACTTGAAAACTCTCTTCTGAAGGGATGCGACCAGCTCGTCGATCGCTGATGAGTCCGTTGCTATCGAGTGTGCAGAAATTACCACGAGCAGCGACGTCATGAGGGCCAAGTTCAAAGCCAATGCCGGTCGCCTCGAGTGCTCCTCGGCCGATCTTGAACTGAAGTGGATCGTAGCCAAAAAGGCCAAGGTGTCCGGGACCTGAACCTGGCGTGATGCCAGGCAGCACGGGGATGCTTGAGCCGCTTGTGCCAACTCCAGCAAGCCTGTCGAGGTTTGGTGTCACAGCAGTCTCAAGCTCGGTCTTTCCACCCGGATCCAACGGCAGCCCGCCGAGCCCATCTGCAACGAGCATAATAATCTTGGAGCTATTCGTGCTTTTGAGTTCTTGGATCAGTTCGTGTTCAGTCACAACAGGGTCTCCAGAAGACGAGTAGAAAAACAGACAGATGGATTCTCAGTTGTCGGTTTCAGGGCCGAGGTCTGCAAGGGGAGGGGCCTCACGTTCGTGCTGCCAGCGAAGCTTGAAGCCGAGATGGGTCAGATAACCAATCGGGCCTGACAGAAATGTAAGCGTCAAAGAGAGGCTGCGGAGCGGCCAGGGGATGCCGCACGCGACTGCCTCGCGGGCAACCACGGTTCCGACCACCATGTCGAAGGCGAGATAATGAGTCCAGGCCGCCGCGAATACAAAGTCATCGCTGAAAATCGTGCGGAGTCCGGAAAGTGTCATCACGTCATCCTGTGGAGGGCCAATTGTGGCGAATTTCCACGAAATAATGCCTAGGTAGATAGCGGCCAATACCCCAGGAACAAGTTGCTTGCATAGCGTGTCCCGGAGGAAATGATGTTTCGGAAACAAGATCAGGGGGATCCAGGCAAGGAGTGCAATTGTATTTGTTAATTGAAAGAGTTGCTGAGCCATACTCTTCTCCGGTAAGGTTTCGCATTCTCAATGCGATGGTTGGTATGCTTCGCTTCGACTAAAAGCCTAGCATGCTCAAGATTGAGCGTCATTGTTTCCATGTTTTCCTCTCATTCCTTCAAGAGCTATCCCGATTATGAGTGCTGTTCGATCCAAATCGTCTGATGATCCAATTTCCTATGATGCTGCTGCTGTGCTTGCTACTGGCGGAATTCACCAAGTAGATTTGGATGAGCTTGAGGGGCCGCTTTCTACTGCAAGGGAAGAAAGCCTGAGTGATCTCGAACGTTGGCGAGCAGATGGTGCTGGCGGAGAGTCACTCGATCCAGCGTTTCTTGATTTGCCGGAACGACTCTTGGCTGATTACGGAACAAGTCGTCCGGAGAGTGAACTGTTTGCAATACTTCAGACGGCACGGCGACTTCGAGAAGCCGTTGATCGTGTTGTCGTTCTCGGTATCGGCGGGTCCTATATGGGCACGCGTGCACTCTTCGAGTCATGCTGTCATCCTTTCCACAACGAACTTTCCCGTGGAGAGCGAGGTGGACGGCCTCGACTGTCGTTCGAAGGATTCAATATTGATAATGACTCTGCCCAGGGCCTTCTCGATGTTCTGCGGTCACACCCAAGCGGAGGCGACGGGGATGATCTTCTTGCTCAATGGGCGATGCTCGTAGTCAGCAAAAGTGGTGGCACTCTTGAGACTGCTGCAGCGACACGACTTTTTCTCAGTGCGCTTTCTGAATCACTTGGCAGTGACGCCAAGCGAGTAGCAGAGCGAGTTGTACCGGTAACCGGAGCAAGTGGAAAGCTGGCGAGCCTGGCAAAGACCCTCGGATGTCCTGATGTTTTTGGTATTCCTGATGGCGTTGGCGGCCGCTTCTCTGTCTTTACCGCGGTGGGTCTATTGCCAGCCTCACTTGTTGGGATCGACGTTGTGCGTTTGCTGGAGGGTGCTGCAGCAATGACGCGACGCTTTCGTGAGTCACCGGTTTCGGAAAACCCCGTGCTGCAATACGTTGCAGTGTCCCACTTGGCTGAGAAAAAAATGGGAGCAACGATTCGAGTTCTTTCAAGTTGGAGTAACCAGCTTGAGTCAGTCGGTCTCTGGTACGACCAGCTACTTTCTGAAAGTCTTGGGAAGGATGAAAAGGGGGCGACACCGCTTACTACAGTCACAACTCGAGATCTTCACTCACGGGGGCAGCAGCACCAAGATGGTCGCCGCGACAAGATTATTACGAATTTGTGTGTTGGCGAGTCTCGCCGTGATCACATTGGGCTGCCGCCGCTGAGCGGCTCTTTCGGGAACGAAGATCAGCTCGATGACCTTATTGGCACAACCTGGCCATCGATGCTTGCAGCTGCGACGGATGGTACGAATGAAGCATATGCCTCGGTCAAGCGTCCAACGGCCACGATTCACTTGCCCCAAATCGATGAATTTACAATTGGTCAACTTCTGCAGATGCTCATGCTCGCTACGGTTGTCGAGGGACGACTCGTTGGAACAAATCCTTACGGCCAGCCGGGCGTAGAGGCATATAAAAAATTCATGATGAAAAGGCTTCGCCCCGAAGGGTGATTGAAGTTCTATTGTCTGGCGTTCTTAGGTCTCAATGCTCGTAGGTGTGGGAAAACAAATGGCCGTTACAATCACATGGACAGGACATTCAACGTTTCTTGTCGATACTGGAGCAGGTGTGCTTCTTATCGATCCATTTCTTGATGAATGCCCAACGTCCTCCATTCAGGCATCAGATGTTGATTGTGATGCAATCCTGATCACTCACGGCCACTTTGATCATGTTGCTGACACCGTATCGATTGCACAAAGAACACAATGTCCAGTTCTGTGTGCCTTTGAAATAGCCGAGTGGTTGGCCAAGCAAGACATCGAGGGTGCCGTAGGCATGAATCTTGGTGGCACGACGAAGGTGCCGGGTGGTTCTGCAAAAATGGAAATGGCGCACCATTCATCCAGTCTTCCGGATGGTACATACGCCGGTCCCGCAGCAAGTTGGCTGCTCGATATAGGAGGGAAGCGAATATTTGTAGCGGGTGATACATGCCTCTTTTCTGATATGGAACGTATCGGCAGGCCGGACAGTCAAGGTAGGCGACTTGACTTGGCAATTCTCCCGATCGGTGACATGTTTACGATGGGACCAGCCGATTCGCTCGAAGCGATTCGTCTCTTAAGGCCAAAGTTGGTGATCCCTTGTCATTACGGTACATGGCCTCCTATTGAGCAGGATGTAGAGGCATGGGCGAGCTGCGTTCGTGATGGAGGGGTCGCTGAGCCGCAGGTGCCTGCACCCGGACAATCAGTAACCCTCAAGTAAGTCGAGGCTCAAGCTCTGGTTGTTGAGTATTGTTAGGCGGGCAAGTCACAGGAAACGGAAGAGTTTCAGTCGACCGATTCGCTCTCTGGCACCTGCACTTCGACCTTGCTGTCAACAACTCGCACTGGGAAAACATCAACCTTGAGAGCGGGATTATCACACCAAGCACCATCGCATGTCTGAAATCGCCATGCATGCCAAGGGCAGGTGACGACACCTTCAACGATAGGTCCGGAACCAAGTGATGCGCCCATATGTGGGCAGAGATCGTCCATTGCATGGTAGGATTCACCATCGAAAAAGACCGCGATGAGTCGTCCGGCAACTTCGAACGTGCGGCCTTCACCAGCCGGTATTTCACCAGTAGAAAGAACTGGTGTGAATGGAATGTCAGGGGTGTTAGTTGTCATGTGTGCTCCTTCTTTATGATATCTGAATTGTCAGATCGATCATCTGTATTTTCCGTCGTTTTTTATACGAGCAAACAACGTGCCCCAATCAATCAAACTCCTAGTGCTTGATGTAGACGGCACAGTTACAGATAGTCAGCACGAAGTCACAGCAGCAGCGAAGCAAGCTGTACAGAAGGCGCAAGCTGCAGGCATACGTGTGATGTTAGCGACCGGTCGTAGATATCGGGACGTCCTTCCTGTGGCTACTGAACTGGGGCTCGTTGGGCCAGTCGTGACTGCTTCAGGGGCACTTGTGAAGATGCCGGTGCATCACGAAACGATTTTTCGCTCGGGTTTTCCGGAAACGACACTCTCACAAGTGCTCGAGTGTGTGGTCGGCCTTGGCCATGAGCCAGTTCTTTACACCGACAGTTTCAATGAAGGTTTTGACTTCTACTGTCGAACGCTTGTGGCACATAATAAGTATGGTGAGCTGACCGGATTTGGTGAATACCTCCAGAAAAACAAACAGCTGGCTCGGGTCGTGGCAACGCTCTGTGAATCTCCACCTGCAGATGCGTTTTCAGGATTTGTCATGGGAAACGTCCGTGAAATGGAGACGCTCGAGTTTACCCTGAATTCACGTTTCCCTGACATGTTGTCTGTCCATACGATACGCAGTCCTCGGTATCGTGATTGGCTTTGTGAGATTGCTCCTGCTGGCGTCGACAAGTGGTCGAGTGTTTCCCAGCTTGCAGAATCATGGGAAATTCCAGCTGAAGCTATTTGCGCCGCGGGTGATGACCGAAATGACCTCCCAATGATTATTGGGGCAGGTCTTGGTGTGGCGATGGGTAATGCCCGCCAAGAAGTGCGGGACGCAGCAGATTATGTTGTTGGTTGTCATGAATCCGGTGGGCTTCTTGAATTAGTAGAGATTCTCACAAGCCGCTAGCGCCTATCTCTCGCATCTTGCCACGGCGAGCTGTTTTTGACGACTCGCCTTGTGAGAAAAAGGCGTGTTCTCTAGAGGTATGGTACGTGTCTCTTCTGTCATGCCATTCGGTTGAAACGCCGAATTTGCACATGGAAAATCTACATGGACCTCAAGATTCAGCGACCATCGCCAACCTGCAAAAAGTCCGGTTCTGAATTCAAGGCTGGCGATGTAATGTTTTCTGCGCTTGTTCGAGAGGAAGGAAAACTCCTTCGCTATGATTGGTCCCACGACGAGTGGGCAGGCGCTCCTGATGAAACACTTGCATGGTGGCGAAGCGTTGTGCCGGAGCAAGAAGACGGAGGAGTCTCTCTAGCTCCCATTGAAGCTCTTCTGGATACCTTGGAATCGCTTGCTGGTCAGCCTGAGGAAGCGTCACTTCGCTACCTGTTAGCCCTTCAACTTCTGCGTCGTAAGGTACTTCGATTTGCTGACAGCCCCGGTCAAGACGAGACGGAAAGTAGCGAGACATGTGATGGTGGAAATGAAGTTGTGTCGCTTGCATGCCGTCGAAGAGATTGTTTGTACGAGGTTGTGGCAGCTATGCCTGAAGCCGAGGAATATGCTGCACTCGAAGAGCGACTGGCTTCGCTCCTGTGGTCTGGAGGCGAGTCATGAGTTCTTCCAACCAGTTGCCGACTCGAACGTCTGTTCCATTAGTGCTTTTTGTGACTGCTGTTGTTCTTGTTGCAGGCAGTGGTGCAAGTTGCCCGAATGTAATCCGTGGTTATCAGGTTGGAATGATGCCGTTGCCTCGGACACTTCCGGCACAGCCAACCCGTGAGCAGATCATTGCGGCCATTGAGGATAATACGTCACGGGTGCGCAGTTATGCGGCCACTCAGGCAGTCCTTGTCGTGCCGGGGGTGCCACGGCTTTCTGCTCAGGTTGCCTGTGAGCCTCCGAGACGATTTCGGTTACGTGCCCAAACATCACTGACTGGAAATGAACTCGATATTGGCAGTAACGATGATCTATTTTGGCTCTGGATACGCCGGCATGAACCGCCAATTATGCTGTTTTGTCAGCATGATAAGTACGAACAATCCTCTGCTCGACAAGTATTACCAATTCGAGCGGACTGGATGCCGGAGTTGTTGGGGCTGGTTCGCTTCAGCCCTCAGCACCGACATGAAGGGCCATTTATGACTGCCGACGGTCGACTCGAAATTCGTAGCACGATTAATTCTTCAGACGAACAACTCGTCCGATCGATTATCCTCCACCCGATTACAGGGCTCGTTGAAGAACAGCACTTGTTTACGTCCGCTGGTAAGCGTTTGGCGAGTGTTCGTGCATCACGACATAGAGTGGACCCTGGGTCGGGTGCAGCGTTACCACGGCTTATTGATGTATCTTGGCCGGGATCTGGAGTGGAGTTTACTCTTGAGGTGACGAGTTTGGTGACAAATGTTCCGTCGACTGATCCGGGACAACTCTGGCAGATGCCAGCGTACGATGGGTACGAGCCAATCGATTTAGCCGATCCATCAGTCGTCATCGCACCTGCTGTTGCTTCGCCGGGCCAATGAGCCTTATCGGCTCTCGTCTGGCATGCCGCTGTCATTATCCGTCACGTGATCATTCTGACGGATGGACTTACGAGCTTTGGATAAGCGAGGTCCGATTGAGTTGACTGGAATTCCGGTTGCGTGGGAAATCTCGCTGTAACTATGTCCCTCGAGGTCGTGCATACGAAGAAGCACCTGCTCTTCTGTTGAGAGCTGTTTCAGGTAATGTTCTATTTCGTCTTGTTGTGCAATTTGTTGTTGTGGAAGGGCAGTACGGTCTGCTTGTTCTGGGAAAGAGGTGCTCTGGGAAAGAGTTTTTGGAAGCGTGCTTTGTTTGAGCATGGCTCGTACGGTAACCCGCCGAGCAATGACAGTGAGATAGGTTGTCAATGTTGAGCGGCCGGCAAAGAGTCTGAGAGAGGCTGCATTGCGATAAACCAGTTGGGCAAAGACCTCGGCTGTGATGTCGTCACAGTCGGCGGCTGTGATGTTCCAACCTCTTCTTTGCGCGGTCTTGGTGACGACGGCTCGAATAAGACGTCCAAACCGCCTGATAAATGTAGTCCAAGCCTGGACGTCACCAGTTAGACATTCCTTGATGAGTGCTTGATCAATAGGGGAGCAGTGAGACTGAGTCTCATTGTCCAAGTTTCTCGTGCTCTCAGTCACGGCGACGTCTCCGCAGAAATTTTGCAGTTTATGAACTATACCCCCTGTTTCTGCTAACAACCAAGTTGGGTGTGTGCCGAAGAGACGAATTTTCCCCCCCTGGAGACTCTTGTTGAAGTTCTGATTCCGGTCTATCCGATGGAGAATTCGTTGACAGGTGGCTCGGTGCTGCCTACGATGCCGCTGTTGAGACGTCCATCGATATCGATAAGTTTTGCCCATTCGGTACGGTTTGACTTCTTGGCTCATTTGGAATTTTGGAATACCGATGCGAGAAGTCGCACACGGTTTGGTTTAAGGTCATTTTGATAAGGAGTTAGCCTGTTATGACGCATGTCGTTGCTGAACCCTGCTTCGCCTGCAAGTACACAGACTGTGTTGTCGTGTGCCCAGTCGAATGCTTTTATGAGGGCGACCAGATGCTTTACATTCATCCGGATGAATGCATCGACTGTGAGGCATGTGTTCCAGAGTGCCCGGTAGAAGCAATTTTCCACGAGGACAATTTGCCGGAAGAGTGGAAACCCTTTACCGAATTGAACGCTGAGATGTCGCCGCAACTGCCGGTGATTACAGAGAAGAAGGACCCAATCTGTTAAATCCTGTGCCGGAAGACGCTTTCCACGGTCTGTAAGGCGTCTTACAAAACAAAAAAACGGAGCCTCACGCTTCTTCGAGACGTGAGGCTCCGTTCATTGTTGAAGGTCAGCCAGCCAGTACGCTTTGTCAACGAAACTTCTCCAGCTCACGTATTTTGGGTTGTGTAATTTCACGGTGAGGAGAGGGCTGTACCGAGGCTTGCGAG
>CAXEMW010000084.1:0-12775 GCA_963997395.1 uncultured Planctomycetaceae bacterium
TGCCACCAACAATTTACTGGAAAGATGCTGTCACTGCTTCTGACAGGAAACGTTGCAATGTGCAGAAGTTGCGGTCGTCTACTCTATGACCCTGAAGTTAATTCATAGGCCACGGTCACAGAATATTTTTCGTCGCATAATAAATTTGATGGAGACCAACGAGGAGATTTTACATGTCTGATCGTATTCCAATGACAAAGGTCGGTTACGAAAAACTCAAGACAGAAGTCGACCAACTTGAACTAGAAGAAATGCCTGAGATCACGAAACGCATTGCGGCAGCAAGAAGCGAAGGAGATCTTAGTGAAAATGCTGAATACCACGGAGCAAGAGAAAGCCAGGGCATGCTCCAGGCGAAGATTAATCTTTTACGTGACAAGCTTGCACGAGCTGTCATTGTCGAGCGATCAAAGGAAGCAAGTGATGAAGTTGTCTTCGGTGCTACCGTTATCGTAAAAGACCTCGACTTTGGTGACAACGAAACGTTCGTTCTTGTTGGGGCCGGGGAAGAAGATTACGACGCAGGAAAAATCAATGTTGCAAGCCCACTGGCGCAGGGCCTCATGGGTAGCAAGGTGGGCCAAAAGATAAGTGTTGATGTGCCAGCAGGGAAAATGAACTTTGAAATTCTTGAAGTACGCTTTGACGACTAGTTCGCCCATATCATAGAAGTGGCATATCGCCCAAATACCTCTCGACACCCCTGCCCATGTCCTGATTCTCACCTCAATCCGTGAAACAATGCGGATCCGATACGGACTATCGTACTGCCCTCGCATATTGCGTCCTGAAAGTCGCCACTCATTCCCATAGATAGTTCCGGTAGCCCACCAGCGTCAGGAAATCTGTCATTCAAGCCATCACGTAATTCACGAAGCCATGCAAATTCCTGTCGTGGCTTTCGGCCAGCTTCTGGATGACTTGCCATTCCCATGAGGCCACGAATACGCACCCCAGGGAGTTCAAGAATCTGTGACGCACTATCCAGCAGACGGTCTGGCAACACACCACTTCGTCCACCGTCTTGTGACAGATTCACTTCTATCAACCCTTCGCACACCATAGACAACTCCATGGCCGAGCGACTGATTGCCTCGGCAAGCCGTACGCTATCGACGGTATGTAGAATGGGATTGCACGGCATTGTCTTTGCCACTTTGTTCCGCTGCAAGTGGCCAATCATATGCCATTGGACACTCACATCGTCAGTAGCAAACGCCGCAGCTTTTTCCCAAAGAGCCTGCGGCCGGCTTTCACCGAGATCTCGGCACCCTGCATTGTAAAGTGCTCTCGTCCGTGCCGTATCAACATATTTTGTCACACCAACGACTCGTACAGAAGCTGTTTCTCGGCCGGCTTTTGTACACGCGTCAGCCACCCGACCAAGAACATGTTTCCAATTTTCTGTGCAAAGCGACTGCACTTCGGCTGTCGGCCTCTGACTGCTCTGTCTATCCATGGGAGTTAATACAATACGCGGTCTTCGACGACTTCCAACAAACGCTTCACAACACCATTTCCAGCCACGCGGCCAACAAGAAATTCTGATGACATATTACACCCCAAGGCTGTGCGATTACGTGCCTCATCCAGTGACCGATATACAAACCACTGGTCCAGACATGATTGCACCCTGAAACCGACTGCCTGATCAGCACGGAGCGTTTCCCGAGTATCTGCTACTGTCAACTGCCGCCATGTTCGCTGGTTAGATTCAGGCTGCTCGTGCAATCGCTTCAGTCGCCCCGCATTGCAGTCAATCCAGAGCGGCGCATAGAGCCTTCCGGCCTCCGCCCTCTGCTTCAATTCAAGTCGCTGACCTGACATGCCAAGACTTCCATGACCTCGACATGATTCTCGCCATTCCTCCAAGGCGAGTGGAATGGCAAGGAATCGGGGTTTCCCATCACTCCCAAACACTTCACATGTTTCTTCGGATGGATCAATTGCAATCGAAGGTGACACAGAAAGAGAACTCCGTAATTGGATTTCTGCTGCGAGAAGGTCTGATTGGTCACCGTGTTTTAGTTCAGGGACAACAACCGCATCGGCCAGGAGCACGACTTTATCTTTTGGCAAAAGTAACACGGATCGTTCCAATCGTCTCCCGCCTTCCACATCGACAGACATTTCGAAATAGACCGCGCTATCGTTCGCGTCCCACCATGTTCGCCGCCAAGGTCCAACACGTTGAAGTTCTTTGCCCTCACAACGAAGCGCGATATCCCACCTTCCTGCAACAACCAGCCGACCCCCAGCTACAATTTCAAGATAGGGAGACTCATCACGATACGACACGAGCACCCGTACTGCCCCACGTTTCCAGCCACTACGAAAGACGGCAATCTTTTGCTCTTCATCAAACAAAGAACGCTCGCTGAGCCCTTTTTCCGTCCATCGCACGTCCCCTGCTGAATTCTTCCCTTCTGTGAGTGCAAGCACAGTCGCCGCGACTTTTTTCCGTCCGCATGAAGCCACCTGAAGTATTGGAGCTGCGGATTGCTCCGCATCGCATCCACATTCTGTTACCGGCTGACCACTATTGCCCAAAAGAAGAACAGCAAATACAACCGCCTGGTCAATTTTGCTATTTGTTTCCTTACCTAACTTTTTACCGCTCGTTGCACGAATAACTTCTCGACAACGAGCCCACCTGTTAACTGCAGTAAGAATTTCAGGCGATGACGCCATCCCAACACCGCCGTCATCGCCCACACGTTCTTGAACCTCAAGATGCAGATTCTCTCGCGCCGCATCCACAAAAGACTGACAACCATCGACGTCTTTTAAGAGACCTCCACAGGCCAGAAGGAAGGGGGTCGCAGAAAATTCACCATTGAATAGATTTTTAAGGCCGACTTCTCCAATCTGAACAAGATCCTCCAGTATTCGCCCGGCCGAACTATTAACTCTGCCACTTCGAGCAAACCACACGAAACCCCAGATGACAGCTTCGCCCACTAGCCATTGGTCGGCTTTGCAAGCCAACTGTGACCTCGCTGACAGACACTCCTTTAAAACAGCGCATCCGGAGGAGGACTCTTTATCGTTCGTGATATTTTTTGCTACGAGTTGTGTCAGCTTTTCAAGACACTGCCTTGCATCTCTGCCACCACAAAGAGCTGCCAGACTCTCAATACGGCCGATAATCTTCCGACGTTTCAGCTTCCCATGAACGAATCGACCTGCCTTATGATATTGCTTTGTACAGGTGATTTCGTCTTCTATTTCACTGGGGAGCGATGGCCTTTGTTGTGGAGTACTCTTTGAGTCAACTAAAATGCCGTTCACTTGATCTCCATGTTTTCCTTGTAGTTCCGGCATTAAACTTCTCCAGTGGTGGACGCTGGTGCCCACCCCTCCAGCACGTTCAGCTCATACGCCACGCTAGAGTACGATTGAAAAAACGTCCGTCAGTCAAACTATACTCAACCAACTCAGGCTCTGCAGCAAAACCTTTACCAGAAAATAATATCTGAGATGGCAACGACTCCATATCCACTCCCCCGATCATTTCCAGTTAGATTGTCGAGCATCTGTTTTCCTGGAATCGTGGCTGCACTTGTCTCACTCGTGGTCGGAGCAGCAGAACCCGTTGACTCGCACCCAGAACTTACTCGCCTTTCACCCAAACAAGCCGTTTGGGTCGATGCTCAGTCACGGCAGCTTATAGTCGGTGGTGCAGTCGCGCTTGCCGATGGGCCTATTGAGTTTTTTGCCTGCCCTCGAAAAACCAAAGAACATGAATCTGTTGTCGCAGTCGACGCCACCGCCAAGCTCGTTCACACTGGCCTTCTCGCGATCGGTCTTCGTGCAGGCAACCCAGCCTCGTTTTACCCTGAATTCAAACCAGCGACTGGAGATTCAGTAGCGATCGCAGTGCGCTGGCAAGATGAAACCGGAGACCACGAAGCACCTGCTCAACAATGGGTGAAGAACAGCCAGACCGGGCAGGAGTTAGACTACAACTGGATTTTTGCTGGAAGTAGTTTTTGGAAAAACCCTAAAACAAATATTGAATACTATCAGGCGGATGGCGGTGATCTCGTATGTGTCTCGAACTTTCCAGCTGCGACACTCGATCTGCCAATTACCAGTTCCCAGGCAAATGACTCGCTACTGTTTGAAGTTTTTACCGGACGCGTACCCAAACGGGGCACACCCGTCGAACTTGTGTTTTCACATGCAGAGCAGGAAAATCCTGCGGCAACAAATTAACGAAGGTTTTGCCTACAACCCAATTCGGCAGTGGTCAATAATTTGGTCAGCAGTCGCAACATAGCCAGTATAAAATGGCCCAAATTCTGCGTAGCGAGCGCTCGCCTCATCGAATCTCATCGTATAGACAATTTCCTTGAGAAACTCTGGACGACGCGCCCAAAGAGTAACTCCCCACTCCCAATCATCAAGACCGACCGAGACTGTAATGAGTTGAGACACTCGACCACCAAATTTCATTCCACTTGCACCATGTTCGGCCATGAGTCGACTACGCTCCGAGAACGGAAGGGCGAACCAGTTCTCACCGACTTTCCTCTTCTTATTCATTGGGTAAAAGCACGCACATGGCCAAGGAGGGAAATCTGGCTCCAGTCTTGCTTTTTGCATTGAAGGTTCCCTCGCTGCGTACCCCTTTACTCGTGCTTTGTAGCTAGCGCTCTCAGGATCTTCTCCTTGCTTCACAAGTTTTGCTGCAAACTGCTCAGCAGTCGGCAGATACTCACTAACCTCTGTAAGCCCCACAAACGAATAGGTCGACTCAAGTGCCGACCCCATCGGACCTGCCAAAAGGCGTTGGTGAGTGCTATCCACAGTATGAGGCGACGGATCCAGAGCCATAACTGCGAAGTCCGCTTTATGACCAGGGACAATCCACTTCTGAAGCCGTGTCGGACTCGACGCGGACTCTTCATTCAATGCTTCCCTAAAGGCCACCAGACCCTCCGTGCGCTCGGCGTCCGTGAGCTGAGCGAGTCTCGCTCGATCGAACCGATAGAACGAGTGGGTGCAATGCCAACCAACTGTCGGCTCCACTGAAACCGACTCGTCCAGGGCTGGCTCGCCCCCAGGATGACTGACGGCGGGCGGCTGATGTCCTTTTTTCGATGCTGTTTGGTCGCTCATAGCTGGTTCTCTGGAGAATGTCATGACTCGATCCCGTGACGTTTTAGCCGCCGGACTGGTGGTGAAATCCTGCATGTTCACGCACCTGCCGTCTACCCGTTAAGATATCAATGCGGAAAAACGTTGTTCCGCGTATTCCGCTCGCATTCAAACCTTAGCCGAACAACGCTACTCAAGGAGTATTTCCCATGGGACAGGCAATCGTCGATCCACAGGAGTTGCGACGCTTCGCGTCACGGCTACGCCATTTTAGTACAGAAGTTCATTCGCAGATGCAAACAGTTCAACGGCAACTTCAGGCGCTCTCTGCGACCTGGCGAGACCAGGAGCACCAGAAGTTTGCAGAAGAGTTTGAACAACAGCTCACCACCTTTGGTCGATTTGTGGAATCAACAGGAGAATACGTGCCGTATCTGATCCGAAAGGCGGAGCGCGTCGAGGAATATCAGAACCAGCGATAAGAAACAGCCACAAACCCGGTAGACCACATGTCAACACAGGCCGACATCAAGTCAATCGATACGCTCAGTCTCGTTAAGCTTGCAATGATAACGTATGCGCATGACTCAAGTCAGGCACTCGCTGAGATTGAAGTTGAGGGTCAACGTGGAATTGACTGGATCACCGTTGACCGCGCAGCTTTTTGGAAAGCAGAGATGAGACGCGCCGCTGATGGCGTCAATCAGGCTATAAAAGATCTCGAACATTGCCGAACATACAAGAAGGTTGGTGACAATGCACCCGCATGTGCTGAAGAGAAAAAGAACCTCGAAAAGGCAAGAAAGAGATTGCAACGGGCAGAAGAGAAACTAGAACTCGTTAAGCGATGGACCCCAGTAGTCCTTCAGCAATTCAGAGAAACGTGCATCAGGCTTGTTCGATTTCGTGAAATTATTGATGTTGACTGCCCAAAGGCAATTGCTCGGCTTGAACAGATGCTTACAGCACTTGAAAATTATCAGACTGTGGTGAGCCCTAGCGGGACAAGCACCTCGGGCACAACCTCTCCCGTAGAATCAGTGGCTCGCCAAATAGACGAAAGCGATAGCAAAACTTCAACTGAAGAGAGTACTGATCCATGAAGACGTGTGATCTATCAAGTGGGGCAGCGAAACTAGCACTGGCCTTGAAACAACTCGGCATAAAATGGGAAATCACCGCTGAGACGTGGGATGATGCGACGGCTCGACGATTCCACGAAGAGTTCATTATCCCTTTAAAGCCTGACGTCAAGCAAACCCTAGAGGCGGTGGGCAGGCTCGCCGAAGTACTTGATCGTGCGGGCCGTGACGTGAGTGATGACGTCGTCTATTAGCACCTTCAATCGTTCGCGAACCACTCCAATCTGACACAACAACTGTTTTTTATCTATGCCTACTCCCGATATCGACAAGCCTACGCCTGAATTGGAAGAACAGTCATGCTACGACCGTGATCTTCTTCGAGAGCAGATCACCACGCTTCGCAAAGAGGCCTCTCAGCGAGTCAGGCTCGAAGAACTGATCGAAAAGAAGTTTCAAGAAGAGACTTCTCGATTGCAAGCAGACACAGAATCGAAATTACAAAAGGTCAAAGAACGCTGCACAAGCCAGATTGTTTCACTTAATGCCGACTTTGAGAAGGATAAAAAACGTCTCGAAGGCCAAGTGCAGGCCCAACAGATGACACTTGATAAGCAAAAAAAAGAGCGCGAGGCCCAAATTCTCCGTGAATGGGAAGAAGTTGAAAAAGAGAAAACTGACGACCTTGAGTTCGAGACACTTTCGGCAGGGGAGTCTCTCAGTCAACAGAAAGAAGATGTCGAAAGAAAAACGTCTCATCTCATTGAATCACTTGCTCAGACCATCGAGCAAGTTGATAACGATCTGAAAAAGCTACAAGACAGACTTGTCAGATGGAAAGTCGCGACAGCGGATTTGCTTTTCCCGACAGATTCAGAAGACAATTCTGTTCAAGAAACCGACGCGAATACTGCCGATGCCGCATCAGACAGCCATTCTTTTCCTGAAGGCAAACAGCTGATTGAACACCTCAAAACACTGATCGAAGAAATCCGGAATGATGCAAAGGCAGTGCTTGCTCTACCAAGCGTTCGATGGGCTTTTTCCGATGCCGTCACAGCCTCGATCGTCATCATACCCTTCCTTCTCGCCGGCCTCATTGCTGCGGCCGTCGCAATCCCGCTCAGCATGAGTGAATCAGAACTCCCAATATTCGCCATAGCAGGTGCCTCAGGGATCGTAACCCTCCTTGCAGCGATTGGCGGAGGCTTCTTATGGCAGTCGGGGAAAAAGAAAAAAGCGAGGACAGAGCTCGAAACCCGAGTGCTTGAATTTTCTAAAAAAAGACAAACACTTGCGCTTTGCCATGCGGGCTGCCTTGATGTGATTGCCGAAAAATTAGAGCGAGATAAACACAAACTCGACAAACGGCACGAACGTGACATGGAGAAAAAGCACGGTGGGCACGCAGCTGGCTCCGCCTCTGCTGGATCAAAAAAAGAGGTGGCAATTGCCTCGCTTCAAGAGAAATATGAAGCTGGATGTAACGCGATTCAAGACAAAAAAGGTCGTGGCCTTGCTGTCCTCGATGAAACCTATCCACCAAAAATAAAGGCTGTTGAGGCAAAGGGTCGTGAAAAAATTACGGCAATCAAAGCCGATAGTGAAGAAAAACAGAGACAATTTGCTGATGTAAAAGACAAACAGTGGCAAGAGATGACAGATCGATGGAAATCGGCGCGGGAACAAACAAATCTCATTTTTTCAAACGCAAACGTAATTGACTCTCAGGCCTTTCCTGACTGGAACGTATTATCAGATGGCTCCGTACCACTTCCAGAGGCAACGCCTCCAGGCATTCGGTTCGGGCATCTTGACTTATCTATGGAGTCGATTGACGGAGGGCTGTCTCAGCATGCTTCACTCAACAGTTTTGGCCCTTTGGAATGGCAGCAGCCTGCGTTTATTCCATGTCCCGATCAGGCAGCCCTGCTTATTAAATCAACACCGCAAGAAAAAGAAGCTGCATCCAGCCTTCTTCAGGCTGTGATGCTTCGAATCGCCTCCGGTCTTCCACCCGGACAAAGTCGATTCACAATTATTGATCCTCTGGGACTTGGCAAACAGTTCGCTGGTTTTATGCATCTTGCCGACCATGACGAATTGCTCGTATCGAGCCGTATCTGGACCGAACCTGGACAGATCGACAAGCAACTTGAATTAATCACTGAACAAATGGAGATGGTAATTCAAAAGTATTTGCGGAACGAATACCGAACAATCGGCGAATACAACGCTGAAGCAGAAGTTCCTGAACCATACCGGTTCGTGGCAATCGCTAATTTCCCAGCAAACTTCACAGAGACTGCCGCACGTCGGTTAGCCAGCATTGCAAGCTCGGGTGCTCGCTGTGGTGTCTTTCCTATTCTATCGGTGGATACCACACAAACATTGCCGTCTGGTTTTACGCTCAGTGATATCGAATCCAATACAACGAACCTCACATTACAAGACGGACGGTTTACCTGGGTTGATCCAGAATTTTCAAAGTGGCCTCTGCACCCAGAGACCTCGCCTGAAGACAAGGTTTTCACCCAGATCATCAATCGGGTTGGTCAGGCAGCTGTTGCAGCGAAGCGTGTGGAAGTACCTTTCGACAGAGTTGCCCCCCCTGAGGACAAATGGTGGACTGGTGACACCTCCAAAGAGATCAACGTACCACTTGGCCCGGCAGGTGCGAAGAAAACGCAATCGATGCGTCTTGGCAAAGGAACAAGCCAGCATGTACTCATCGCTGGAAAGACTGGCTCAGGCAAGTCAACCATGATGCATGCATTGATTACGAACCTTGCTCTCAACTACAGCCCCAATGAGATTCAGTTCTACCTCATTGACTTCAAAAAAGGCGTCGAGTTCAAGCTGTATGACCATTACAAACTGCCTCACGCCCGTGTTATTGCAATTGAAAGTGAGCGTGAATTTGGACTGTCGGTCCTTGAACAGCTCGATCGCGAACTGAAGAGACGTGGTGATCTTTTCAGAGATCTATCTGTCCAAGATCTGGCCGGCTACCGATCCAGCGGGCACCCTGAGCCAATGCCTCGTGTCATGCTCATCATTGATGAGTTTCAGGAATTGTTTGTTGAAGATGACAAACTGGCACAAGACTGCTCTCTTGTTTTGGACCGACTTGTTCGACAGGGTCGAGCATTCGGCATGCATGTACTTCTTGGTTCCCAAACGCTTGGTGGTTCCTACAGTCTTCCACGAGCAACGATGGGGCAGATGGCTGTTCGGGTAGCACTTCAGTGCAATGAAGCCGACAGTAGTCTCATTTTGAGTGAAGATAACACTGCCGCCAGGCTTCTGACGCGTCCTGGTGAAGCAATTTACAATGATGCAAACGGCATGGTTGAAGGCAACCATCCTTTCCAGGTGGTCTGGCTCGGTGAAGAGAGACGCGAAAAATATCTCGGGAAACTCAGAGAGCTCGCTGACTCACGGAAGGACATTCCAGAATTACCTCGGCTTGTTTTTGATGGAAATGACGCTGCTGATCCCGATGCAAATACACTTCTTCGAGAACTTATCGACACAGGAACAATTGATGGCAAACCGCCAGTAGCACCGATGGCCTGGCTCGGTGATGCGATTGCCATTAAGGATCCGACTGTAGCAGCGTTCCGGCGGCAGGGTGGCACAAACCTACTTATCGTTGGGCAGCGTGAAGACCTCGCCACCAGCATTTTATCAATGGCCACAGTAAGTCTGGCCGCAGGCAGTGATCCCTACCCTGGCGGTGCAATTGGGAAGGCGAGTCGGTTTGTTCTCTTTGAGCCAGCTATCGCTGAAGAACACCCTGATACCATGCTCAGCAAATTGACTGAGTTTTTGCCACATGAAATTGAAGTTGTTAGCCGGCTTGGAGTTGTTGATGCCTTTCGTGACCTGGCTGCCGAAGTCCAACGGAGACTTGACGAACAGATCTTGGATGCAGAATCAGTTTTTGTCGTCATTCGCGATCTGGCTCGGTTCCGTGAAATCAGGCGCAACGAAAATGACTTTGGTTTCTCGATGTCAGGTGAACAGGAAGCCAGCCCCGCCCAACAACTTGTCACTATTCTAAAGGATGGACCAACCGTCGGTATCCACGCCGTGATCTGGTGCGATTCACTGACAAACCTTCAACGTACATTTGAACGTGGCACCCTCAAAGAATTTGAACTTCGGGTCCTTTTCCAAATGAGTGGCACAGACTCAAGTCAGCTTGTAGAGAATCCCGCTGCAGGAAGACTCGGACAACAGCGAGCCCTTTTTGTTCAAGAAGAGACGGGCACACTCGAAAAGTTTCGGCCGTATCAATTTCCCTCTGATGAATGGCTCACGAATCTTTCAGCACGCTTACGATCACGACCGCAAGGGACTCCGACCGAACGCCCCAAGCCAAACACCCAGCCCTCTGAAAAACCAGAAAAAAATGATAATGACAGCTTTTCACTAAAGCATGGGTTTGGTGACGATGAATTCAACTTTGCAAAAATGCTTGATGACCAACCTAAAGATGACACCGGGGACACCGATTCAAAAACTCCTGAACCAGATGGCTCGTAGTATCTATCAGAATGATTTCTCCAGGTCATCTCGTCTATGGATTCTATTCGTGACACATCAACGAGCATCACATGTGGCGGAATCGTAAGCCACGTCACTGGTGACACTGCCGTTGAATATTCACTTTCAAGTGACCCGACGAGCCTCGTAGAACGACTACAAACACTCTCGTCTATTGCGAATACCATTCGTGAATCATCTATTCGTGGAATACGCGATGTTGTTGTATCCCCTGACCGAGTCACGGTGATCTATAACCCCCTGCTTATTGATTGTCTTGCTACATTCGAAGGGAGAATACGTGCTGCACTGGCACAGCCGCAGTCTCCATTGACTAGCGGAAAAATTCATGACGTGCCCGTTCGGTACGGCGGAGATTCCGGCCCTGATTTTGATGCGGTCTGCCGCGATCATGCGATTGACAGCAAAACACTTATTCAGCTGCACACAGAACCGGAATATGTGGTGACTGCAATCGGTTTTACCCCGGGGTTTCCATACCTTGAAGGCCTCCCAAAGACACTCGAAACACCACGTCTTCCCACACCTCGACGGCACGTTCCTGCTGGGTCCGTGGGTATTGGAGGCAGTCAGACCGGCGTATATCCTTTTGAAACCCCTGGTGGCTGGCATCTGATAGGACGAACAGATACCACGTTTTTTGACCTAATGAGTTCACCTCCTGCCCTTTTGCAGCCTGGTGATCGAGTTCATTTTTATGAAACGAACCATGTGAATGCCCAGCCCGATTCTGCAGCCACTATCGCATCAAAATGCGGAACATCAAAAGATATACTGATTCTTGAACCGGGCCTCATGACAACGGTTCAGGATCTTGGCCGCAGCGGATTGCGTTCTTCTGGTGTTCCCTCTAGCGGCGCAGCAGATCGGGTATCTGCCGTACTCGCAAATAGCATCCTTGGCAATCCAGAGAATGCCGCAGTACTTGAGTACACGCTTCTCGGGCCCACAGTGCAATTTAAAACAGATTGTTTCATTGCGATTGCAGGTGCTACGAACAATTCACTCGCTAGCTTACGCCCAATCCGTGTCCGACGCGGCGACACTGTACACCTTGGGCATGTAACAAAGGGATGCCGAGGCTACCTCGCTGTGGCTGGAGGTATCTGTGTGCCACCCGTCCTGAATAGCTGCAGTACGTACATGGCAGCAAAACTTGGAGGGTATGGCGGAAGATCTCTTCAAGCTGGAGATCAACTCGCGATTGGGGAACCACTTGTGACTTCGTTTTCGACAACCTGGAGCCTCGCCAATGACGTAGCCCCACTCCCCACGAGTCCATGCACACTTCGGATTCTTTCTGAAGGACCTGTCTCAGCTGCACATCGTGCCATGACAAACACGACGATGGATGTCTCTGCACAAAGTGATCGAATGGGTATTCGTTTTCATGGGGCACTTCCACCACTGCCGGCCACTTCTCTTTCTCGGGCCGTACTGCCCGGAACAGTCCAGCTTCCCCCTGATGGAAGCCCCATTCTTCTTCTTTGTGACGCTCAGACAATTGGTGGCTATCCAGTGCTGGGAAAGGTGATTGCTGCTGACTTGCCTCGTGCAGCGCAACTTCGGCCAGGTGACGCCGTCTGTTTTTCTGAAACAACCCTCGCAGACGCACATCGACTGTACCGTCATCAACACGACATCCTTGCAACGGCACAACAAGGTATCACCCACGCACTCGGCTTGGCTGGGAAGGCAGAATGACCAACGATTTACAGAGTATTGATCTGAACTGCGACCTTGGCGAGGGTGGCGAAATCGGCATGGGCACCACACGCAGCTGCGAACAGAGGGGAACGAGCAAGTTCTGCGCGGGCACCGGTGCAGCAGCAGGCTTCTTCGGCGTCTTCTTTTTCCCGTCCGCCTGGCGTTTGGGCGCCTTGCGTGTGGCCTTGCGTGTGGGCGGCGCGGCTTTGCGCGGCGTGGCCTTGCGTGGCGTCGGCTTCGGAGTCGGCTTCGGCGTTGGCTTTGGCGTCGGCTTCGGCGTCGCTTTGGGCGTCGCTTTGGGCGTTGCCTTA
>CAXEMW010000085.1:0-12257 GCA_963997395.1 uncultured Planctomycetaceae bacterium
GCATCGTTATAATTAAACCCAGCGGCCTCGACATCGATGCATACAAACTCTTCAGATTGGCTGCCGGGCAGGGGGGCCACCCCTGATTGGAGCCCACCATCGGGTCCTCGGTTCACGACCCAACCACTGGGTCCACCACCAGATTGCTTGTTCGTCATGGCCGTTTGTATCTTTCTGGTTTGGAATCGGGCTCCAATACTGCCCGCAAGAACTGCGGAATCATCCCACACTACCTAGCGACCAAAATTTGCATTCCTGCTATACTACGAAAATTGAACGTAAAAGGCGTGGACACAGATAGAGTAGCACTTGCTACTTCGCCCGCACCACAAGCAACCACTCTTTATTCCCCTCCAGGAGAAAACAATGGGAAATGCGATGGAGTTTACCGATGCTAATTTTCAGCAGGATGTTCTTGATTCAGATGTGCCGGTTTTGGTTGACTTTTGGGCCCCTTGGTGTGGACCTTGCCGAATGATTGGCCCAGTTATCGAAGAGCTTGCCTCAGAAAATGCAGGTACATTCCGAGTTGGCAAAGTCAATGTGGACGACAATGGTAGCCTTGCGATGAACTACAACGTGTCAAGCATTCCCGCGATAATGATTTTCAAAGGTGGACAGCTGGTCAACCAATTCATGGGTGTCCAGTCGAAGGAGAAGCTGCAACAGGCACTTGATGAGGCAAAGTCGGCATAGCGTGCGCCGGCGGACGAGTTGTTCTGGAGCGTGTATCAATTGTCCCACGACCTCGATGTGGGCCGAGGGTGCCAACTTTCTCTACAAGACCGTCATCAACAAAACCTGCAAGATCAGCATGGAAGCCGGGTTGCCGTAACTTTTCCACGGCCTTGGCTTCAATTTGCCGAACGCGCTCTCGCGTGACTCCAAAAATTGTGCCGACCTCTTCAAGCGTGTAACAGCACCCATCTGCAAGACCAAACCGTAGTCTGAGAATCTCACGTTCCCGATAGGAAAGGGCATTGAGAACCTTCCCCAACGATGCCTGTAACGCGTGTTGATTCATGCCCCGCAGCGGATCATCTTCGTGAGTATCACGAACAAAATCACCAGCGGCATTTTCCTCACTCTCACCTAAAGGCTGATCAAGCGAAACCAGCCGATGAGCCATACGTTCGATACAACACACGTCATCGAGGGGCATTCCCGAGCATTCAGCTAGTTCTTCAACACTTGGCTCCCGTCCATGTTCCTGAAGAAATTCACGAGAGAGGTTTCTTAACTTCCCCATTGCATCGACCATGTGCACGGGCATGCGAATCGTGCGACTCTGATCCGCAATAGCCCTCGTAATAGCCTGACGTATCCACCAGGTCGCATACGTTGAAAACTTGAAACCACGGGCGTGTTCAAATTTATCGACAGCTCGCATCAAGCCTGCGTTCCCCTCCTGGATCAGATCAAGAAATGCAAGGCCTCGGTTTCGATATCGTTTGGCAATCGAAATGACAAGTCGCAAATTGCCCGCAGCAAGCTGCCGTTTCGCGGCATCATACTGTTCTTCATACGACTTTAACCGACTCAAACGCCGACGAAGTGTTCGCCGCGTCTCGCCCAGGCCAACATAAAGGCGGCGGCGTTCCTGAGGTCTCATGTCTGAAGCCTGGCTCGCAAGATCACGAATCTGTTTGAGCATTGGATCGAGTCTCTGAATTCGCAGACGCATTTCTTCGACAAGACGAACGGCTTTACCACGTTGCCGCACTAATTGCCGCCAAATTTTACGGCGAACAGTCAGAGGATACGTCCTCGACGTCGCCTGACGGAAAAGTTTCTGGTTTTCAGAGATAATCCGGCGTAGGGTTTCCAGATTCGGACTGAGACGTTGTAAGAGACGTTTCTTTTCATCTGTGTTCGTAACGGAAACTTCAAGTGTGCGATCAAGCCGAACTGTCCCAGCCTCCACTCGCTCAAGAAGCCTGACTGCTGCCCTGAGTACCAAATCATTTCCAAGCAATTCATTCCGATAACGTCGACGCCACAGTTCAATTTGACGTGCGCTCTCTACTTCACCATCACGGTCGAGGAGAGGTATTCCACCCATTTGCAGAAGATAGAGGCGTATTGGATCATCGATAGCCTGATTCGACTGCCGGGAAGTTCCGTTCTGAGTGTTCCTTCGGCTTCCTGAAATGACTGGAGATAACGACATAAGGGCTCTCTTCATGAATGGGAGTGGGGGCCTGAACAGACACCGAACAAACGCTCGTGTCTTCGAGCCATCTCTAAATCAGTGCATTCGCTATGCCGGACGGCTGGACAAGGAGCATCGAAAACCGGGAAATGTGCCTGTTTAGCGACAAAAATAATGCGTTTCAGCCTCTCCAATGCCTGCGTCGGGACACCCGCATGGAATCCCGTGTTGCCGCTTGGCAACACAGCAATCGACGGCTGTTGCCAAAAAACAGCAAATTTTCCCCAGAAACTGCTCTCGATCTCGGCCCTAGGACACTGGCTATACTCCGACTACCTCGGGCGGAGTCCCCTTATGCATTATGTAATTATTGGTCTGATTATCGTTCTCATACTTGCCGGAGCCGCTGCGCTCGTGCTCGGAAGGCAAGGTATCAATCGGACAACACTGGTCTTTGCATGGCTTGTTCTGGTTGCAACCGCCGGATTTATCTATCTCGCCGGGCGTGTTGGTGAACGTGAGCGCGTTTGGCGAGAAAAAATCCGAGCCACCCGCGCGGAAATAAACACAACCCTTTATGGCAAATTTGCTGGCAAAAAGTTTTTTATTGCCGATCTCGCTGACGACGATGACACGAACGAAACAACTGAACTCCGTCGTAAAATTCTACAACTCGGTGGAACGCTTAGTTCCGCTAAGACTATACGACGTGATGATGAAGTTGTAGTTGTTGATGATTTAGACGCAATTCCCCCTCGAGCGAAAGAATTAAATATCGAGGCGATCGATCAGTCAGGGATTGATAATGCTATCGCTCAAACGCTTGGAGGCCTCAACACAGCTATCATTAACACACAACGGAAGCAGGCCAGACTAGAAACATGGCGAAACCGTAATTGGAAAACTGCTGCATTTGCACCGCCGAAAGTTGAAGAGGACGAGGCAAAGCCGGGACTCTACCGAGTCACAAATAATGGAACTCTCCAACTAACTCTGTCGGCAAAAGATGCAGAAAAACCACTCAATGAAGGAGCTGAACTCGCCATCTTCAATCTCCAGACAGATGACGAACATGGGTTCCTTGGCGTTTTCAGCATTGAAACCATAAAAGATCAAGGAGAAAACGTTCTCTCCCTCTCTATATCCCCATTAACCACTCCTGATGAACACGATATCGCAGCATGGAAAGACTGGGGGTTAACCTCGCGTGCGGCAACGGATCCGAAGGTGGCTGTTTATGAAGATCTTCCAACGAGTAGTGCGCTTTCCGTGGATGCCCTCACGGCGTTACTCGGCACCGAAGTCGAAACGACGGATAATGGCTCAGTCACATCCGGTGGGCTTGAGGGAATGAGGCGAGATCTCCTTGAGGAGTTATCTGCAATCAATGTTATGAGTGATTCGATTGGCTTGGCAAAAGCTGCCACAGAACGAGAACGTGACCGAAAAAAACAAACTGCAAGTGATTTGGAAAAGGATCGTGACGCATGGGCAGAAGACCAACAGTTTGCACAAGCCGCTCTTGAAAAACTTCAGTCGAGAACCAGCCGCCTACAAAAAACTATTCTTGATACAAGAACCAGAATTTCCGAACTCCGAACAGAGCTTGCCGAGTTAAATGGCCGGCTCATGGCTGAAGGAAAACAAAGAGAGCAAGCGATCAAAAAGAGTTCCGCCGCCAGCGGAACAACCGCTCGTCGCTAGCGACCGATCTTGTTTTGGCATATTTTGGACACGTCGCAACGTAACCAAAAATACCTGACTACCCCTAGAACCTCTGCTTTCCGTCACTGTTTTGCCATTTTGTGGCCATCCATCGACGAGGGCCATGTTCCTCCGGTACACTTTTGATTCGGGCTTTGGGCTTCACTTAATGGCCTGAGACATTCTCATTATTGTTCTTTTTTGCAGGAAAAATACCCGCTGATGACGACCGTTACTGATGGCCCTAAAACGGGAGCCAATTTAAAAAAGGCCGTTCACCACCACCGCCTTGCGAGTAAGAGAGGCCTTCTTGAGCGGTTATTTACTCTTTGGTTTCGTGGATTTGTTTACAACCAAATATGGGAAGACCCACGTGTTGACGCCGAAGCGCTGAATATCGGTCCACATTCAAGTCTGCTAACGATTTCGAGTGGTGGTTGCAATGTATTGAATTATCTTGTGCACAAGCCGAAAAAAATTGTTGCTGTCGATCTGAATTCCAATCACATGTGCCTTACGCGACTAAAACTCGCGGCAGTAAAATACCTTCCTGATTACGACACGTTTTATAATTTTTTTGGCTACGGGCAGCATAAAGACAACATTGCTGCCTACCAAAAATACATTAGGGACAATATTGATCCTGCCACTCGGTCATTCTGGGAGTCAAGCGATTGGCCAGGAAAAACAATCGGGCCGAAGCGCATTAGTTACTTTAAACGGGGGCTTTACAACCAGGCAAAACTCGGCCAGTTCCTTCGCGTCATACACGGACTCGCACGTCGGTTGGGAAGAGACCCTGCCAAACTTCTAGAAGCTCGCTCTATCGCAGAGCAGGAGCAGATTTTCGATGAGTATTTCGGTCCGCTGTTCAACAATCGCCTTGTACGATGGATGGGGAGGCAGCCTGTAGCTGTTTACAGTCTTGGCATCCCGCCAAGTCAGCATGCGGCAATGCTCGAAGAATCCGGCGGTAGCGGACAAAAGCTTTTTGATACGTACAAGGAGCGAATTCGTCGTCTTGCATGTGGTTTTCCCCTGGATGACAACTACTTTACCTGGCAATGTTTCGGACGGCGATACGATCACGAAAACCGGAAGGCACTGCCGGAGTACCTCAAAAGAGAGAATTACGACACGATTCGCGAGATGGTCGATCGAGTCGAGACTCATGTTGCATCACTTGGCGACTACTTGGGTACTGCTGAGCCGGGTTCACTCAACGGATTCATTCTTCTAGACAGCCAAGACTGGATGCCTCCACATGTCATTGATGACTTATGGAGTCTGATAGCGAAGGTTGGAGCAGAGGACACTCGCGTCATTTTCAGAACAGCGGGAGAAAAGTCTCCCGTCGATGAGGCGTTTTCACCAGAAACGGCCGCTCAATTTCACTACAACCCAGAAGAATCCCGCCGGCTTCACGAACAGGATCGGTCAGCGATATACGGGATGTTCCATATCTACAACAAGGTTGCTGCCTCGGAAAATCAATGACCGATACTTCAGAATCTGTTCCATCGCCCCAATCGCCGGTTTCCTCATCGAATAACAAATTGTCTACTGGGCATGATCAAGCCGTAGCGATGGACAATATGTATCGTTTTACGCGGCATATCTATGACCTCACCCGACGCTATTACCTTCTTGGCCGGGACCAACTTCTTGAAGAACTTGTGACAGGCCCGGATACAGCGACTCTCGAAGTAGGATGCGGAACCGCTCGCAATTTGATCAAACTCGGGAAACGTACAACAACGGGTGCACTCTACGGGCTGGATGCATCCCACGAAATGCTTGAGACTGCTTCAAAAAGCATTTCTTCTGCTGGCCTACCTCACGGTGACAATCCACCGATCATGCTGCGACAAGGTCTGGCAGAAGAACTTGACGGGGTGAAGATGTTCGGTCGTGATGAACCGTTCGACACAATCTTTTTCTCCTACTGCCTGTCAATGGTACCAACCTGGCCAGGTGCTCTTGAGGCCGCTTTTGCGAATCTCAAAACAGGTGGAGAACTGCTCATTGTTGATTTCTGGGACCAGGCAGATCTACCCTCCTTCTTTGCACGAGGGCTCAAAAAGTGGCTTGCATGTTTTCATGTCCACTACCGGCCTGAACTCAACAAAGCTATTTCTGCAATGTCCGAACAAAAAGGCTGCACAGTCACATTCAAATCAATTCACCGACGCTATGCATATCTGGCAACCGTGAAAAAATCCTAAACATATTCCCAAGGCTAGAACCCTGGGCCTGGGAACGGAAGGATGAAGTACGCACCAGTTAGTGCAGCAGCTTCTAAAGCCGCACCTCGTAAACTCATTGCAGGTGCAGGAACAGTCCATGGCGCACAATCGCCTGGCCTGTAATAGCCAAGAGGATACATGCACTCCCAAGGTAATTCGACGCCCATTTTGTATGGAAGAAACGCTGCTGTCGTAAAGAAGTGACCTGCCGACAAGAACGGATCTGCCACCGGATGGACGGAATGCCCATACCGTTCAAAGTTCCACTGTTCAAAATAGAGTGGCTTGTGACAATACCCGGCAGCTCTCCACGTCATCGTTGTATTCGCAAATTGCCGAGGCTCCCAACCTTCTCCTTCGAGGCGGCATTCACACGGAAAATCATTTCCGGCAACACCAGTGACGTGGATATCGAGATTGATTGAAGCAAGAGTATCGGCTCGCAACTTATCTAGTTCTTCCCGACAATCGTCCGCGGCATCCAGGCAATTGCTGGGAACCTCTGAAGACGTGAGCCGAATGTCTTTTTTAAGGAGAGGAGAGCGACTATCACTTCCACCATCTATCGTCGAAACGGTCGTTTCGTAGGATCTCTTGCTTGTCGTCATAGCAGCATTTTGAACTGCGAACTTAGCGCCCGGCGAAAAGTCCTGCCAACCATCTGCCGTTGCCACACTACAAACCAAAACACTTGCCATGAAGGCCATTGCTGGCGAAGCCGAGCAGTACCCCGTTTTCAATTTTCCCCTAGTCGTCGGAATCCATCGTGTAGTTAGGCGATTCATGCGTAATAGCGATGTCATGAGGATGACTTTCTCGAACAGTTGCGGCAGACACCTGTATGAAACGGGCATCTCGCCGTAGGTCTTCAATTGTTTGCGTTCCACAATAGCCCATCCCGGCACGTAGGCCACCGACAAGCTGATAAACAAACATGCTCAGAGATCCTTTGAAAGGCACCCGGCCTTCCACGCCCTCTGGAACGAGTTTGTCCGAATTCCGACCATCCTGCTGCTGCCGATACCGCTCACTCGAACCCTGCACCATTGCTCCCAACGACCCCATCCCGCGGTAAGCCTTAAACGTTCGACCGTGAAAAAGTACGGTCTCACCTGGGCTCTCCGCGACCCCAGCTAACAAACCGCCAACCATGACACAGTTAGCTCCAGCTGCAATCGCTTTCGTAATATCTCCCGAGTAGCGAATACCTCCATCAGCGATGATTGGAACATCCGTACCGGCAACTTCCTGTGCTGCTTCCCAGACCGCGGAGATCTGCGGAACACCAACACCGGAAATAACCCGTGTAGTACAGATCGACCCAGGACCGATCCCAACTTTGATCCCATCTGCATTTGATTTCAAAAGATCACGACAGCCTTCCCGAGTTGCCACATTCCCCGCAATCACCTGAATCTCCCATTGCTTCTTAATTTCCTGGACTGTCTCCATCACATTGCTCGAATGCCCGTGCGCCGAGTCCACAACAAGCACATCAACACCCTTGGAAATAAGGCTTTCAGCTCTTTCAAAATCAAATACACCAACGGCCGCTCCAACCCGTAAGCGTCCCTGATTGTCTTTACACGCATTTGGGAATCGCTTGAGCATGTCGATATCTTTGATAGTAATGAGTCCGGTGAGTACACCGTTTTCATCCACCAGTAATAATTTTTCGACCTTATTTGCCATGAGGACTTTTTCTGCCTCATCAAGCGTTACCGTGCCAGTCGCCGTGACCAGCCCAGTTTGTGTCATGATTTCAGCGATGGGGGTGTCCCCACGTTCGAGAAATCGCAAATCACGTTTTGTGATTATTCCAACCAGCTTTTGGCCCTCAGTTGTGATTGGCACCCCAGAGATATTTGACTGAGCCATAACTTCTCGTGCACGCGCTACCGTGGCTGTTGGCGGTAGTGTTACCGGGTCAGCAATGATTCCATTGGCTGTTCTTTTGACCTTATCGACCTCATCTGCCTGACCTTCGATCGAGAGATTCTTATGAATGACTCCCAATCCACCTTCTTGGGCCAATGCGATAGCCATCGCACTTTCCGTCACAGTGTCCATTGGCGAGCTCACAAGAGGGAGGTTCAGACCAATAGATCGAGTCAACCGGGTACTGACATCAACCTCCGACGGAACAACCGTTGAAAATCTCGGGATCAGCAGCACGTCATCAAAAGTAATCCCAGCTTGGACGATTTTCCCTTCCATTGCGATCTCCTGCCTCCGATGAATTTGAAATCTCTCTCTGTGGAACCACTACTACTTAAACGCCGCGGAGTACGACCGCTTAAGACGCTGAATCAGTTGAATAAATTCCGTCAGCTTCTGCATATTCCTGCCCACTCACTCGCTTCGGGAAGTTCGGATTATGCGGGCAAAACCGGAAAAAAGGCAACGGCCAAGCATCAGGACGCTATTCAAGGGGCACTGATGTACCGAGAACCGGCGCCGGTGAAAACCATGACCTACGTTTAAGTGACCTTTGTTTCCTTTCTCTTCACATCATACACGGCACGCGGATATCACGTAATCCTCTCCGTTTCAACCGCACGAAAGACAACCTTCGTCCCTCTTCACCATGCAATACGACCAACACGTTTCCGAAAACACTACAGCCTCAGATGACATCGCAAACCCAATTGCGAGACCTGATAAAACAACTTTTGAAGCACACCTTGCAAGACGAAGGTACGGTCACTTTACTCTCACTGAAGCGATACGACCCGCATGGCAACTCGGCATAATACCAGAGGCGGGCTATCGTCATGACTCATACAGAGACCCGGTAACAGGAGAAATTTTACCTGCTATCGTTGCCGCAGTATCAAGTGAACGGCTCTTTGATACCTTCCTCCAACTCATTGAATCCCTTGGCGATACGTGTGATGTTGTGCTTGAATCATCTCACGAACATAAGAGCAATCCAAAAGAATACCGGCGTGAGGGTATCGAACGGATTCTTCTTGAAAGCCAACTCTGGAATTTCGAAGATCTCCTTCTCAATGATGGCTGTACTAGTATCGCTGTCCTCCATTCAGAGGAACCTTTTGAAGTGCAACTTGACGAGCACAAGTTACTCATTACCTACGGACCAGCTATGCACACGTTTGAAACAATACTTCGTGAACAAGGCGTTCGGCAGAAGAAAAACCTACGAGTCATTTCACAGGGTGACCACATGCATACCTCAACAAATCATTATATGACTCAATTTGAGGATCTCGTCTCCAACCTCCATGCCGACCTTTAAGAACTGTTGAGCCTCTTTCCCAGACCATATAGCTATCCCTCCCGGTCAGCCACGTCTACTCAGAACCTCTCCACAAGCCGTGACTTTTGGAGAAACGAAGCAGTATTCCGACAAAAATTGGCCTTGAGTCAGGAGCCCCATTCAACGAGTCTTACCTAGCTTTATGACAACATTCAGGTTGCTCCTCAGGTGCTTCATGTCCGCACGACTCCGCCTTGCTATCACGTTACTTTTTCCGCTGACATGTTGCTGGACTCAAACGGTATTTGCCCAGCAGGTTTTACCTCCACCGGTGCAATTCAATGCACCGCAAGTGCCCTACGATCCGGCGAGTCCACTTCCCGCCGGCACGATCATTGAGTCTTCCGGCCCCGTGTATCGTAGCCCCATTGCTATGCCAGGAAATTCTGTGCTGATTCCTCCGCTTGACGCCGAGGTCGTCTGGTGCCAACTGGTGAATGTTACTGATGACTTCTTCAAAATTCAGAGTGAGCAACGCGTCGTGTTTGCTCAAGGGATTCCAACAGAAGGTCGAATAACGACTTTCCCTCAAACTGGAGCCACTCTTCTTGAGCCTTGGCGTGGTGATTCGGTTGGCTTTCATGAGCGACTGGAGAGTACTTTTCAATCGATTCGTCGAATTGCTTCAATCCGTCTTATTCCTGACCCTGCCGGCTGGAGGGTTGAGGTGTCCGTACAGAAGGAATTAGAGAATCTACTCCGACCGATGCATGCCACCGCTGGTGGCGCTACATTTCGTAACGATGATTCGCTCTACCGATACGGCACACCACTTCCCGTACTCGGCCAGCGTGTCGGAGATCAACCCAGACCTGTTGCGACACCTACTCGAACCGACGGATGGATTCCGCTTGGTCGTGACGGGCTGCTCGAACGACGGATGCTTGATAAAATTCTCAAACGACTTGGCGTCGCATCCGTGCCACAATACTCGGCAACACCAATACCTCTAGCAAACTAATCGCCTTCATTCGTCAGTAACACATCCCTGTGATGCTGGCGCAACACACCGAATATATTTTGCCAGGATTCCACGATCACATTTTGGTGCTGGCTGTTCCCAGCGACTCTTTCGCTCAGAAAGCTCGGCCTCACTCAGATCGACGTCGATGGTCGCCTTCTCAGCGTCCATCGTAATAACATCACCGTCCTGGACAAGTGCAATTGGCCCGCCGTCAAATGCTTCAGGGACTACATGCCCAACAATAAACCCATGGGATCCACCAGAAAATCTGCCATCGGTGATAAGTGCGACATCGGCACCCAGCCCAGCGCCCATTAACGCTGATGTAGGCGTTAACATCTCTGGCATTCCTGGGCCTCCTTTTGGACCTTCGTAGCGAATAATGACGACGTCGCCACGGTGAATACCACCACTTTCCAAAGCAGCCAGCATGTCTTCCTCGCTATCAAAGACTCTCGCTGGGCCCGAGAAACGTGAGCCTTCTTTCCCAGTGATTTTTGCAACAGCAGTACCAGGAGCCAGGTTGCCAGTCAGAATTGTTATATGGCCAGTTGGCTTGATTGGATTTTCGATTGGTTGAATTATTTTCTGGTTCTCAGCCAGACCTTTGCTACCAGCAAGATTTTCTGCAAGAGTCTTTCCTGTCACCGTCAGGCAATCTCCTTCAAGAAGTCCCTTGTCAAGCAGATATTTCATGAGTCCACTCGTGCCACCAATCGAGTGCAGGTCCTCCTGAACGAACTTTCCACTTGGCTTCAGGTCAGCGAGGTAGGGAATCCGACTTGAGACAGCCTGAAAGTCAGAAGGCTCAAGTGGCACACCAACACTCCGAGCCATCGCAATCAAATGAAGCACAGCATTCGTCGAACCACCGAGAGCCATAATAACCACCATGGCATTCTCAAACGCTTTCCGGGTCATGATATCCCGAGGCTTGATATCACGTTCCAACAAATGAAGCAGTGCTGCCCCAGCACGGTGACACTCAGCTAGTTTTGCGCTATCTTCGGCCGGTATGGATGCCGTATCGGGAAGAGCCATTCCCATCGCTTCAATGGCTGTTGCCATCGTATTTGCAGTATACATCCCACCACACGCACCCGCACCCGGGCATGCGCGTTGAACAATATCCGAACGTCTGTTGTCATCAATACGGCCGGCGACATATTCCCCATAACACTGAAACGCCGAAACAATATCAAGTGACGTCCCATCATCGAGATGTCCAGGTTTAATCGTTCCACCATACACCATGAGGGCAGGGCGGTTGAGTCGGCCCATGGCAATCAAGCACCCGGGCATGTTCTTGTCACATCCAGGAATTGCCACCAGTCCGTCATACCATTGGGCCTGCATTACTGTTTCAATTGAGTCAGCAATGATGTCTCGGGATGGCAATGAGAAACTCATTCCGTCGGTTCCCATCGAAATTCCATCACTCACACCAATGGTGTTAAACCGCATACCAACCAGACCGCATTCAACAACACCATCTCTCACAGCAGCTGCGAGTGTATCAAGGTGCATATTGCAGGTATTCCCTTCGTACCACATGCTCGCTATGCCTACCTGCGGCTTGCTCAGGTCTTCAGGAGTCAGGCCGGTCCCCAATAACATGGCCTGCGATGCGCCTTGGGCGCGGGGTTGCGTGATCCTTGCACTGTAACGATTGAGCGTGGTCATCTATGGTCTCCAGGAAAACAGATGTGCGAAGAATAGATTCTCTCAGCAAAGGATAAAAGCCTCCCCAATGAAGCCCCCACCACAGTTCATCTTTCTCGATGTTGGCAATGTTTTGGTATCGTTCGACTACGATCAGGGATTTCACCAAATTGCCGAGAAAACAGCAATTGCCGTCTCTCGTATCAAAGAGTTTTACACCACCGAAGACATTCAGTCACGGCTTGAGAA
>CAXEMW010000086.1:0-12223 GCA_963997395.1 uncultured Planctomycetaceae bacterium
CGGCGGCATTTATAAACGTTTTCTCAGCCATCTTTGTTTGCCACTTTTGCTTAAGAAGTGGAGCGGTCTGAATGCACGTTTGCCCCCATCCATCCCACATGTCTTGACCGTCCCAATCAGCATTGATGTAGGAAACCGCTCGGATGACATCTTTATTGTCTTCAATGTGTTGGAAAAATTCATTGAACCAACCAGACCAGAGTTCTTCTGGATCTTCCTTGTCAAAATAGTGTCCACGTGCTGTTGATTCTGCAATGAAAACTGGCTTTTTGAGTTTGCGGGCATAGGCAAGAGCTGGGGCGGCATCGCCGAACTTTTTTTCATTGCCCCACCATGAGTACCCAATCCAGTCGTAATATTCGGCGCCGGGGTCATACTCTTCAAATTGTCCGGGCTTCACAGTACTCGAAGAGGCGAAGACGGTTGCGTAGTTTGAAAGATTTCGCTCGCGAAGGGCATCCACAATACGGCGAAACGCTTTTTTGAAACTATCGGGCTCATACTTATTCCAACTTCCGTCGAATTCATACCCGATTCGTATGAAAAATACCCGATCAGGATAGTCCGCAATAAATTCCACAAATTCATCAATGAGGTGGTCGAAGGACCCATTTGCTACTTTGACCTCCCCACCGCCTTCCATCGAAATGGAAACATGCATGACGCATTCTTTGAGTCGTGGTGAATCCAGATATGCCTTTTGACACATCGGGCCAGCAGCCCATTCCACCTCAGAATTCAACCCGGCAACAGAACCCAGAGGAAATGTGCGGCCAAACCCGTTCGTCCATCCTTCAGAGAAATAAACGTAGTGGGTAATTCCCCCAGGGACTCCGATGCTATTAACGTACCCATTGGAGTATTTCTGAGTGCCTCCAACGGAGACATTATCCTGTCCGGCGAAGACAAGTACCTGCCCAGCGGGCGGCGCAAATTTGCCAGTTATTTCTGCGGCTAAAAGAGGGCTGGTGATGATACACAGAAGAACTGTCAGTTTTGATTTCATGAATGTCATTATGGGTTATTGAGTTGAGAGTGCATCAAGTTCCTGCCGTATTTCATTACAGCGTTGCGTACTCAGCCGGTAAAAGAAGACGATTGGAATGAGGAGAAAGTGACCAAGGGCGGGTAAAAGCGAAATAGCAAGTAGTATGCCCTGTAGGGCACGAGGCGTTTGCTCCATGGCTTCTCCGTCATAGCCATAGGAGGCTAGCACGGTGCCTATGCAGAATCCGGCGATCGCAATACCTAGTTTGATAGCAAAAAGAACGCCTGAGAAAACAAGCCCCGTCACGCGCCGGCCTGTCTTCAGTTCACCGTAGTCAGCAGTATCAGCAATCATGGAGAAAAGAATAGGTGCCGCCATTTGAGTCAGAAAGTTAACGAGTATGTATAGGCCAAAGATTATCCCAAGGTTGTTAACCGGGGCGAAATAAATCCCAATTGAGCCAAGAACAATAACCACTTGGAGCATTGCATACGATGGGCCCTTATCAAATTTGGCCGTCAGTGGCGCTGCAAAGGCGGCTCCGATCATTGCTGCGAACGTCCCTGCGGTAAGGAACTGGGCGGTCAGGTCCGGTCTGCCAACAACCCATTTGATGTAGTAGGCTGCAGTTCCAGCACGTAGCACAATTGCAATCAATGACACTAAGCCGAGCATTGCAACGATCATCCATTGGTCATTTTTGATTAAGGTCCCAACGTCTGACCAAAAAGCACCTTTGGCCGGCCGTGCTTCAACGACTCGTTCCTTGGTCAGGGCGAAACAGCCAAAGAATGCAAGGACAGCCAGAATGCTAAAAGTGGCCATTGCCCACGGGTACCCAACTTTATCATCACCATTTCCAAAATACGTAATGAGGGTAGGCCCAAAAAAAGTGATAAGAACACCTGCCGAGGTGGCAAGGAAGAAACGGTAGGAATTTGCCGAGACTCGTTCCTGTGAATCTGAGGTGATAACACCTCCAAGTGCACAATATGGAATATTGACGACGGTATAGAGGAGCATGAGGACGGTGTATGTGCCGTATGCGTAAAAAAGTCTTGCATTACCAACGAGATTTGGTGTCCAGTAAGTCAGCACAAATACCACCGCAAATGGTATTGAGAACCAAAGGAGATACGGTCGAAATTTGCCCCAACGGGTGTTTGTGTTATCGGCAATTACTCCCATGATTGGGTCTGTAATTGTATCGAGCAGACGAACGGCAAGGAACATTGTTGCCATTGCGGCTGGTGCGAGTCCAAACACATCGGTGTAAAAAGAAGGAAGAAGAATAATTATTGTTTGAAAGACAACATTCGATCCGAAGTCACCGAGTCCGTATCCAATTTTTTCAACGGGTGAAAGTCGTGTACTTGCCATAATTCATGCCCAGTCTGTCTTTTAGTTTAGGAATTCGAGAAAGTGAAATTCTGCAAGAGCTTTCGTGCCCGTGAGGTCAATACATGTCATGCCAACGAAGGTGCCAGTGAAGTCCAGGTGTGTTCCATAGTCATCAGACAAGGTCGACCCATCAAGTACTGGCCCAATGTCTGAAAAAGTTTGCCCAGTTGGTGACCATGAAAATTGCAGGCTGCTCCCTTCAAATGTGGCACGAAGGAAAATGTCATTACCATCCACAGGAAGTGGTTTGGTTCCGAGCGGGAAGTTGGAAGTTCCATCGTCACAACTGTGAATATGCAGGCAATTGCCAACCACCTCGTCATGTGAAAGATAGAGGTGATGAAAGAGTCTGTTGTTATAGTATGCAGTGAGACCGGCCATCTGCTGGAATGAGGTCGGTGAAAACGTCAGGTGTGTCGTTGCGGTTAGGTTGTGATGGGTCAGACGCCGCGCCAGCAGCGATTTAGGAAAACAGGATTCGAGGGATTCTGAGCCATGTAATCTTAAAATCGTATCGGTTGGCTCAATGGTACTGGTGGGACCACGAGGTGTTGCGAAATGAGGCGAAGTGAATGGAACCTTTGGCTCCAGTTCAGGCCACGGATGCAATGGTAAATCCGGAGAGTCAACGGTCTCTTTTGGATTGTTTCCCCCACCCGCCACATAAAGCCACCCGTCATCTCGCCATTCCATCTTCTGAATAGCAGTCTCTCGTCCAAGGTTACACCGTTTTGTGCCTGGCAGAGGCCGTCCAACCAGGTGTGGCATGTACCACTGGCCTCCTTCAGTCTGCACAAGGCTCGCGTGCCCTGCTTTCTGGAGGGCAAGGGTGCTGTCACCTTTCGATGTCAAAACTGGGTTGTGAGGATGTACCTCATAGGGCCCATCAATGTTCTTGGAACGGGCAAGTGTGACTGCGTGGTCATACTCAGTGCCACCCTCAGCAGTGAGCAGGTAATAAAAGGAATCTCTTTTATAAATATGGGGGCCTTCAGTGAGCCCAATGTCCGTCCCTTTAAAAATAAGTCTGGGAGAACCAATAAGTTTGAAGGTTTTTGGATCGAGTTCCTGTTTTACGATTCCGTAAAAAGGATGGTGTTCTGGTCGGTGGTCCCACACCATATTCAGCCAATATTTTTTCCCATCGTCATCATGAAAAAGTGATGGGTCAAAGCCTGAAGAATTGATATAGACCGGTTCCGACCAAGGGCCATAAATGGAAGGAGATGTGATCAGAAAGTTCGGGGTGTCCTTGGTGGCGGCCTCGTGCTGATGCACGACCGTATAACAAAGATAAAAAAGATCTTCATAATGGCTCAGGGCTGGAGCCCAAACGCCGCCGGAACTAGGGACACCCTGGAGATCGAGCAGACGTTTTTCGTCCAACGCATGCGTGATGAGGTTCCAATGAACAAGATCACGAGAATGATGAATCTGGACACCGGGAAACCATTCGAAGGTCGATGTGGCGATGTAAAAGTCATCACCAACCCGACAGATTGATGGGTCAGGGTTAAACCCTGGTAAAATAGGGTTCCTAATGTGTGTCATTTTCCCGTAGTCATACCTGAATAAAAAATGCAGCAACGTAAAAATTCATTGCCCATGCAGACCCTCAACGGCAGTCTACCATCCAATGAATTGTCAACCTACAGGCTCGCTGTGGAAACGATAGCTTTCCGAGTTTTAGCTAGATGAAACCGTTTTCGTCTTACGGACGTACTGCGGTTTCTACTTGCAAAAACACTTGTTTGCATCATCTATCGCTTAATCTGAGGCAGGTGGCGAACGAACGCCCACTCGATTGATGGCAGTGAGTACCTGCGATTCAGTTACAAGATCACGCAAAATGATAGGCGAGACGTTTGGCGAGTCTTGCGAGGTTGGCGGAAAAAATGCAAGCACCGGTATTGATTTGCTATTGAGGCTTTCCAACATCGATTTGATCTCGGGAGATCCGTCAGTCCAGTCGGCAAGCATCGGAACAATCTTCTGTTCCTGCAAGGCATTCTTCACCTTCGGTGTTTCAATTGCAAAATTGAGATTGTATTTGCAAGTGAGACACCAGTCAGCAGAAAAGTCGACCATAACGGTTTCGCCCTGTTCTCGCAGTTGGGAGAGTCTTTGTTCGGAGAATGGTTCCCATTTGATAAGTGAGTCAACTGGACCAAGAAATGCAAATGCTGCTGTTCCGAGTGTGCCAGAAATCACGGCCGCCTGCGTCCATTGGATCACTCCCGCCATGCCACGTTTCTTCTGGGTTCGGCCAACCCACCAACATCCGGCCCAGATAGCTACAAGAAGTGCGAAGGTCGGGACAAAGTAGTCGTTGTCCAAAAAAGTGAAGAGAAAA
Source organism: uncultured Planctomycetaceae bacterium (assembly GCA_963997395.1). GTDB lineage: Bacteria > Planctomycetota > Planctomycetia > Pirellulales > UBA1268 > UBA1268. The sequence goes on from CAXEMW010000086.1 coordinate 4,743, forward strand.
ACAACGGTGCCGAGCATGACAAAACCGAGAACTTCTTTGAGGGTTTCCATCCATGGACCAGGCTTCGGAACAAACCGGACGAGTGAGGGAAAAATCCCAACCACGAGGTAGGGAAGTGCCATTCCGGTTGCGATGGACGCGAAGACAGCATAGGTGATGCCAGTAGACTGCGTGAGTGTGAATCCGAAAACGGGCCCAAGAAAAGGGCCACTACAGGGAGTTGCAAGAACAGTACTGAGAACACCTTTAAGAAATGATCCGGCGGGCCCTTCCTGTGTTTGAACTTTGCCCGCTGTCGATCCTATAAATCCAGGAATGGGTAGTTCCCATACACCGAGAAATGACAAGGCAAAACTGAAGACAATCGCGGACATCGTGATGTTGAAGCCGGAAGAGGTGAACTGTTCTCCCCATGCAAGGTTGTTCCCGGCAAGCCCAAGGTTTGCTGCCACGCTTGCTGTTGCGAGGACGAAGAAAACCGCGTACAAACCTGCGCAATACCAGAGATTGAGTTGAAAGATTTCCTGCCGTGCTCGCCCAGACTGCTGCGCAAATGACATGAGTTTCAGCCCAAGCACCGGTAGCACGCACGGCATAAGATTAAGAATAAGGCCACCTACCAAGCCCGCAAGTAAGGCAATCGGAAGAGATAGAGTTTGTTTTTTCGGGGTTGCATTGGATGGGGCTTTGGCACTTGATTGCGGCTTTATTTGGGAGGGTAGAGTGATACCCGCAGGTTTCTGTGACGCTTCGCCATAGCGACTATCCGAGAAGGCAAGAGATGGTGAGTCTGTGTCGTTGTCGGGAAGGCCTATACGCAGCCGGCTCGCCCACGGGGGGTCACATGTGATGTCACTACATGTTTGATACCCAATGATGACTTCAAGCTGATTGTTACTGTCTGATGGGTCTAAAGTTTTGTTCTCTGGTGATGCGACCTGTACCGTAAAAACGATTGGTCCTTCTACAGCACCAGTTGCGCGGAGTTCCGGGTCGCTAACGAGGTTTGGCTTCCCGGCGAGGATTCCACAGACCTTAATGTGCCCATTTGGTACGAGAGAGACTATGGAAGGTTTACCCTGACCGACTTCCGATGTCGCATCACTCTTTGGGGCATAGAGGTGCCACCCCGCCTCTGGTATGAGCTCGACACGGATTGGCCAGAAGCTACAGTTGTTCGAATTTTTTGTAATGCTGCCAACAGAACCTCGAATAGAAAGATGGCCACGTTCGGGAAGATGACGAATTTCTGGTGTTGATGCTCCTTGCTTGGCGCTGGACATGTCAGCTCTAAATGCGATGGTCTGTGGGGGAATACAGGCGTTGTCTTCACAGAGCTGGAGGCTTACCTTTCCAGTGATCGCGGTTCCCTCCGCTTGTTTGTTTTTTTCAAGTCGTGCTGTCCATACAACCTTTCCAGTGTGTTCTTCAACAACCAAACCCTCCCACCCAGACACTCCATTTATTGTCTTTTTGGTAGGCGGAGGCTCCGCTACAAAAGAGGAGCTTGGTAAAAATGCCGACGTTTGATCGATTAATATCTTGGTTGGTCTTGGACCTCCCGGTTTTTGATCGAGTGAATACAAGTGCCAGCCCGGACCGAGTTCAGCAGTCACAATGAGAACATCCGTACCCGCCCGATTTTCGACCCAGGCGGAGATGGCAACTGGTTCTTGTTTCTGGGGAATTGGACCAAGCAGTGCGTCGGCCGTAAACAGATTTATTGTTGTGTTGTCAGGTTCTGCTTGAACGGTCGTTACCTGATAGCCTACCACTAGGTACAACGCGAATGCACCAAAACGCAGCAAGTAAAAATTCGAGGAATACAAGGCCAAAAGACTCTTTAGGAGTAATGAGAACCAGCAGCATCGACTGGTTGGGAACAAAGATGCCATTCGGTGCAAACGGTCCTGGTAACGAAGAGACAAAGCTTAAATGAACTCTATTTATATCGGGAGAGGTTGTGATCGAGATACGGTGATTTCGTAGTTTTCAAGTGTATCGGGGCGAATTCAATCGCGTCAATTTGAGTCGCTGCGTGCTGGAAGATGCTCAAGCCGCCGAATGGCAGCCGGAGCTGCGTTGAGCAGGAGAGTTATCCTTTGGGAAACCTGTTTCATATTCGCGAAATATCGGTTTTCTTTGAAAAGCCAGGTGAACCAGCGATCGATTCCACAGAGTATGGCTGTGTCGTGAAGAATTTGTACCCGTGTAGGAAAATCGGGCCCGGCATGAGCACTGGTCTGATACTGTTTAAATGCATCTGGCCAAAGATCAACGAGCCATTCTTCTGACTGTGGGTACTCAAGTTGCCATGACCCAAGAAGACGGGATATATCTACTGCAGGGTCGTCCCTGCCTGCGGCATCGATATCAATGATGCCCGTCACACGATCATTAGACTCCGAGAAAAGGACATGATTCCAATGGCAGTCTCGTAACACTGGTTGATGCACATCAGGCATGGTATAGCTCAGAGCGTGCTCAATAATTGCGGTAGTTTCAGGTGAACGAAGAAACTGGAAAAATTTTGTGCAGAGTACGTGCAGTTCGGTGAGTGAGGCACCAATAACAGCGTTGTTCACTCGCGGAGATCTCAGCGACACGAGCAGTGTCCGTAGTTGTAGCACTCGGCGGTGCCAGCCACTAAGGGTGCGGCTTGGAGTCATTCGAAAAAGGCTGGATTTCTGGTGAAAATCAGCTAACGCTGCGGTGGCCAGACTTATCTGGTGAGGATGTGGTGTTTTGCATGGTAGTCCTTCGATGTACACAAGGCACTGCCACATTGTTCCGTCGTAGTGAACAGCAATCTTTGAATGCGTGTCTAAAACCTTGCTGTTCCGTTCGCGATGGTCAAGTGCCACTGGTAGCAGTGTGTTCCCATTGCTGTGCGCAAACTCAGCCAGCGTCTGTGTCCAAAGAACCTGCTCTACCGAAAGGTCGTTCGGCAGCTGTTTCAAGACATGTTTGCATCCGGTCTGCAGGTGTTCAAGAATGTAGGTCTGAGATCCACTCAGGCCGGCCTCTGCTGGTGTAGCCGTCATAGCTGTGGCCTGTGTCGGGTCAAAGAAATGACATGCTATTTTTTTTATTTCGTCGATAGGCAATTGATCTATTGTGTGCGTATGCTCGTGCATCGTTTCACTTCCAGAGAGCTTGAGCTCGTAGAATAAACTCCAGAGTAGCAGAGTTATTTAGTCTGTTCACCATACAACGTGTCTGGTGGTATCCTGTTAGTGATGAACAAAACAAAGCCTCTTGTAGTTATCAATGTTGTTGGCCTGACTCACAGTATGTTGGGGGCAGACACGCCGCATATTTCTGCCTTGGCGGCAGAAGGTTTTGCTCGGCCTTTAGAAACCGTATTTCCCGCGGTGACATGTTCCGTCCAATCGAGCCTGCTCACTGGGCTACTCCCTCGGAAACACGGTATTGTTGGGAACGGTTGGTATGACCGCGAATTAGCGGAGGTGTTCTTCTGGAGACAGTCTAATCGTCTTGTTCATGGCGAGCGCCTCTATGACACAGCTCGACAGATCGATCCGGCGTACACCATCGCCAAAATGTTCTGGTGGTACAACATGTATGCAGATGTTGACTATTCTGTGACACCACGACCGACGTATCCCGCGGACGGTCGAAAGGTCTTTGATACATATAGTAAGCCATCGGCTCTCAAAGATACGTTGCAAAAACGTCACGGCATATTTCCCTTAATGAAATTCTGGGGTCCTGGTGCAGATATTTCAAGCAGCGCATGGATTGCTGATGCCTCAACTGACGTTATCCAAGAGCATCGTCCTTCTCTTACATTGGTATACCTACCGCATCTCGACTACAACCTACAACGACTGGGTCCTGCTGATCCAAAAATTAAGAATGATATTGCAGCGGTTGATGCAGAGGCCGGAAAGGTTATTGCTTCAGCGAAAGACCAAGGAGCAGATGTTGTAGTAGTCTCTGAGTACGCGATCACGGCCGTGAATACTCCAGTCCACATTAATCGCATTCTTCGGCATCATGGATTGCTGCAGGTACGACAGGAATCCACTGGGTGGGAGTCACTCGATAGTGGAGCATCACGTGCTTTCGCAGTTGCCGATCATCAGATTGCACATATCTATATTCGCAATCAGCGTGATGTTTTGTCTGTTGAAAATCTTCTGAAAGGGACACAGGGTATTGATCAGGTTTTAAATAGAGAAAAACAGAAAGCGATTGGTATTGATCACCAACGCACAGGAGATCTTGTTGTCGTGTCCGAACCAGGCTGCTGGTTTACGTATTACTTCTGGATGGATGATGCACGTGCACCAGACTATGCCAGAACCGTCGACATTCATCGCAAGCCTGGTTATGACCCGGTTGAATTGTTTCTCGATAAGGAGATGCGCTTCCCAAAGATGCATGTTGCCAGAAGGCTCGTGCAGAAAAAGCTTGGGTTTAGATACCTTATGGACGTCATTGGGTTGGATGCCAATGTAGTAAAGGGAAGCCATGGACGATTGTCAGAATCTGGTCGGGAGGAGTCTGAATCACCAGTTTTTGTGTGCTCTTCAAGGGCGATTGAGTCTGATGCGATAGCCGTGATTGACGTTAAGAAGCGGCTTTTACGGCTCCAGTTGGGTATTTCATAATCTCTCGGTAATACAAGAGATTTCCGGATCTTATTGGTGTCGGCCCGAATGCGATGCTAGCCTTGTGGTTCGGTAGAATCGCGCTGCGCATAAAGTTTTGAGAGGCTGAGTAATTGTTATGAGAAAGACTTCTGGTGAAAAAAACCCTAAGTGGTACGGGCATCATCTTTGGGTGATTGTAGTTGTGTCGTCATGTTTCATGGTGGCAGGGCCATTAGCTGCTGAGGAAAAAACGAGTACACAGAGTTCTTTCGAAAAGCTGGTCAAAGACGCTAAACGTACCGATGGTCTTCTCCCCCTTTATATGAAGGAAGACAAACTGCTTGTCGAGGTGCCTCAAAAGCTTCTTGGCAAAGAAATGTTTGTAACGATTTCAATTGCGCAAGGAATTGGGTCCCGTTCACTACTGGGCGGAATGAGTTGGGGTGACGGTGATGATTGGGTTTGGACATTCCGAAAGCGAGCCGAGAAGTTACAGGTAATCCGTAAGAATGTCCGCTTCTTTGCAAAGACCGGAAGCCCTGAAGCAAACGCCGTCGCCAACGCCTACACTGACAGTATTCTGTTCAGTGTCCCTATTCTCGCGACTACTCCAGGCGGTGGATACCTTTTTGACCCCGAAAAGATTTTCTTTACAGATTTACCAAAGATATCGACACAGCTTTCTGGATACTCTATCGCGAAGGACAGGACGACCTGGGAGAGTGCAAAAGCGTTTGACGACAATGTTGAGTTGCGGGTTGCGGCCACGTACTCCTCCAGCGGAAAAAGCGATCTTGATACGGTACCAGACTCACGCGCCGCGACGCTCATGATTCATTATTCGATAAGTCTTTTGCCAAAAAATAGTTATCGGCCTAGGCTGGCTGATTCACGTGTAGGTTATTTCGTTACGGCATTAAAAAACTTTTCAGAACACAACGGTGATGAACGTTTTGTGAGGTACATCAATAGGTGGCATCTTGAAAAGGCTGACCCAAAAGCTGAAATTTCACCACCAAAAAAGCCAATCATATTTTGGATCGAAAAAACAGTTCCGTATGAATACAGGCAAGCCATCAGGGATGGTATTTCTGCCTGGAATAGCGCGTACCGAAAAGCTGGGTTTGACACCGCAATCGAAGTACGGCAGCAGCCTGATCAGACAGACTGGGATCCTGAAGACATCAACTACAACACGTTTCGCTGGATTACCTCCGGACGAGGTTTTGCGATGGGGCCAAGCCGTGTAAATCCAAGAACCGGACAAATTCTGGATGCTGATATTATTTTTGATGCCGATTTTGTAAAGCATTGGCGAAATCAGTTTGAAAACTACATGCCAGAAAATACTGCGTGGTTAACTCCTTCGTATGAAAGCAAGACCAAAACGTCTACTTGGCATTCGCAATCTTCTTCATGTGGTTGTGGTCAATGTAATCTTTTTAGTGGGCATGCTTTTCAGAATGCCTTAGGTGTAACTGCCTTAGCCGCGTCGCAAGACTCAATTATTTCCGGTGATGAGCAAAAAAAACTCATACAACAAGGTCTCAGGCTCGTCGCGATGCACGAAGTTGGTCATACTCTTGGCCTTCGGCATAACTTTAAAGGAAGCTCGGTAGCTTCTATCAAACAAATTAATGCGAAGAAAACTACAGATCGCCGGTCAGCAACAACGAGCGTGATGGACTATTTGCCAGTGAATATTGTCCCTGAGGGAGAATTTCAGGGGCCGTATTATCCGACCCGATTAGGTCCATACGACTACTGGGCGATTGACTATGGATATCGCCCAATAAGCGGAACAACTCCAAAGGCAGAGCTTCCAACGCTATTAAAGATCGCCTCTCGGAGTGGTGAATCGCAGTTAGCATTTGCAACAGATGAGGATACCAGAGCTGGTGATCCTGATCCGCTTTCCAATCGACATGATCTCGGTAATGACCCCATTGCTTTCGCTGAGCAAAGAACAAAGGTTGTACAAGAAATAATTCCGAAGCTCGTTGAGCGGTTTACTGCGAATGATGCCGGGTATGATCGGGTCAGGTACTCATTTGGAGTATTGCTGAACGCGCATGGCCAAGCCAACTTTTTTGCAGCTAGGTTGGTAGGGGGGCTTTATAGTTCGAGAAGCCATCGTGACGATCCACAAGCAAAGCCACCGTTTCAAGTGGTCGAGGCAACCCAGCAGAGAAAAGCAATAGAGCTATTGAATGAGCAGATATTCAGTGACACCTCCTATCAGTTCCCACCAGAGTTTTATAACCAGCTGGTATCAACACGATGGTTACATTGGGGAGCCGATACTGTCGAACGACAAGATTATCCTGTTCATGAGGTTGTGCTTAAATGGCAGCAGAGAATACTGGAACAATTGCTGGATGCGAAAACTCTCACTCGATTGGCAGATAATGCTATGAAGGTTGGTGCAAAAGAAGATTGTTTTACGACGGCAGAACTCTTTCGGCAGCTTCTAGACTCCATTTATTCTGAGATATTTGAATTCAAAATTGGTAAAAACTCTGATCAGGGACCAGCAATATCAAGTTTGCGTCGAAATCTCCAACGTGAAGCATTGGGCGAACTCCTTAGACTTTCTTTAGGCGGGGGGAGGCGGTCAGGCTTGATTGTGACCCGTTTTGGTTCGAGTTTAGGAATTCCACCTGATGCACGAAGTTTGGCTACCTTCCACCTCAAACGGCTCCTTGAGCAAGTGACCAACGTTTTGCCAGGGAATGGAGAGCAGGTAGAAAAAATGGTTATTGACGATTCATCGCGGGCTCATCTCGAAGACATTCAACGTAGGATTGAAGCGGTCCTCGCCGCTGAGATTGTGGTCTCATCCCCATAGAGATTTCTGTCTCG
>CAXEMW010000087.1:0-12072 GCA_963997395.1 uncultured Planctomycetaceae bacterium
GCCTCGCCGTATTATGCCAGCTTTTTCAGTAGCAATAGCACGGATCGTATTTCCCAGGACTTCGGTATGATCGAGGCTGATGTTGGTAATCAAAGACACGACAGGGTTGCACAGGTTTGTTGCATCAAGTCGTCCACCAAGGCCGGTCTCAATCACAGCAATATCAACCTGTGTCTGCTTAAAATGAGTAAATGCGACAGCCGTGAGAACTTCAAACCAAGTTAGACCGGGCATTTTCTTGCGAGATGCCTTTTGATCAAGTTTTTCAACAGCAGGAATCACTGTGCGGAATGCTGCGAGTAAGTCTGGCGAGGAGATCTGTTTTCCAGCTACACAAATTCGCTCTTCAATCCTGTTGACATGAGGTGATAGATAGCAGCCCACTCTGTAGCCAGCAGCCTGCATAATTGCTGCCAGCATGGCCGCGGTTGACCCCTTGCCCTTTGTGCCAGCGAGATGCGCAGAGGGAAACTGATGCTGTGGGTTGCCGATCGCTCTTAGTAAAGCTCGCATACGGGTGAGCGTAAATGTTGTTTTATGATCGTGATTAGCCGGACGGTGCTCAAAATTCGATCTTTTTTCAAGCCACTGGAGAGCTCCAATCCGCGTCAGGCGTGAGTTTGTTTTTTCGGAGAAGACTCCCATGGAAGTATCTTGGCAATTCAGGGAAGGTGGTTGTTCTAGGTAGTGGACTAAGAGGATGTCTAATGAAACCGCGGTTGCATTTCACCAAGTATTTTTAAAGGCTCTGCGAATCGAGGTTATGGCTCTATCCCCGTCTTAGTTGCAATATCGCCCGTGCACGGTCACAAAGGTTTTTAGGTTAAACCAATTGTATAACAGAAAACAGACGTATGGCATGTCGCTTTGGGGAGTTGTCCAAACTTTAGCTTTACGCACCGCGTATCGAGTAGCGATTGCATTCGTTCTGTTGAGTCTTGTTTGCAAATCGATTTTTCTAAAAGCGGATGAGTACGTACTTGATGATTCAGGGCAACTAATTGAGATGCCTCTGTTTGTCTCAGGAGAACTGATAACCCCAACACTCTTTGTTGATGTCGACGGTGAAAGCTGTGATTTCTATGAGGATGATTGGTGTCAGAGATATGGAGGCAATTCGTCCTGTATTGGGTTGCCAAGTAAGCAATGTTGGCCCCGATGGTTTGCCAGTGCAAGTGGCTTAATTATGACTCGATCCCTGCCTGATGGTGGGACATCAACAGGGCCCGGCGCGCCTCCGCTTATAGTTTCAACGCGGTCAGCTTCGGCCAGTTGGCCAGGTGGTGTAGACTTGAGACTTGGTCGGTGGTTTGGAGATCGTCAAGAGCACGCTATCGAGTTTATCTATTGGGGTGTTTACAATATGGGGTCGTCTGCTCAGCAGCAGGCGGGAGCAACCAACGGAGTGTTAACACGGTCTGACACAATAAATAACATTGAAATTAATTGGCTTTACTCACCACAAACCCGTCCAGAGTTCCATCAGGGAAATCAACGCATCAATTGGGCATGGTTGGCGGGTTTCCGATTTTTTCAACTCGAAGATCAATTGATTCTTGATGTACCATCTAGCCTCGAACTTCAGACAGCGACAAACAACAATTTATTTGGTGGGCAGTTCGGAGGGAGATTCGACTGGGAGATTGCACCCAAAATGCGGTTTGTTATTGTTCCTAAGTTTTTGCTTGCAGGGAATGCAAGCAGCAATAGGGCAACTGAAAGCGGTGCAACAACGGCTGATGTACGCTCTGCGATCGATGTTTTTTCCTGGCTGGGCTCAGTCGATACGTCGGTGGCGTGGGATATAAGCGAACGGTGGAGTCTCTGGCTGGGTTATCGAGTAGTTGGAGTAGGGAACATAGCTCAAGCTGACGGACAGTGGCCATCGACGTTGCCCGCTTCAGCAGCACGTCTTGAAGGCATTGGGACTGGCTCTGAATCAATCATCCATGGGGCCTTCGCGGGTTTTGAAAGTCGGTATTAACCGCAGTAAAAACCGCGTGAGCACGTGTTTCTTTTGTGTGTTGATGGCCAACTGATATCAAACCGCCCTCTTGCGGAATCATGAGACAGAAAGGGTGTCATTTTTCCGCCAACATGGAGACCTTGCTATGAATTCTCTACATTCTAAAGCGTTGCGCACAAAACAATGTGTGCCTTGTGAAGAAGGTGTTCCCAGGGTTGGGGGGCCTCAAGTAGCAGCGAAAAGAATTTCCTAATTGGCAACGAACGGAAGACGGCTAAACGTTATCGTCATTGGGTGTTTCACGGTTTTTGTTATGCCTTCAGTTTCATCAACACGGTGGCCGAATCGGTAGAGAAAGAGCAGCATCACCCGATCTTCATTTTGTGCGATATTGTCATGTGCAAATTGATCTATACACGTGCGGTCGATGGATTGTCCGAGAACGATTGTATTCTCGCCGCAAAGATCGATGCCTCAGTGCCAAACGAATGAGTGGATTCAACCGCCACAGTAGTCAATGGCTCGTGCAATTTCACTTTTGAGATTCTGGCGACAAATGATTCGATCAATGAAGCCATGCTCCAGCAAGAATTCACTAGTTTGAAACCCTGCTGGAAGTTCAACTCGTATAGTCGCTTTAATCGTCCTTGGTCCGGCAAACCCGATGAGTGCTCTCGGCTCGGCAAATACGAGATCTCCAAGAGAGGCAAAACTGGCAGCCACACCACCCATTGTTGGATTTGTAAGTACTGAGATAAACAACCCACCAGACTCGGAATAACGAGCCAGTGCAGCCGACACTTTTGCCATTTGCATGAGAGATAGTATGCCTTCATGCATTCGGGCCCCTCCACCGGAAGCACTTATTATGATGAGAGGGAGAGATTCAGTAGTTGCGCGTTCAACGAGCCTCGCCAGTCTTTCGCCAACGACACTTCCCATGCTGCCCATGATAAATGAGGAATCAGTGACACCGCAGGCTACACGCCGTGCACGAATCATCCCTGTTCCAGTCAGGGCAGCGTCAGACAAGCCAGTCCGTTTTTGTTCAGATACGATTCGTTTTGCATAAGGTTTTTTATCACTAAAAGTCAGTGGGTCAGTCGGCAGTAGTCCACCGTCCCACTCTTCAAATGTCCCTGGGTCGAAAAGCTGTTCAATTCTTTGCTTTGCCGAAACATACCAATGGAAGCCACACTGGGGGCAGACGTTGAGCATCTGTTCCGCTTCTTTTCGATATATTGTTGAGCGACATCCATTGCATTTAAGCCATAATCCTTCAGGGACACCCCTTTTAGGACGAGGCCCCGGCATTCGTGGACCTTCTGTCATGGATGGATGCCGAGAAGCGTCTTGCTGATTATGGCAAGACTCTAACTCCGGATTGTGGTCCGTTCGCGTAGACTGCTTCTGCTTCATTCCTGTCTTCCGGGTTGGGTTATTTGGCCCAATCGTATTCTCTTCTGGAGGATTGGGCTGAGGGAACCTGCTCTGTATTAGACTACCAATCGTGGTGATTACATGGCTACCACGATTGTCAGGTTTCGGGCGTCACTTGGATTTTCGTGCCAAAGTCTCAAGTTCTCGTAACGCTTCCCCATAATCGGCCTGCCTCAGAATGGCGCTACCTGCCACGATAAGATCAGCTCCGGCCTGAGCTACAGACGCAATGGTTTTGGTCGAAATACCACCATCTACACCAATGCAGAAATCGTGGCCTGTAGAAGCACGAATTTCCTGGAGCCTTTGTATTTTATCAATCGCTGATGATTGGAAAGCCTGTCCACCGAACCCTGGCTCAACACTCATCACAAGTACACCAGAGCAGCTATTGAGGAATGGCTCTACCTGCGACACTGGTGTGTCGGGGCTGATGGCGAGGTGGGCCTTAGAGCCTTCAGCCTCAATCGCGGACAATGTTTCTTTTGTTTTGGCAAGCCCTTCTATATGAACCGTAACGATATCAGCACCAGCTTTTGCGTATTGAATTGCTGTGTCATCAGGTCGCTCAACCATCATATGCACTTCAATAGGTACAGTGGCTGCACGTCGAACAGCCTCAACAACCACCAGGCCGTATGTGAGCTGTGGAACAAATAGGCCATCCATGACATCCAGATGCATTGCTTTGGCACCCGCTGCTTCAAGCCGTTTGACTTCGTCATTCAGATGCCCAAAGTCACATAATAGGAGTGCAGGCAGAACAATAGGTCTATCAGCAGATTGCAAAGATTCCATGGATGGAGATAAAGAGTGAAGAGAATCGCTCATTTTGTAGAGGTTTCCAGCGAAGTTGTTTTGTTGAAGTCTACACCATAATGGTATTACATCTTGATATGTTTGTGACTCTTAGGTCCACGCGTTGTGTCCTGTTTCGCTCCCACTCGAACTGTTGAATTACAGGTACTCTGTATTATGAACGAAGGGTATTAGTTCTGGCGTTTTTGACGCACCTGATATTTCAATTTTGCGAATCCAAGTGGTGGAAAGTAGTCTTTGAATACCGGGAGAGTGAATTCCCGAACACAAAGTCTGTCCATTCAAACAAGAGAGAGGCAAGCATGTCCTTGACTCGGCAAAAATTCATTGTCCTCGCATGTATATTTTTGCTTTACACGGGAACGGTGTACGGTGACGACCCTGTGAGTGTTCTTCTCACTGGACCAGAGAAAGCTGCGGTTGGTGAGAAAGTCTCATTTGAGGTCGAGCTTGTGAACCGCTCTGGCACGCAGTTATCAGAGCTTCGTGTCATCGATTATTTCGACAAGGGCCTGAGTCATGCCGTTTCATCGAGTCCCATTGAGCAGTCCGGAACAATCGTGCTTGCAGCCGGCACATCACGCAGGCTGACGTTGGAATTCCAGGTGGTGGAGCTTGGAAAACAATGCCATCGAGTAGAGATAATGGATCAGACAAACAAGTCCGTGGGAAGTGGGACCGCTTGCGTCGAAGCCGTGCCTCGTAATTCACCAGCAGCAGCTCAGGCAGGAGTAGGGGGAAGTCAATTGCCTCCGACGAAACCGCCAATGCAACAGGGGCTCGGATCTTTTCGTTCCGAAGAGAACAATAGCCAGCCAAGCTCAGTGCTTCAGTCACCAGGTCCTCCTGTTTTGCCGCGTCTTGGAGGTACACAATCAGGCTCAATGCCACTTCAGGCAGGAAATGTTTTGGAGCAGGCTGGGCCAAAAGTAGGAGCCGGACAAGTCCCGGGTTCTGGCTTACCCACTGGCCAAGATGACAAGATTCAAAAGGAGCCGGTATCAGTACCGATTACGGCTCCTTCTGGAGATGGTGAAACAACAGCGGCGCCAAGTGCTACCATGCCGAATGTCGCATCACTTTCAACATCACCGCCAGTGAGTCCAGCCTTTGAGGTAACACTTGCTGGACCATCCGAATTAAGTGCAGGAGGAGTGGGAGAGTTTGTTGTAACAATCAAGAATGTAGGAGCCGCTGCTTCAGAAGAGACATCACTCGAAGTAGTGTGGGATCCGTTTCTGACACCTCTAGAAGCTTCAGACGGCTACAAACTTGATCAGAACAAGGCGAGCTGGTCCATTCCGCCGGTCGCAGTCAACGAAACAATAAGTCGGCAAATAAATGTTCGTGGTATTGCTGGGACTGGTGATATTAGCTCATCTTCAAGCACTCGTTGTTGTGTGCGAACGGTACTGAGTGATTTGCCAGGAGGAGCTATGGTTGCTGATGAGGAATGTGTTGTCATCAAGTCAAGTGAACCCCGTGCCCGGTCACCCGAGGAAGCTGGTATCCGCTTAAGTTTGGCAGATCTTGATGATCCTGTTCGGGTTGGAAGTGGAACCACGCTCGTGTGTACGATATTGAATAATGGTGATTCCCCAACTGGCTCGCTCAAGTTGGTTATTCGATTGCCCGATCATGCCCGCCTCGTTGGAAATCCAATGCCATCTCGTGTTCGCATTGACGGGAGTGAAATTACATTCGACGGAATTGAAACTCTGGCGGCAGGTGGACGGTCTACATTTGAGCTTGTGTATAGGATGCCGGCTGGTGAGAGCGGTGAAGCCACCGCTTCAGTTGGCGGCGACAAGCTCGATGGAACGCTCGAGACAAGCTGTAAAACAACATTTCTTCCGCTGTAAGCAGCTGCGGCAGTCGCGAAACACCGAGACTCGTCGGTTTTTGAATAGACGCTACAGTAAAGAATATAAATCGACTGGTCGAATTTAGAAAGAAAGCAGTCTTCCGGGATGAGCGGATCAGATTCAATTTCAATGCGTACGGCGATTTGCGAAGAAGCTAATACCACGGACGCCCCAGAGAAATTAGCGGCTCGACACGACATGACAGACTACCGCATTGAACTTGGTGATTCCCGAGAAAGGCTCGTCGGGCATCCTATTTATAATCTTGTTACCAGTCCCAAAAGAATGAAAGCATTCATGGAGGCTCATATTTGGGCGGTGTGGGACTTTCAAAGTTTATTGAAAGCAGTACAGCAACAGCTGTCCTGCGTGACTGTCCCTTGGACGCCAACCTCGGATGCAGAGGCTCGCCGTTTGATAAATGAGATAGTTCTTGATGAAGAATCAGACGAATTACCAAACGGTAGCTTTGCCTCCCACTTTGAACTGTATTTACGAAGCATGGAAGTTGCAGGGGCAGCCACGGGTCCAATAGTAAAAGTGATCGAACAGATTCAGAAAGGAGTAGACCTTGCTGAGGCTCTCCTTGACCCATCAATTCCCCCAGAGTCACGAGAATTCGTTAATCGATCTTTTTCAATCATCAATTCAGGCAGTTCGCATCGAATTGTTGCGGCCTTCACATATGGTCGGGAAGATGTCATTCCGGATATGTTCAGACAGTTTGTTGGTAGACTTGCTTCGTATAGTCCTGAGATCTGGGGCCAGTTCCGGTTCTACTTAGAGCGTCACATTGAACATGATGATGAGCACCATGGTCCTGTTTGCCGAAGAATTGTGGCAACGATGTGCGGCAACGATCCAATCAAATGGGCCGAGGCTTCAGAGTCAGCTCGGCTTGCTCTTGAGGCACGAATCCATTTGTGGGACGACCTAGCGGTTCGGCTGGCTGCTATCTAGGTTTTTACTTTGCTGCAGCCAGTTCAGCCTGCTTTCTCTCTTCTACGACCTCTTTTTGCACATTTGCAGGCATTGGCCGATATTTAAAGAACTCCATAGTGAAGACGCCCTGCCCCTGAGTCGCACTTCGGAGGTCGGTCGAGTAGCCAAAAGTCTCGGCAAGAGGTACTTCAGCGATGATGGTAGAAGAATTGCCGACTGTTTCTGTAGACACGATGAGTCCTCTGCGTTTATTTAGTTCGCCAGTCACTGCGCCCTGAAAGTCAGAAGGAACCTCAACTTCGAGTTTCATAATGGGTTCGAGCAAAACAGGCTTTGTTTTCAGGAACGCTTCTCGGAAACCGGTACGTGCGCACAGTTGAAATGCCATGTCAGAAGAGTCAACGTCATGATACGAACCGTCTGCAAGTGTTGCTTTCACGCCTACGATTGGAAAACCAGCAATGGGCCCTTTTTCCATTGACATACGGAAACCCTTCTCTACAGAAGGTATGTATTCACGGGGAATTCGGCCGCCGACAACCTTGTTTTCAAATGTAAAATTTTCCTCAGATTCTTCGGGCATTGGTGCAAGATCACCCACAATATGAGCGTACTGCCCCGAGCCACCTGTCTGTTTCTTGTGCTTGTAGTCATATTCGGTCGGGCGAGTTGGAGCTTCTCTGTAGCTTACTTTCGGGGCTCCGACTTCAACGTCTACCTTGTATTCCCGACGAATCCGTTCAACGTAAATGTCGAGGTGTAATTCACCCATTCCAGCGATAAGAGTCTCCCCAGTCTCATCATCAGTCGCGACCTTGAAGGTAGGGTCTTCGCGGGTGAATCTCTGCAGCGCTTTACTCAGCCGATCAAGTCCATCTCGTTTGGTAGGGCTAATTGCCATTTTGATTACAGCTTCGGGAACGAACATGCTTTCGAGGGAGCAGTATTTATTTTCAGCTGCGTACGTGTCACCACTTGCCGTATCCACACCCATGACCGCAACAATATCCCCGGCACCAGCAGTGTCTATTTCTTCTCGTTTGTCGGAATGCATTCGTACAATACGACTAAATCGTTGTTTCTGCTGAGTCCGCTGGTTGTAGTATCCCTCACCTTTTTCGAGCGTCCCCTGATAGATTCTCATGAATGTGAGTTGGCCATATGCGTCGTCAACAATTTTGAACGCCATGGCAACTGCAGGCTTTGAATCATCCGCAGTGAGTTCAAACGTCTCCTCAGGATTATCCCATTTTTTTGCGTAGACTGTTCGGTCCAATGGGCTAGGAAGGTACCTGTTCACTGCATCGAGAAGAGGCTGGACGCCTTTGTTTTTATACGCTGACCCGCAGAAAACAGGGGTAATGCTCTGGCTTTGAACCGCGGTTTTCACAACAGCATGAATTTCGTCATCGCTCACGGTTTCTTCTGACAGAAGTTTTTCCATCAGGCTATCAGAGTACATCGTAAGGCTTTCCAGCATTGCATGCCGTTGCTCTTGGGCTTTCTCTTTCAGGTCGGCCGGAATGTCTTCTGTTCGGACGTTCTCGCCGTTGTCTCCATCGAAGTAGATCGCTTTCATTGCCACGAGGTCGACAACACCTTCAAGCTTGTCTTCCTTTCCGATTGGAATTTGCATTGGAATAGCATCGACTTCGAGTTTGTCACGAAGTTGTTTCACCACTCGATCAAAGTTCGCACCTGTCCGGTCCATCTTGTTGATGAAAGCCAATCTTGGAACCTTGTAGCGTTTCATTTGTCGGTCAACAGTCATTGACTGACTCTGAACACCACCAACAGAACATAAAACGAGGACGGCACCATCAAGAACTCTTAGGCTTCTCTCAACTTCGACGGTGAAGTCGACGTGTCCTGGAGTATCAATCAAATTGATAGGATGACCATCCCATTCAACACTCGTGGCCGCTGAGGTGATAGTGATGCCGCGTTCTCTTTCCAAATCCATGTGATCCATCGTGGCCCCATCACCGTCACCTTTAACTTCTTGAATACGGTGAATTCGACCAGCGTAGAATAGGATTCGCTCTGAGAGTGTTGTTTTTCCAGAGTCGATGTGAGCAGAGATGCCGATATTGCGGAGTTTGGAAAGATCCATTGCGGTTGGTTTTGCCTCAGAGGGCCTTTTGCGAGGGAAGGGTTGTGGAGTTCCTCATCGTATATGCGTGTCACCGCCATAACGATTTGGTTAATGTGCCGATATTTGTACGAAGAAACGGAAACCGGCACTCCGTTCAAAAATGAATATACTCCGCAAAGATCAAACGTGACAGACCGCCCCCGCACAAGCCGTTGATTATTGAATTTAGGTCGCAATGTCGGGAGAATCCGAAGTATGAACCGCCGCGGCCGTCTTGCTCCGACCCCAACGGGATTTCTGCATGTTGGCCACGCGTACACATTCGGCATTGCCGCAATGCGAGCTGCCGGCGAGCTCGTTTTTCGTGTAGACGACCTGGACTACACCCGGTGTACAGACGAATATATTGCGGCTGCTATCGACGATTTACAGTGGCTGGGCCTTACGTGGGCTGAGGGTCCTGATTGTGGTGGCGAATCTGGGCCTTACTTCCAAAGTCAAAGAACAGAGTCGTATCTACAAGCCTGGCAGGAATTGGCTGCTAAAAAAATCATTTATCCAAGCCCTCATTCTCGGCGGGATGTGGAAGACGCTACGTTGGCCCCACATGCACCTGTTGGAGCAGAACCGTTGTTTCCGGTGAACTTACGGCCAGATGATTGGACAATACCAGCGACTCCGGGATGTACCCCTTGGCGATTTCGTGTTCCTGATGGGCGGGCTATTGAATTCATTGATCAGAACGTTGGTCTTGTGAAACGAATTGCAGGAGTTGATTTTGGAGATTTTGTTGTCTGGAGGCGAGACAATCTTGCCGCATACGAACTTGCTGTTGTTGTAGATGATCACCACATGGAGATTGGTGAAGTGGTTCGTGGAAAAGATCTCCTCACGAGCACCGCGAGACAACTTCTCTTATACGAAGCACTTGGCTGGGAACCTCCGCAGTTCTTTCACACGAATCTTATTGTTGGTCCTGATTCGAAGCGATTAGCCAAACGAACGAACGGGCTCATGATTCGAGAATTACGGAGAAAGGGATTTTCTCCCGAAACCGTGTTGAGCGGATCCGTAGACGGAACGTTCTGGAAATGAAAAGTGGGCCCCCCGGGACTCGAACCCGGAACAAACGGTTTAAAAGACCGCTACTCTAACCAATTGAGTTAGAGGCCCTGTGTATTTGCGTATTTAAGCACTCTTTGTGGAACCGCATCGCATTGCATGAGCGTAAAAATTAAAATACTTACAGCGAAATGGTATCACAGCAATGTATTCATGATTAGTAGTGAATCAAATGATACGCCTTGTTGTAGG
The DNA here is from genome assembly GCA_963997395.1 of uncultured Planctomycetaceae bacterium. Taxonomy (GTDB): domain Bacteria; phylum Planctomycetota; class Planctomycetia; order Pirellulales; family UBA1268; genus UBA1268. Next base: position 10,442 of record CAXEMW010000087.1, read on the forward strand.
AAATGAAACTGTCACGCACTATCAAGGGGAATGCCCGAGAGAGGATTTGAACCTCCACCCAGTTGCCTGGACAAGAATCTGAATCTTGCGCGTCTGCCAATTCCGCCACTCGGGCGAGTGACTCGTTTCAGAACCAAATTCTGAGGCTAATGATGCTACCAGCCACCATTCAGGAGGCAAGAGACGGCGTCCTTATCTGCATGTGATGAGGCCCCGCTTACTCCGGGAAAAGGCGTGTCGAGAGATATCGTTCGCCGAGGTCAGGCAGGACAACCACAACCATCTTTCCAGCATTCTCAGGCCGTTTAGCTACCTCTAGAGCACCCCATGCGGCGGCACCACAGCTGATACCACACATCAAACCTTCACGTTTTGCAAGTTGACGAGCAGTTTCCATGGCATCTTCGTCGTCGACTTTAACGACCTCGTCAATAATGTCGAGGTTGAGAATGTCTGGTATGAACCCAGCACCAATGCCTTGGATCATATGTTTCCCTGGCTTAATCACCTCGCCGGCCAATTCCTGTGAGATGACGGGGCTATTGAGAGGTTCGACAGCAACAACACGTATTGCAGGGTTCTTTGCCTTGAGCGCTTCGTCGATAGCCGATGACGATGATGGCTTCATGGCGGCGGTGGCTGCTTGAGCTCTTGTCAAGTGGTCCCACTTTGACTTGTCGTGGCGTGGAGGTGTCCCACCAAATGGTCCAATGTCGCGCGCCACGACATTATCGATGAGCCCCGTCGCTGCCGCAGCTGCAACTGAGTGCGGAGCAACCGTATGAGACGCATTTGAGTGATGAGTCCACGTTTGTCGTCCGTTAGTCCGGCTGACATTCTTGCTTCAACATAAAAAACCTGATCAAAGTGAAAACTGATTAGCATTGCCTCGAGTCCTTCCCCGAGCAACCACTGTAACGGTTCACGGACTTTCTTAGGGTCGCCAAAGTAAAACGTATTGCCGTCGCGGAAAAGGGAAGTGAACAGGAAGCTGGGGGCAAGTAAAACATTGATGTGACGTTGGTTATCGGAATTTTTAAGCAGTTGTGTCATCGTGCGACGAAGGAGTGGTGGCTTACCTCCCCATTCGAGCGTTGCCTTCAGGGTGGATGCTGACCCAAATACGAGTATTCCGTCCTGTTCCGGAATCAAGACGCTATACTGTCCCACTTGGAAGATAAAGCCATTTTCGGTTTCTTCGGAATCCGGGTCACCAAGTAAGCCACTGCGTGTTCCGCGATCGAGGGCTTCAGACAGGTGGACGACCATGTTAGGTGTAGTACTCTGCCCCTGTTCATCCTCAAGCCAGCTAAGAATAATCCGATCGACTTTGTCGAGTGCCACACCGGTTGCCGTTTCAAAGGTCGAAATTGTTGATGAGACTTGAGGGCCAAATGCCTGCAAGACGGCCAGTCCGTTTTCCGTGGTGAGGAGGTCGGCGATGTTGATAGTGACAAACAATTGAGCTCCGGGAGGCGTCCAGGCTAAATCGACTGGATCACCGTCGGTTGGAGATGCCCATAGTGTTTCGCCATCGTCCTCAATAATCAATACACTACCTTCGGTTTCGGTTGACGTGTCTTCGTTGTTATCCGTCTCGTCGTCTGTATCCTTAGGGGGGCTTGGTGCTT
>CAXEMW010000088.1:0-12032 GCA_963997395.1 uncultured Planctomycetaceae bacterium
ATGGCATGTGGTATTGGAATCTGTTTCAGCTGCGTTGCCCCAGTCCTTGATAAAAAGGGGGACTGGGATTACCGAAGAACCTGTGTCGAAGGGCCTATCTTTGATAGCCGAGAAATTCAATGGGACGCAATGACCTAAAAGAATACGCTGACCTGGTCTTCGGAATAGAATCTTAGCTAGCCGCCGACTGAGCGGTTTTGACGATTCGGGCTGAAAGTCTCGATTTGATTCGAGCCGCCTTGTTTCTATGAATTGTTTTCGCTGTTGCTGCCTGGTCGGCTTTTTTGGCTACTGACTTAAAAAGATCCTTTGCAGCCGTAACGTCTTTTGCCGAAAGAGCCTCAAGCACTTTTCGAATCGATGTTTTCATTTCCGATTTCATAGCCTTGTTGCGGTCACGGCTTCGAACATTCTGACGTAATCGTTTTTTTGCACTTGCCGAATGAGGCATTCTGTCATTCCTGAACGTGAATAAAACCGTGAGAAAGGCACTGTAAAGCCGAATCTTCAAAATACCCGACAGAACACGATTCCGCCAGTACCCCAACAAAACATGCACAATCGTAGCATTTCCAGAATACGTGGACAGAAAAACATGACTGCCTTAGGCGTCTCTGGCATTCAGTTTTTCTAACCGTTCCGCCACGTCACGATACCCAAAATCAATTTCAGCAAGGTTCGACAGAAACTTCAAAGCCCCATCTTTATCTTTCAGAGCAGCAGCCAAAACACCTGCTCTGTACAGGGCTCTTTTCCGCAATTCTACTTCTCGATCTCCCAGACTCTCGACCGCCGTCTGGTAGTTTCGCATTGCCAATGGGTACTGCTTAATTTTCTGAAAACATTCCCCTAGCTCAAGGGCTACAGCCCCACGACGACGCGCGTCGAGCTGGACCTGCTGGAAAAATTTTATTGCCTCTGCAGGGCTACCAGTAGTCTTCAGTCGCATAGCAAGCTCATACTTCCAGCTAACGTTATCTGGATACCTCTCTACTCGCGCAGCAAAAACATCAATTTCCTGCTTAAGCAGAGCTGTTCTTAATCGAGCGACTGTTTCTTTGTTATCTTCGCTGTCCGTAGCTTGCAACTGCTTTTCAGCAAGCATAAGCCTACGTTTTGCCCAACGAATCTGCCTGTCTTCAAGATGTTCTCGTACCTTCAGGTCGTTGCCAGATGCCGCCAATACATCAACAAGCACTTTTTCTGCATCTTCAACTGCAGCTTCTCGTTCCAGCAAATCTGCGAGTTCAAACGCCGTTTCAAAATCAGTTGGTGATGCGGTCAATTTCTGACGGAGTTGCTCCACAGGTGACACATCGCTGGACTCTTTTGGGCTAGCTCCACGACTTTCAAGCTTTTGTCGAGTCTTCTCAACACTTAAACGTGCGATCTCCCGTTCAGCCTCTTCTTGGACACTTTTTGTACCAGCAAGTCGCTGCCAGCAGGATATTGCTTGATCATACTCACCTAATCGTTCCTTATAGCTTGCACAGTGCTTGTTCACTGCAATGTCTTTGGGTGCAACATCGAGCGCCCTTCGCAGAAACAATCCCTGCGTATCGAGACAATGAGCATCACCACACGCATCAGCCATGCTCAGAATACATGCTATGTCAAAAGGATCTTTCTTAAGCACATCGAGGCCTGCCTTTATTGCTTCTCGCGTCTTTCCGCCCGCGACCAAACGCTTAAGACTCCCTCGACTTCCAGCAGAAAGCAGAGAAGCAAAACCACTCTTCTTTTTCCCACCAAACTTCTTAGACAGGGCTTCTAAAAAACCTTGCAGATAGATTGCACTTGCCGGATCGCCTGCTACGCAACTCCCAAACAATTCAACCGCGTAGTCATAATTCCCCTTTCTCAGGTTGTCTGATCCCGTTGTAAAGCATTTTGTGAGTCGACTACGCTCTGCAGGTGATGGTGGCGATATACTCCCAGTATTACCTTGAGTTCGAACTGCTCTCTTTTCTTCCTGTTTTTCTGACATGCTTCCTACAATTGAGCAAAAGATATGATCGAGTCGTCTACCCCCCAAAATCCTAACAAAACTTACTCGTTACCCTCGAAAAAAAGAATCTCACTTTTTGGACAAGACAGCAATAGTTCCTCTCTCAATGACCATGTCAAAAGGCACCTGGCAATAATTCCTCTCAGCACATATTTGTCTTAATTCATACACTCAATCGAATTACTGCGTTATGCTGGAGAGACGAAAATTTAGGTATCAGATGAAAAGTCCTGTTGATCCATCCGACAACAATAACAATTCGCCTCTTGTGAGCGCGGTCGACTATGCGCAGCGGCATGGGCATGTTCTCTTTGTTGGTGCAGGGCCAGGACAGCCAGACCTTTTAACTGTTCGAGCAATTCGTGCGCTCGAGCAAGCCGATGTTGTTGTCCATGACCAACTTGTATCACCCGCAGTTCTTAACATTATTCAACCCAGTGCACAGAAAATATTACTGTCTGAAATTCTGGAACGCTCCTCGGGAAATGATACTGGCGTTACGCTCGGAACCTACCTGGCAGGATGCGCCGCTAAAGGTCACACCGTCGTCCGCTTGAAAGGAGGTGACCCTACTATCTTCGCAAGACTCCGTGAAGAAATAGAGCCGCTTATCGAACATTCTATTTCGTTTGAGATTATTCCTGGTATTACATCGGCAACCGCAGCAGCAGCAGCAGCAGTTACTCCGCTTACGTCGCGCAGCATCTCATCTAGTCTCACTATTGTTACGGGCCACGAAGCCAAGGACAAAAAAGAAACACTTGATTACGAAAATCTTTCAATCCAAGAAGGAACAATCGTGATCTACATGGGTGTTGAGCAGGCTCAACACTGGTCAAACGCAATCCTCAAAGCAGGAAGATCACCAGATACACCGGTAACGCTTGTAAGCCGCTGCAGTTGGCCTGACCAGCGAATCATCCAGACAACTCTTGGCTCCTGTGCTTTGGACATTGATATATCGAAAATCCCTTCACCAGCTGTTGCCTTAATTGGTGAAACACCGATAAGCAGCCCGAAACGAAAAAAACAAGCATCGCCGTTACAAGGATGCCGACTTCTAGTCACTCGTCCAGCAGGCCAGGCCGGTCCGGTTATTGCTGACATTGCACAGCGAGGAGGTGAGGCAATGCACCTACCCTTAGTTGATATTGTACCAGCCAGTGACCCAATAGAATTACAAACTGCTGTCGATGACGCATGGTCTTTCGACTGGATCATCTTTACGAGCGTCAATGGCGTTGACCACTTCTGTAGACAGATGCGACTACGGGAACTTGATCCACGTGCATTGGGAAGTGTGCAACTTGCTGCCATCGGACCTGCAACAAAAAAAGCACTTGAAGAGCAAGGCTTCGTTTGCGACTTGGTCCCCGACAGGTTTCTTTCTGAAGGATTCGTACACGCTCTTAACCAAGTGGGGAGGAGGCAGCGATTCCTTCTTATTCAAGCCGAACGAGGTCGCGACGTTTTACACAGAGAACTCGAAGCCGCTGGCCATGAAGTCAGGCGGGTAGCCGCTTACGCGAGTCAACCTACTTCATCAGACCGACAAACAGTATTTCGAATGATAGAACAATTCCCTGTAAGCTGGATTCTCCTAACAAGTTCATTTATTGCAGAAACAGCAGTGAATGTCTTTGGCGATCATCTCCTCACATGGAAAATCGCGAGCATCTCACCAATCACATCCTCGAAACTCACTGAACTCGGCTATCCAGCGACAGTTGAAGCAACCGAGGCCACCATGAAGTCACTTTTGGATTCAATAGAGTCTTGGCAACAGAACCACATTGAAGCCTCGGCATGTAAAGAAATTCCGGCAGGGAAAACAGTGCCGACTGAATAAGCAGAAAAGGCGGGAATCGCTGAAGCGATTTTGCATCTGCGTCGATACCGTCTAGGTAGGATGTGCTTGTGCACATGAAAAATAAAGCTTATTCCTGAGCCCTGTTAGAAAATTATGGCTTAAGCCGAGCGTAGTCGCCACGGAGGTTTAGTGTGCAATACCAGAGTCTGTCGGATACACACATCGTTTGTGCACCAGTACCTATCGATAACAGACAAATAGAGACCGTCTTCGATGCTCAGAAGACCAGAGAGTTCCCAATATCCTGGTACGGCACATTGAACACACTCGAAAACATGCCCCATGCTATCAAGACTGTTTGTTTAGAGATGCATCTCAAAGATATCGCTTCGAAACATCGGTTTCGCATGCAACTCCATTCAGCACGACGCAGCTTCCCGAACCTCAAAACGATAGTCGCACCAAAGGCCGGACAAGTCCATTACCACGACCTACTTGTCGAAGAGGGCATCTCAGTCATCCTTACACAGTCATACAGCACAACATCATCTCCCCGACGACCAACCCCTATAGGGTGGCCTTGCCGTAACGTTCAATGGGGACTGTGGGAGGTATCACGGAACACCCCGAAACAGAAAAAACGAATCCACAATTTTTTTTCATCCACGGCACGCAGGCGAGAACGACCAGGAACTCTTCGAATTTGGGATGCTGCATCCCTAGAAGGCACCTACGACCATAAAAAATTCAGCAGGGCAACAAGACGGATACACAAGCTCGTTTCCAAGAAGTCGGTAACGGTAATAAGCTTAGACCAACTTCCTGAACTAATTTCGAGTAAAAATTCTAGAGAAGCTCCTACCTCTATACTCAAAGCTGCCTAAACCAACGGCTCGCAGATACTCTGCCTAGTTATTCTTCTTTCCTGCTCATCAAAGTCGACCAACTCAAATAGGCCAGAATTCCACTACTTAAGATAAATCCAACATCGGCAAGCACACTCACCCGACTAAATGGGATTGCGACCGCTAAATCAGCCAAAAAAAGGATGCCTACGATCCCAGAAACCACCATGCCGACAAACGGAACGGACTTCGACACGCCGTGAGACCCTCCATAAAGTTATGAAAAAATAAGTGTCGGAGATCTCTCCACTTGAGATCTCCCTTTGGGATACCATACTTGTTCACTCACAGGGAGCCAACAAAATCTTTATCGTCCATCACGAATCATTGTTTGGAGTAATTTTTCGTGCCACCTCATGATGGTCAAGTCGCCGTTTACACAGGGTCTTTTGATCCGATCACACTTGGTCACCTAGATGTGATCGAGCGTGCAAGCCGTATATTTGACCATATTGTCGTCGGCGTAGGTATAAACCCCGACAAACAACCCCTTTTTGATCAGGAAGAGCGGGTCAAACTCGTAGAAGCAGCAGTCGCTTACCTGGACAATGTAACTGTCCGACGCTTCAACGGGCTATCCGTGACATTCGTTCGTGAACAGAAAGCACAGGTTGTCCTTCGCGGTGTTCGATCACTGACCGACATTGAGGCAGAATTCACGATGACTTTGGCAAACCGAATGCTCGACCCTGAAATCGAGACTGTCTTCCTGATGGCCGACGCCCAATATTCACATATCTCTTCGTCGCTATTGAAGCAAATTACTCCCCTCGCAAACGACATTGCGTTGGGCAAATTTGTGCCTCCTGCAGTGGTCAACGCACTTCGGGAAAAACTTGCTGACGCCTAGCATGCATCCGTTTCCTGAATTGCAGCAGATATGCAAGTAACGATACAAGCTCTCGTTGTGCTTCACGAATATCTAATTGTCGTCTAGTGAACCCGATTCAAAATACGAACGAAGAAATCGTGCGCGCTCGATATTACGATCTTTTGTATCGAGATCAACACCTCTCATCTTTTGAAGGTGGGCTGGCTGGGTGCGAACAAGTAACTTATTGACATCAGACACATGAAGATCATCCACCAGTCCTAGCAGCACTCCCATGCGCACCCTCGAAAGGAGTTGCATTGTTTCTTCGGCGCTAATCGTCTGAGCTGTTCTTAAAATCCCAAAGGCACGGCTAACCTGGTCGTGAACATTCTGCTCTGTTTCCTGCAAGAGGAATTCCCGAGCGCGACGTTCATAATCAATTAGCACCGGCACAACATCTGCGACTTGGGCAATCAGCTCACCCTCTGTACGGCCAAGCGTTATCTGGTTTGAGATTTGATAAAAGTCTCCGAAGGCCTGTGAGCCCTCTCCGTACAGACCTCGAACAGCCAATGAAATTTTGTGCAGACTTCGAAAAACCTTGTCAATCTGCCGAGTAATTACGAGCGCAGGTAGATGCAGCATTACGCTCACTCGTATCCCTGTACCTACATTTGTTGGGCATGCCGTGAGATACCCCCACCGCTGATGAAAAGCGTAAGGGACAACGGCTTCAATTTCTTCGTCAACACCACGTATCTGTTCCCAGACTGCTTCGAGATCCAGCCCACTATGTATGCACTGAATGCGAAGATGATCTTCCTCATTGATCATAAGACTGATCTGTTCCGCAGGATCGATTGCCACCCCACGAGCGCCTGTGGCATCTGCATGCTCCCTACTTATCAACTGCCGCTCGACAAGAAATTGACGATCAAGATCTTCGAGACCACCCAAATTTGTATATTCCAGACGTGAACCGACAGATGTTTTCGTAAGATGCGAGTGAAGAAAATCCTCAATTTCACTCCGCTCTGTCTCTGAGGCCCGACTGACAAAGGGGTAGTGCGCAAGATTCCGCGCAAGTCGAACCCGACTGCTCATAACGATGTCTGACTCTGGGCCAGTGCCCTTGAGCCATTGACCTACAGATGTATTCAGATCTTCAAATTTCATGTGCTTACTCTAACAGTATTCTTTTTTCAAAATCTAAACGTAGCTGGAATGCGTGCTTAGCACACGACGCTATCTGTGAAAAATGGAAAAATCAGTTTTCCGATTCTTCAGCATGCCACTTGTGAAGAATCTTCTGAATATTATCCCGAAGCTTTCCAGCCCTCTCATAGTCTTCACCCTCCACCGCATTACGAATGTCTTTTCGCATTCCTATCACACGCGTGAGTTCCTCCGTCGATTCTGGCAGAACTTCTCCTCCTACCATTTTTTGACGATTTGGTCGACGCCCCCGGTGCTCTACTTCTCCGTGGATGTTTGCAATCAGGGGTTCGAGCTCATTTTCAAACTGCACGTAATCGTGAGGACATCCTAGTCTTCCCTGATTACGGAACTCAAAAAATGTAATGCCACACATATCACACACTAGTTGGTCGATTTCAGAAAGTTCTTTTGCTGTTTGCCCAACACCAAGAGGCCCGCCCTCAGTATCAGAATCTTCCTGTTGTGAATCAGCCTCAGCCTGATTGAGATATACCCGCGCATGATCTTCACATAGGTGTAGCTCTCGAACTTCGCCGGCCTCAAGTTCTGTAATGTGAAACATCGCCTGTTTGTCGCACTGCTGACACTGCATAATATCGCCCCTCAGAAATCTTCCTTATTACCAGCAACGATATCTGAAAGTTATCCTCACACGATACCGAAAAACTTTTGCCATTCCTTAAAACAATGGTACCTGTACTCAGTGTAAAGCACACTAACACTCTTAAAATAATGCTTTCTTACGAAAGCTAACAACTTGTACAAACTGCGAAAAGTATCACTATTCCAACCTAAAATTCGTTGAAATAACACCGTGGAGCCGAATCACTCCAACATCCAATCCTCGAGCGAGACGATCTCGAAAACTAAATGAGCAGCCCCTTGGCAGAAAGGGACGGACTGCAATCATAGAAACTCCACCCTAAAACAGCTATTTCAGCATATAAAACTCGCTCACATCAAAGGTGGTTCTCGAAGAGAGCAATTAGGACCATATGAAGCAATCTTGCTCCCCATTGACTCCAGCTAAGCCATAGTCCCAAATAGGACCAAAGACCGTACTGAAAATTTGTGGAAATAAATTAGCCGCTGCCCCCATGAACCATTTCCCGAACTTCAAGCATTTCTCGGAGTTAGCACAACGCGAAACTCTTATTCCGGTCTGTCGACGCATTTTTGCCGACACCCTAACTCCCCTATCGGCTTTTGCTCGAATCGATACTGGATCAGATGGATGCCTCTTTGAAAGCGTTATTGGGGGGGAAAAAGTGGGGCGATACAGTTTCCTCGGGTCCGAACCGTTCCTGCAATTTGAGGCCCACGGTCCAAACATAACAATTCGACGCAAAGGGCTTCCCGATGAGAAACTGCAGGTCGACGATCCATTAGCCGAACTCGAGAGGCAAATGGAACAGTTCAGACCAGCCCGTCTCGATGAACTGCCACCCTTTACGAGCGGAGCAATTGGTTATGCGGCGTACGATGCAATTCGTTATGCAGAGCATCTTCCACATACACCTCCGGATGACCTTGGCTTACCTGACATTTATTTTGCACTTTACGATCAACTCGTTGTCTTTGATCATGTTTCAAAATCTATCGACGTCGTCGCCTTAGCAAAACCCACTGCGAAATCACCCGAGGCCATCAAATCCGCTTATGAATCTGCAAAGATGTGCGTGAATCAGACCATCGAAAAGCTCAAGCATGATGGTGGTTGGCCACCCCTTCATGACATAAGTCCGGTCAAGAGCCCCAGCCAGTTGACCCAAGAGACCATCACTGCAAATCGAAGTCGGGACGACTATTTAGAAGCTGTTGAGAAAGCGGTCGACTACATTCATGCTGGCGACATCTTTCAGGTAGTGCTAAGCCGTCGGCTCTCAATACCATTTGATGACTCACCGCTTGAACTCTATCGAACACTTCGTGTTGTCAACCCGAGTCCGTTCATGTTCTGCCTCCGCACACCATCGGCAACACTCGTTGGGAGTTCACCCGAGATTATGGTTCGCGTTATGGACAGAAAAGTCACAGTAAGGCCTCTCGCAGGCACTCGGCCGCGCGGAGCAACCCCTGAAGAAGATGTTGAACTTGCTGATGGGCTCCTAGCAGACCCAAAAGAACGTGCTGAGCATATCATGCTCATTGATCTCGGTCGAAATGATATCGGACGAGTCTCAGAACTTGGCTCTGTCGAACTCAGTGACATCATGACCATCGAACGGTATAGCCACGTCATGCACATAACGAGCAACGTCAATGGCAAACTCCGACCTGAGGCTACTGCTTTCGACGCACTTCGGGCGTGCTTGCCCGCTGGCACCGTATCTGGAGCGCCGAAGATTCGTGCAATGGAAATCATTGATGAACTCGAGCCGAACAAGCGAGGCCCCTATGCTGGAGCTGTTGGCTATATTGATTTTTGTGGCTCGATGGACACCTGTATCGCTCTCCGTACGATCGTCATCACTCAAGGCAATGCCCATGTTCAGTCGGGAGCCGGAATTGTTGCAGACAGTCAACCTGAGAAGGAATTTGAAGAGACTCTTAACAAAGCCAAAGGGCTCATCGTAGCAATCGAGATGACAATTCAACGGCTCAAAGACAATGGCGTTCCGAATACAGGGAAACAATGATTTCGCTTGAACAAGTTACTGTCCAGCGACAGGGCGTCATTGCATTAGATCAAGTCACTCACACAATTTACCCCGGGCAATCTGTTGCTGTCATCGGACCCAGCGGATCAGGTAAAACTACGCTCCTTGAAACTATCGCCGGACTCCTCCCCGTTCAGTCTGGCAAAGTATCTTTTGCAGAGTCCTCGTCAACGACGGACTCGCCGCTCACTCAACAACTCATTGGCTTCGTGCCAGACGGCAACACAACATGGCCGATGATACGAGCAGATGAATGCCTTGAGTTATTTGCAATGGATTCTGGGCTTCGTGGCAAGCAAATGGATGACGCCGTTAATCTTGCTTTGGAAGAGGTTTCTCTGGGCAACTTGCGCGGACACCGGATCGACACTCTTTCTTCTGGTCAAAGCAAGCGATTGCTGATTGCTCGTGCGTTGCTTTGTGAACCCGACATTTTACTACTCGACAACCCGTACGCTGGCCTCGATCCCGTTGGCTGTCAGATCATTGACCAACTGACTACCAATGCACAACTCACAGGCCGTATCATTCTTGCTGTTTTCAACAATGCAAATGTTCCCGACAACTTCACTGACCTACTTGTTTTAAACGACGGACAGAAAGTCACTGCTGGCCATTTTCAACCAAAACAATTTACTGAGGTGGACAAATGGAGCGTCCGCCTCAAATGCCCATGCTCTGCAGCACAAGCAGCCAAAATTATCCGCCACTTCACTCTTTCCTGCACAGTCGTCGATGACGATTTCTTAACCTGCTGTTTACCCACGAACCGTGGTCCAATTGAGGAAGCAGTAGCGGCACTTATAAAAGCAGGCTGTCCTCTTGAATCCTGTACGTATGACCCACCATGGCCCGCTCAGGTTTTGTATTCGCTTACGCGGAACTGATATGACCAGATATGCGATATCAATTGAGACGACATGCTTCGACAAGTTCCCGAACAAAATCACCGGCCGCATCAGCTGTAGACTTCCCACCTTGAGCCTTTTCGACACAGCGGACTACCGCAGAGCCGACAATGACACCGTCAGCAACTGCAGCAACCTCTTTTGCCTGTTCAGCAGTTGATATTCCAAAACCTACTACTATCGGCACCTCAGACTCTTCACGTAACCATTGGATACGTTCAATAAGATTTTCTGGTAATGCCGTTCGCTCTCCTGTCACTCCTGCAACTGACACACAATAAAGAAATCCGGTAGACCGTCTGGCTATTTCTCGAGCACGCTCTGGCGGCGTTGTCGGAGTCACCAGTCGGACAAGAGCAAGGCCAGCTAGCCGGCACTGTGTGTCCAGATCGTCAGACTCTTCTAGTGGCAAGTCAGGAACAACGAATCCTGCCAGACCACTTTCCTGACCACGCTTTACAAATGTCTCGATTCCATTGCGAAATATCAGTGAATAACTCGCCATAGCCAGCAAGGGCATAGAATGTGACTTCGAAAATGCAGCCACGACTTCAAACATTTTTGCGAGTGTCATACCGGCGTTTAGTGCGCGGGTGTACGAGGCCTGAATCACCGGCCCATCAGCAATTGGGTCACTATAAGGAACACCCAGTTCACAGCACGTTGCTCCTGCTGCACAGATCGACTCCAAAATAGCTGACGTCGATTTGCTATCTGGGTCACCGGCTGTAACAAAAGGGGCAACAGCACGACGCGACTCAGCCTTGCACAGAGCAAACGCATCGCCCAGCAGTTCAATTCCTGTTTTTCTCGTAGCGTCTTTGGCAGCCATTTACTATCTATCTCTTATTATGGAAAATCACTTACAGGAAAGGCATCAAGCCTAATCATCTACCTGATCACTCGTGCCCACGCAGCCTTGCTATTTCAGCAGCATCCTTATCGCCACGGCCTGACATGCACACGACTAGGACTTCCTCCGGACGCATTTTGGAGGCAGCATCAACGGCCCATGCTAAGGCGTGTGAGGTTTCAAGCGCTGGGAGAACGCCCTCCTGCTGAGCCACCATATCGAAGGCATCAAGCGCTGCGGCATCGGTTACACTTGTATAGTCAACACGCCCAGAATCTCTCCAAAAACTGTGTTCAGGACCAACTCCTGGATAGTCGAGGCCTGCAGACACTGAATGGACATCAGCCGTCTGACCATCTGCGTCCTGCAAGACATAACTCAGACTGCCGTGAAGAATGCCTGGTGTTCCGTAGGTCAGGGGGGCAGCATGCTCACCATCATCACTCGAACGGCCTCCTGCCTCAACGCCAACGAGACGAACTTCAGGATAGTCTACAAAGGGATAGAACATGCCGGCTGCGTTACTTCCGCCTCCGACGCACGCCACAACAGTATCGGGAAGCCTACCGAAGAGGCTTTTACAGCAATCTATTGTCTCGCGCCCGATCACTGATTGAAAATCTCGAACAATACGTGGAAATGGGTGGGGACCCACCACCGAACCAATGATGTAATGCGTCGTCTCAACGGATGCCATCCAGTCTCGCATTGCTTCATTAATCGCATCTCGCAACGTACGAGAACCACTTTCTACAGGACGGACCTCCGCACCCATTAATTTCATCGTTCGAACATTCGGAGACTGGCGACGAACATCCTCTGATCCCATGTAAACGACACATTCAAGTCCAAATCG
>CAXEMW010000089.1:0-11999 GCA_963997395.1 uncultured Planctomycetaceae bacterium
CTTCATTATCTTCAAATGTTCTAGTATAGTCGGTATTCCAGCTTATATTATTTCTTACGTTTATTGATTCTAAGTATGAGTTATAATTATATGAAAGATTATTTCCTAATGAGTCTTTACCTATATAATTAACAGTTGTTGTATTCTGTGATGGAGTGTTTCTTCCTCTAAAATTAATATCAGATGAAATAGAATTATATGCATTTATATCATAGTACATATTAATTCCCGATCCATAGCCTATCCATTGACTTTCACTAACTCCATTATTACTTAAAAAATTAGTGTCATAAATTGCTTCTACAATACATGTAGAATCACTTCTTTTTGATGGTGACCTTTTTGCTTGGCTGAATGGCCGAGGTGCAAGCGGTTGGGGAGGTTGGGTCCTTGCTTTATTTCCTCTCTCGGCGATTGTCGCCACTCTTGTAATCAGTCGATTTGTTAATCCATGGATTCGGCAGCGAAGCAGGAAATGGGGACATTGGAAGACTGTTCTCACAGCCTTCTCTATTTTTATCGTCGGCTTTTTTCTTGCTGGAATGATCTCAACGGCTGCTGCAATGTTTCTTGATGCTTTACGATGGGAGACTCGAAGTGGCATCTTTGGCACATATGTACAACGTAATACCACGATTGTTGCCATTGGCATGAGTTTCGCGATCATACCGCTTATTTTCACAATTGCTGATGATGCTTTATCTAGCGTTCCTGATCACCTTCGGAGTGGTTCACTAGGCACTGGTGCAACCCCGTGGCAAACAACAGTTCGTATCATTTTACCCACCGCGGCAAGCGGACTCTTTTCAGCTGTCATGATTGGTGCAGGAAGAGCCATTGGGGAGACAATGATTGTCTTAATGGCCGCAGGAAATACACCCATTATGGATTGGAATATTTTCAGTGGGTTTCAGACAGTATCTGCAGCAATTGCAACAGAACTGCCGGAGGCAACACAGGGGTCGACCCATTATCGCATCCTGTTTTTAGCAGCAGTACTTTTGTTTGTTCTGACATTTTTTATTAATACAGTAGCCGAGGTCGTACGACAAAGATTCCGAAGGAGGGCACATGAACTCTAGTCGGTTTCGAAGGCACAACATCCGTTCCCCATTTTCCGGGCTCATGGCACATGGTGAACCATGGGTATGGTTGATGTCAGGATCTCTTGCAGTCGCAGTTACGATGATTGTGGGCCTTCTGTTGTTCATAACAGTACGCGGTTCTCTTCATTTTTGGCCACGTCCACTCTACGAAATTACGCTACGCGATGGTGAGACTTGTCTTGGTGAAGTAACGTCTCGTGAGATGGGAGCAAACCACCCTCAGGAAGATGAAACATTTGATGACCGTCGCCTTGTACATATTGCTAACTTTGAATTGACGGGGACGCACTACAGGTGGATCAATGAAAGCGATATCGCTACTACGCAACAACCCAGGTTCGCAACCGTAGTTGAACGGCTCGAGGGTGGCCGCTTTCATGGCTTTCCCGTGCGTGTTTTAAAAAATGGTGTTGCAGTAAGCATTGGTCCAGAAACAGCGTGGTTAAAGTACAAAGAAATTGCTCCAGCTATTCGCAAACAATTTCGTGACGCAAATTATTTAGACAAACACGAGCGAGGCAAATTACAACAACGCCTCCGAAGTGCTCGGCTTGCCATGTTCAATGCTCGCCTCAAGCATGGTACCAAGGAGAACTCTTTCGTGGATGCTGCACGAGAAAAAGAAAAACAAATTTCTAAAGAAGTTGCCACACTCTCAAGTCATCTTGACAAAAATCTGGCAGCACTACGAAAGGCTAGTCAAGCCTGGAGCTTTGAATTTGAAACTGCAGAAGGTCATTCAGTCATTCTTCCCATAGAAGAGATCGTTCAAGCATGGCAGCCTAATAACATTGGTTTTTTCGGCACGCTCCGTGTTTATGGAGCACGTTGGTGGGAGTTTCTTTCTGATGATCCACGCGAAGCAAATAGTGCCGGTGGGGTTTTTCCTGCCATTTGTGGAACAGTCAGTATGACTCTCTTCATGGCACTTCTCGTTGCACCATTTGGAGTTCTTGCGGCACTCTACCTACGTGAATATGCCGCCGACGGCCCCCTCACGGCTACGGTCAGAATTGCAATCAATAACTTGGCTGGTGTTCCAAGCATTGTTTATGGTGCTTTTGGCATCGGTTTTTTCTGTTACGGCGTCGGCGGATGGATTGACGAATTATTTTTTAGTGCAAGTTTGCTTGCCGACAATCAACCAACGTATGGCACAGGTGGTCTTTTATGGGCATCACTGACATTGGCTTTACTGACGCTACCTGTCGTCATCATAGCGACTGAAGAAGCCCTGGTAGCTGTGCCAAATTCAATGAGAGAAGGATCTTACGCGTGCGGTGCCAGTAAGTGGCAAACTATTTACCGTATCGTCCTGCCAAGAGCATTACCGGGAATAATGACCGGATTGATTTTAGCAATGGCTCGTGCAGCTGGTGAGGTTGCACCGCTCATGCTTGTCGGGGTGAAAAAGGTTGCACTGGATCTTCCTATCGATACATCATTCCCATACATTCATCCCGAGCGAGAATTCATGCACCTTGCCTACCTCGTATACGATGTTGGATTCCAAAGCCCAAACAGTCAGGCAGCAAAGCCCATGGTCTTCACAATTACATTGTTGCTTGTGGCTTTGATTGCTGCGCTCAATATCACTGCAATCTACATACGATCACACCTGAAGCGACGCTATGTTCCTCAACACTTTTAAAAGCTCGGGGTCAATACTTACTTCCAATCATTCTCTGGTAAAACATGATGATGCCTGCACAAAAAGAAAACGTATCTTCAGCCATTTCAAGCAACGGAGGATCAGGAATTTCTTCTGACCGGCTTCAAGCCGTTGCTCGGGGAGATAACGTTCCTGCTGAGGTACATGAAAGTGTTTTTGAGGCCACACCAGTCCTTAAAATCAATGCATTTAATCTCTGGTACGGTACGAAACAGGTCATTCACAACATTTCAATGCCCATTCCCAGAAATCAGGTTACGGCATTAGTCGGACCAAGTGGCTGTGGAAAATCAACGCTTCTGAGAAGTGTCAATCGAATGAATGATCTTCTTCAGAATGTGCAAGTCACCGGTGATATGCAACTGAATGGAGATTCTATTTATGACTCACGTATGGATGTCATCGACCTTCGTAAGAGAATGGGAATGGTTTTTCAGAAACCAAATCCTTTTCCAATGAGTATTTTTGAAAATGTAGTTTATGCGCTGAGGATTGACGGCGAAAAAAATCGCAGTGTACTGGAAGAGGTTTGCGAAATCAGTCTTCGTGGCGCGGCATTATGGGATGAGGTTAAAGACTGCTTGAATGATAGTGCCCTGAAACTTTCCGGAGGCCAACAACAACGCCTTTGTATCGCTCGTGCAGTAGCCGCTGAACCAGAAGTTCTTTTGCTTGACGAACCATGCTCCGCTCTTGACCCCATAGCAACAGGAAAAATTGAAGATCTTATTCAAGAACTACGTGGGCGGTACTCCGTCCTTATGGTGACGCACAATATGCAGCAGGCCAGCCGTGCCAGTGACTACACAGCCTTTATATATCTAGGACGGCTGATTGAGTATGGCCCAACGTCAGACATCTTCACCAATCCTGTCTTACAGGAGACTGAATCCTACGTCACTGGTCGGTTCGGATAATTTACAGAAACATTTAACACTACCTGACTAAGGTTATTCCGTCATGACACGTCACATTGAGCACCAGATTGCCCAACTCAAAGATTCAATTCTCCGCTTTGGAACAATTGTTGAAGAATCCATTAGTCGTTCTAATATTGCGCTTTTCAAACAAGATATAGCCCTTGCCCAAAAAGTTATTGCAAATGACGCAGAGATCGATCGTCTTGAGGTCGAATTGGAAGAAGAGTGCCTGAAAGTCCTTGCGTTATATCAACCCGTAGCGGCTGATCTACGATTTGTTGTTGCGGCACTGAAAATCAACAACGACTTGGAAAGAATTGGGGATCTTGCGAGCAACATTGCAAAAACTGTCTCTCAACTCACAACCACTGGCCCGTTCAAGCTACCTGAAGAAATTTCTAGTATGGCCAAGCAGGCCGAAGAGATGGTGAAAAACAGCCTCGATGCTGTGGTGAAGGCCGATCCAGACTTAGCAAGACAGGTACGAGAAGAAGACGATGTAGTTGATGCTGGTCGACAGGCAGTTCGCAAATTAGTCATACAGCAAATTCAGAAAAATCCAGAAAAAGCGGAAAGCCTGCTTCAAATTAATTCTGTATCGAAACACCTTGAGCGGATAGCCGATATGGCAACGAATATTGCAGAGGATGTTATTTATATGGTTGAAGGAGAAATTGTTCGTCACCGACGCAGAGATGACATGAAGTCCACATAAAACGTATTTTTCTCTATCGTGCAGTGTGGTATTCAATCCTCTTTTGATGTCCTCACCAACAGCGAAACAATTCTATTCACAAGTGGAGACACAATCATAATTGTCGGCCAGGCAATAATCCATGAAATCCCCCACGCCTTGAACCAATCTATAACAACTCCGGGCCTGATGCCAACATGAAGCAGCGTTATCACCAGTGACATGAGACCAGACATCAGAACAGACATCACAAAAGAAAACACAAGCCCATAAAACTTTTTTGGAAACATACGCCTGCCTGAAGACTTAATTTGGGTGACTCAATAAAGCCTAATTGGAATTTTCTCAAAATGACAAGGTGACGTTTAACAACCACTACGTCCCACAAAACGTACAGTACGGCTGGCTTCCGGGTAACGCCCCTTTTTGATACGGCTCATTTTCTTTTGTTTTTGAAAAAGGTGATTTGAGTACCTCAAGCAGACGATGCGTTGGCTCAAGATCTCCTGACTCTGCCGCGACAAGGGCTTCTTCAACTTTCAAATTTCTCGGGATAATGACCGGGTTTACAGTTTGCATCCGTTTTGCAACATCAACTACAGAACCAGGCTCCCGAGCGAACCGTTGCGACCATCGCTTGATCCAATCACTCAATCCGGCAACCTTGGAAAACTCTGGATCTGCCTCAGATTGCTCGAGTCCATCAGCTAATGTGACGAATGTTTCCGTGAAATCTAATTGGGACTCTTCCATGATCTTGAGTAAATCGCTATAGATTGCAGAGTCTTCTTTCTCCAGAGTTGTAAGACCAAGCTTTGCATTTGCACCAATCTGAAAATACTTCTCGTAGCACGAGGGGAACGTTTCCAGAATTTCAACAAACTTTCCAACCGCATCCTCTGGATCTCCTGGCACTACCTGAACAAGGCTCTCTGCTAACCGTGCCAAGTTCCACTGGGTGATCGATGGCTGGTTCTGGAAGGCATATCGACCTTGATGATCAATTGAGCTAAACACCGTCTCCGGATGATAGACATCAAGAAATGCACAAGGCCCATAATCGATTGTTTCACCAGCAATAGAAACATTGTCCGTATTCATTACGCCATGCACAAAACCGACAAGCATCCACCGCGACACCAGATCTGCCTGTCGATCGAGTACAGCCTGAAAGAATGCATAGGGCAAATCATCTGCGTTCCGCAAGTCTGGATAATGCCGATCAACTGTATAAGCAAGTAGTTGTGAAAGATTCTCTTTATCACCCAACGCCGCAGCATACTGGAATGTACCAACACGAATATGGCTCTTTGCTATCCGTGTCAGAATTGCCCCTGGCAATGGAGTACTTCTCAAGACGCTTTCACCAGTAGCTGTAACCGACAAACTTCGTGTCGTCGGTATACCTAACGACTCCATGCCTTCACTAATTATATATTCTCGTATCATTGGACCGAGTGCTGCTCGACCATCACCACTGCGCGAATAAGGTGTACGGCCCGATCCCTTGAGTTGAACATCTACTCGTTGCTTGTCAGGAGTCAGATGCTCCCCAAGCAAAATGGCCCGGCCATCACCGAGATTCGTAAAGTGCCCAAACTGATGCCCGGCATATGCCTGAGCTATTGGCATTGCCCCAGATGGTATTTCATTGCCTGCAAAGACCTGCGGACCGTCTAAACGAAGAATCTCGATAGTGAGGCCAAGATCCTTGGCCACCGTTTCGTTTAAAAGAATCTGCCCAGCATGTCGTACCGGCTCAGGCTTTGTAGGAGAGAAGAAAACTTCTGGAAGGTGTGCAAAAGAATTATCAAAGCACCATCCTGCATCAGACTTTTTTTTTATCGACACAATATTTTCTTAAAACAGTGAGTTACAAAAGGAACGAATGATGCTCCCTGACCAAGATTTGAGGCCTGAGGAGGAGTTGAAGTTTCTGTCGTATTATTCTGGTCTATAAGGGATCAAAAAATCTACCAATTCGATTATTCATCCAAAAACTCAAAACGTGCCTTGGGCTCACCAGATATCTCAACCGTTTCCAAAAACATTGCCAAGGGTCGAACCCAGAGCCCTCGATCTCCATAATCGGCTCGATACACAACAAGTTTTTCAAGGGTTTCGCTATGTGAAGCAACACCAAGTACGACGTAGTGATTTCCCTTGTAGTGTCGATAGCGGCCACATTTCAAGTCATGCATTGTCTTCACCAACCTTACACTACACTTCGAACGAGAGGAGCATACTTGACTGAATTCAAGTCAAAGACATACTCCAGAAAACGCCATTCCAAGCAACTCTATTTCTACCACAGAGAGTCAGAGGACATTGTGTTGCTCTGCAGAAGCATTCGATTTAATAAAGTCCCGATATGAATACATCCACCTAGTGTAGTCTCATCGCTCTTTTCATTTGATACAAGATGATGCCTCAACACCTTTTTGTTTATGGGACGCTTCGGCCACAATTAGCACGTGGTGAAGCACAAGTCCTTATTGCCGCACTTAAAATAGTTGGATCGGCTACTGTTCAGGGCAAGTTATATGACTTTGGTGCGTATCCTGGGGTCACAAATGAGAAGGGACTTGTGTTCGGAGACCTCCTTCTTCTCAGCAGCGATAAACAATTACATCTTCTGGATGCGTATGAGGAGTGCAACGGCAGTTCACCCCTCTTTACTCGTTCAATTACCACTGCTCGAATATCTGATGGCACGTCGATTGCTGCTTGGATCTACCTGTTTTGTGGTCGAGCAGAGCCCGGCGTGTTGATTGCGAGTGGCGACTACCAACAGTTCATGCGAAGCCGATTCAGCAACTGATTCCATCCAACTCTTCATAGAATGAGATGAGATTTGCCATCTTTTTTAGCAATGTCCTCAAGGAATGCCAACTTTTCGGGCGTATAGCACAGGTGAGTTGCAGAAGGAACCCCAGTTTTTAAGATAAGGATAGTTGTTTCCGGATGGCATGTCATTTGCTGCTTATAACGATTTGGTCTGTGACTATTTTTGACACCGAACAGGCGGCTGCATTCAAACGGAACTCCTCGGCTATTCTCGGCCCTGCCGGAGATGCAGATCGATGTCGCGTCGTCCTGCAGTCGACAGGCTTCAATGTTTTCTCATCCTCCCTCAAAACTAAGGACGAACTTCAGTTATGAGCACGAAATCCAAACTGGAATACATCTGGCTTGATGGTTATAAGCCAACGCAAAGCCTTCGATCGAAGACTCGAGTTGAGTCAGATTTTGGTGGCACTCTTGAAGAGTGCCCAATGTGGTCTTTTGATGGCAGTAGCACTGAACAGGCAACTGGTGGTGATTCTGACTGTCTTTTAAAACCAGTAGCCGTTTTCCCAGATCCGGGCCGAAAGAATGGATACCTCGTCATGACCGAGGTGCTCAATGCTGATGGCTCACCTCACGAGTCGAATGGCCGGGCGACCATTGAGGAGGATGACGAAGACTTCTGGTTTGGTTTTGAACAAGAGTACTTCCTGTGGTGTACAGCGAACAATAACCCACCAGGGTTTCCACTCGGGGGTTATCCTGCTCCGCAGGGGCCATACTACTGTTCCGTCGGTGCATCGAATGCCCACGGCCGAGACTGTGTCGATGAACATCTTGACGCCTGCCTTGAAGCCGGAATCAACGTTGAAGGAATCAACGCTGAAGTAGCTGCTGGCCAATGGGAATTCCAGGTTTTTGCCAAGGGTGCGAAACGGGCTGGTGATGAAATATGGGTTGCTCGGTACCTGCTTGAACGCATTGGCGAAAAATATGGCTATGCAATTGATTGGCATCCGAAACCACTTGGCAAAACTGACTGGAACGGGTCTGGTATGCATGCAAACTTCTCAAATGAATTGATGCGTACATGTGGTGATAAAGAAGTCTTCACCACTATTTGCGAAGGTTTTGGTGGTGTTGTTGAACGGCATATTTCCGTTTATGGTGCCGACAACGACCAACGCTTGACCGGTCAGCACGAGACGCAAAGCATTGACCAGTTTAGTTACGGTGTTTCTGACCGTGGTGCATCCATTCGTATTCCCGTTGGCACGATTGATGATGGCTGGAAAGGCCGTCTTGAAGATCGCCGACCTGCTTCGAATGCTGACCCATACAAGGTCGCTGCTGCAATTATCAAGACTGTCAAAGGTGCTGCCGGAGCTGCAGTCTGATTCTCAAGAAACATTTTGTTTCACACGATAAAGGGTCTCCCGGAATTTTATTTCGGGAGACCCTTTCTTTTACTGGTCCTGATTTTCAAGCTTACGAAGCACCTGAAGTGTGTACGCTGAGTCAAGAAGTCGCACTGCATCAAGCATCTCCTGCATTGTTTGGAATCGGTTTGCTGGTTTTTTCTCAAGCGCTTTCATGACAATGTCATCGAGTTCTTTTGGGATGTTTTTTTCAGGGGCAAGCGTTGATGGTGGGCACGGGTCATTGTGAATAATATTCTCAAATGTTTCTTGAATCACACGACCCCGAAATGGCTCCCGAAGAGCAATTGCCTCGTATAGCACGACACCCATGCTGAAAATATCACTCCGTTCATCGATTGTTGCCCGATTGGTATTCACTTGTTCAGGCGACATATAGAGTGGCGTACCCGGTCGATCTCCTGCCATGGTTAGGGACTGGTCTGCCTCCTCTTGCTGAATGACTTGTGGACGAGCAGGTCCATCATCCGGCTGACCCCATACTTTAGCTACACCCCAATCAAGTAATATGACCTCACCAAAGTTACCCACCCAGATATTTTCGGGCTTCACATCTCGATGAATGACTCCTCTGGCGTGAGCATAGAGAAGAGCAAGTCCAGCGGTCATAACAATTTCTACTCGCCGGCGAAGATCAAACTCTGCCACTGTGACGGGATCTTTCTGAGCAACGCGAGATAGTATCGTAAACAGGTTTTCCCCAGAAATACGTTTCATCGTAAAATAAAGACCCTGGCGGTGATCCCGCCCAATGTCATAGACAGGTACCGTGTTTGGGTGCTGGAGTTGAGCTGTTATCCGTGCTTCTCGAAGGAGTCGCTGATTTTCTTGCTTATCAAGAAGATACTTCGTGAGTAACGACTTCATCACGACGGTTCGACCTGTCATTTGATCAAAACAGGTTCGCAAAATTGCAGACCCCCCTCGAGCCATTTCTCGATAACCAGTGTATTTATCAACCCCCTCAGGAATCACCCTTGGAAGTGCGTAGTCCGTTGCGGAAAGAAAGATTGGGCCTTGACCATCTTCTTGCGATGGCATGGTGAACTCCTTTTAGAATGAAGTAAGGTAAGGCTGCCATACGACGGCCGCTGTATCAAGGGCTCTTCAAAATGATACTGAAGTTTGTAGTACAAACGCTTATTCGTTCTTATATTGTTTTACTCCTCGCTTCAACTCGTCTTATATGTGCACAAGTGACTTCACCACACAGCCTCATCACCGGACATAGAGGAGCTTCTTCTGTTGCACCCGAAAACACCCTAGCCGCGTTTCACAAAGCGTGGGAAGTTGGCTGTGATGCTATTGAGGGTGACTTTCGGCTTACAGGTGATGGAAAAATCGTCTGCATACATGATTCGAATACACAAAGGACTACCGGCGTCGATAAAGCTGTCTCGAAGACATCACTCCAATCGTTACAGACACTTGATTTTGGTGCCTGGAAAAATGTGCATTACGCTGGAGAAACATGCCCAACGCTGGAGCAGGTCATTTTGACTGTTCCTCCACACGGACAACTCTTTATTGAATTAAAGACGGGGCCTGAAATCGTAGAACCACTCGCTGAGTGCCTTCAAAAATCACCGCTCCCAACCAGCCAAATTACACTTATTACATTTAATGAAGACACTGCGAAGAAATGCCGGGCGACTTTTCCCAACATCCGAATCCATTGGCTTACATATTTTCAACGTTCTGAAAATCAAACAGATACGTGGCTTCCATCTGCTGAAAAGATTGCGTCCACACTCGAACGAATCGGGGCGGACGGGGTTGGTCTTCAAGCACATCGTGATGCAGTAACAAAAAGCTTTCTTAGCCAACTACGGAACGAAGGTGTCAGCGAATTTCATGTCTGGACTGTCGATGATCCAGACGATGCGATTTTTTTTATTCGCGAAGGTGCTTTTGCAATAACGACAAATACACCTGCTCAATTAAGGCGGCACATTCAGTCTCACTAAGATATTCGATGCCTGTCAACTCAGGAGACATGAATGATTCCACCGTCGCAGGAGATGCAAAAATACTTGCCACCGACATTTCTTCTGGCAACGGTGTTTTCAATCCATCGATACTATTCGGATAATATGGCTTCTTGCATCGTTCGATCACACCACAAAGTAGAGCGATTACCTAACGAACGTCTTGGTTGCCATTTTTGTTATCAACACTTTTTGGTTTTCTCAAAATGACAATAAACGTTCTAAAAAATTTGTATTCTTGGGTAAAAATTCCGCGATGGTTGCTCCTCTGGTCACGTGTATACGGGACCACTCCCCACCAGTAGACCAAGGACTATACTAAAGCTCTTTCGTATTTTCGGAGCTACCAAAAACAGCTCTTACTCGTAAAAGGAAAATTCCTATGTCCTACCGATCACTCGGTATCGTTTTGGCAGTTGCATGTGCACTAATCGGTGCTCGTACTGCAACAGCCGGTTGTGGCACCTGTGACAAAACAGTTGTTGAAAATGCAGCAAACAATGAAAGTTTTAGCACCCTCGTTGCAGCAGTGAAGGCAGCGGGTCTCGCCGAAACGCTTTCAGGCAGTGGGCCATTTACTGTCTTCGCTCCAACCAATGCCGCATTTGAAAAATTACCTGCTGGCACCGTTGAAAAACTTTTAAAGCCAGAGAATAAAGATCAACTTGTAAAAGTTTTGACATACCATGTCGTCCCTGGAAAGGTCATGGCAAAGGATGTTGTCAAACTCAGTAAAGCAAAAACAGTCGAGGGATCAGAAGTTGCAATCGCCGTCAATGGTGGTGCTGTGACGGTTGATAATGCAAAAGTAATTAAGACTGATGTCAATTCCAGCAATGGAGTTATCCACGTCATCGATACAGTAATTCTTCCGAAAAACTAATTTGTTCTGGAAGTTTGCTCACAAAATTGAAAAGGTTGCCAGCAGGAGTTGGCAACCTTTTTCTTTTGATTATTCATTCGTAAAATTCATACTTTAAAATAGATTGCATTACCTCTGTAGACACCTGACACGAAAGAGAGTGCACGCCAAAATCATCGACAATACTTTTTTTTGGCTCTGCCTGATCGATCCCTTTCTTCTCTAGATATACATATGGTTTGGCATCCAAAGGCGGGACTGATCGTTCGAAGTGATGGCGGTACTCAACAGGAAGACAGATTTGTTTAATCCCAAAATTACTTTTGGAAGGCGATTCAAATACATCTCGAACCTCATATACCACCGTGATGTCGTCACCTTCTGGTGGCCCATCGCCTAATAATTTTCCGGGAAGAAAGGCCGATCGAGCCGGCCCAACCACTAATTCAATAGGGATTGATTCTTTTGTAAGCCAGACTTTGATGTGATACCGGCTAGTCTTTTCATCAGAAGAAGCAAGAGCGTATCCCA
>CAXEMW010000090.1:0-11892 GCA_963997395.1 uncultured Planctomycetaceae bacterium
CACTGTTACCGATCAGGTCAGCTATACAACGACGTTTGTAATCGATGCTGGGATGCCGAACCAGCAAGAACAAGATGATGAATACCGAGAACAAAAAAGACAGCGACAAGCTGTTCTTGATAGAGCAAATGAGTTAGGTGTAAAAATTCTTAATACTGCAAGATTCCTCGAGATGTTCGGGCTTGAAGAAAACTACTTTGACGCCGACCATCTTGTCACGCCCACTCCATAACCACGGCACCTACTGCAGTTGCCCCCACACTCTCATTGGCTACTTGTTGTTGCACCGGACCAATCGTGCAATACTCTTCCTAAGCAGGGGACAGTTTGGTTACTCTGCTCATGTGGACACAACAATTTTCTGCTGTGTGGTGTCACGGCTTTTTAGGATGAACACGATGCCCTTTCACTCAGATGGACCAAAAAAACTTGCAATGCTGTTACTTCTGGCCATTGCACTACCTCTTCTCGATGGTGTAGCTCTCAGCTCTACCTCTGGTGAAGAAGCCTTGCCTGCAATTTTTGATGGCAAATCACTTGATGGATGGGAAGGCGACCAAAAACACTGGCGAGTGGAAAATGGTGTTCTTATCGGAGAAACAACAACACCATTAGAAAAGACAACATATTTAATCTGGCGACAGGGAACCGTTGACGACTTCGAACTTACGCTCTCCTACAGGATCACTGGCGGTAATAGCGGGATTCAATACCGCAGTCAGGATCTAGGTGGATTTCGTGTCACCGGTTATCAAGCTGACATGGAATCCGGAAAAAATTTTAGCGGAATTCTCTACGAACAAGGTGGGAGAGGGATTGTCACGAAACGAGGTGAAAAAGTCACTCTCGATACCGCTGGAGCCAAGAAACAAGACAGTCTTATTGGCACGAGCCAAGACCTGCAATCTGTGATCAAGAGCGGTGAATGGAACCAATATCGCATTATTGCCCGCGGCAATCATCTCCAACATTTCATCAACGGAACGTTAATGTCAGAAACAACTGACAATGACGAGAGCAAGCAATCCTTTAGTGGAATACTTGCTTTTCAACTTCATGCCGGACAGCCTATGAAAGTTGAATTCAAAGACATACGGCTAAAACGCCTCCGACTTACGGACGGCCGTAAAAAACTGATTTTATTAGCAGGGCGTGCTAGTCATGCTCAAGGAGCTCATGAGTTCAGGGCAGGCTGCCTGCTCTTCCAAAAGTGCCTCGGGGAATCCATCGGCGAGAAATTAGTGACAGCGGTATACACAGATGGCTGGCCAGAAGATCCAACCGCCTTTGACAATGCCGATGCGATTCTCCTGTTCTCTGATGGTGGCAAAGGGCATCCTGTCATTCAGAGCAATAGACTTGCACAGATTGATGCCCTAGCGAAACGTGGTGTTGGTGTTGCGTGTCTCCACTACGGTGTTGAGGTGCCCAAAGAAAAGGGTGGCCCAGAATTCCTCAATTGGATCGGTGGATTCTTTGAGACGGACTGGTCAGTCAATCCCCATTGGACACTTGTCAAAACAGAAATAGCCAAAAATCATCCTATCTGCTTCGGTGTGAAACCATTTGAGTTAAATGACGAGTGGTACTACCACATGCGGTTTCGTCAACCCAATGACGAGGTCATCAAAATCCTCACGGCTATTCCACCCGACAGCACACGAGAGCGGCCCGATGGCCCTCACAGCAATAACCCGACTGTTCGCTCGCAAAAAGGAAGTCGCGAAGTTCTCGCCTGGGCTTACGAGCGACCCGACGGTGGCCGTGGCTTTGGATGTACCGGTGGTCATTTTCATGAAAATTGGGCAAATAACGACTTCCGTACTCTTATACTCAATGCATTGGTCTGGACGAGTGGACTCGATGTACCCAAGAAGGGCATCTCGTCCCAGGTTTCAGATATTGATTTAACAAAAGACCTTGACCCCCCTCCCCCACCTCGAAAAAAGAAACGGCCACCACGACGGCCTGTTTCTTCTCCATAGAGCGTCTCTGTGCACACGTTCATAATAAAAGACCATTTTATTTCATTTTTAAAAAAGGAGCATACTCATGCCAAAGTTGACTGTTGAAGGATTTGGTGTCTTCGAAGTACCTGCAGGAAAACGACTTCTAAATGCCATGATAGACGAATGCGGCGTTGATCAATTGCATGCATGCGGTGGTTTCGGACGATGCACAACCTGCCGTGTTGAATTCGTATCAGGTGAGCCAAAAGCCTTCACCAAAGCTGAAAAAGAAGTCCTTGAGGCACGAGGCCTCTCTTCAACACCTGGACTTCGGCTGTCTTGTCAAATCGAGTGCAATGAGGACATGGAAATCAAAGCAATAAGTCGCCTGGAAGGTTCCGGAAGAGCAGATGCCGGTGGCCGCCCGGGAGATGAAATCGAACCGCCACCTGAATGGTGTTAAAAAGAAACCGCAGGCCACACGGAACTCCGAAAGAAAAAAGTTGATACCGCAGCTACGAGGTGCCTGCATCACGCATGATGCTCACACTTATTCGTTGAGAGTGGTCTCCAGCGAGACGCCTGTTATGAAACAAGCCCAATCATACGATGAATAAACTCATATGATTCTTTGGCCGTTTCATACCACCTATGGCTCTGACGCGGTAGTTCAACATGCAGGCCGCCTTGATAGCCAGCGCTGCAGAGCTCCTGAAAAACAGGGCGGTAATCGATGTCGCCTTTCCCTAGGGGCAGATGTTCGTGACAGCAGGCAGTCATGTCATCTATGTGGACATTCACAATACGATCAGCAACATCACGCACAGTAGCTGCCAGTGGCCTCTCTCCCAGACATTCAAGGTGGCCAACATCGACTGTAAAACCAAGGGACTTGGGTCGACCTAATCTCTCAATCAATTCCTCTGCACGAGTGACCGTGTCGATAAACATTCCTGGCTCTGGTTCAAAGCCAAGCACGACACCACAACGACTGGCATGGTCAAGAACTTCTCCAACACCGTCAGTTAATTTCCGCCACAGCACCGTTTCGTCAGCATCAGAGCAAACAGCACCAGACCACAGAGACACGCAGTCCGCGTTAAGTTCTCCTGCTAACTCAATTGCCCGTCGCAGAAATTCGATTCTTCGGTTGCAATCATTCTGGGCATCCGAAAGAAGCGTCGGATGGTGCTTTCTTTTTGAATCAAGAAGATGACGAGCTCCCGTTTCGACAACACATCTCATCTGAGCCTTTGCCAGGGCGTGCTGCCAAACACGAACCTCCGACGCAAACGTTTTCTCGTATGGATTGAGTATGTTTCGATCAGGCGTAATCGCCAGTGATGCATACCCTTGCTCGCAAAGGAGAGGCAACGCATCCAGCGGATCAACGTCACCGAGGCTATTTGTGCTGTACCCAGCTTTCATTGGACATCCTGCTCACGTAACTGCTGCAATACGGCGACCAAGGACAAACCACACTAACAGGGCCAGTACTGTTACGGCCCATTGCTCCCCACAGAACGCGAGCACCAGTACTGCATCAAGCGTGATAAGAGACATAATTGCATTACCAACTGCCGACTGCATGCGTTGCGGCACCGGATTAATAATAGCTTGGCCGCAACGGATGAGGATTGAAACCACCAGCACGCCCCACAGTGCAAGCCATGCAATGAGCCTGCCTTCAATAAGCCAGTTCGGAACATTCACGGAATTCACTTCGATGCTGACCAGTGGCGTTAAACCGGCAAAAACAAGTCCAGCGGACATAACAAGTGCACCAACAAGCAACTGGTAGCGTTTTCCAGCATCTGCCTCATCACGAGCGAACAACGTGATGCCCATCACATACACACCCATCCCGCAGGGAATCATCCATAGCGGTAACGAGGGCGTACCAGCAACAACCATTCCAAGGGACCAGTTGAGCGATCGGCAAACTCCCATGAGCAAAGGCCCCAGCCATGTACCTTTGGCATAGTAGTTATAGCCACAGATTGCTGCGGTGAGCATTACCCCAATAACGGCAGGAGTCCCGTCGCGCACAGACACTGAAGCGACACATGCCAAGACAACGCCAAACAAGAGAAGTCCGATGGATACAAATCGAGCACGCTCAAAAGAAACACGCTTGCTTGGAAGTGGCCTATGGGGACGCTCCGCTTGATCAATCTGAAGATCCACGACATCGTTCTGGACCATTCCGCCAGCATACAGACACAACGATGATGCGATTGCCAACCAACCGCCGAGGGGTAGCGTTTCATACTCATGAAATCCACCAACAATCAAAAACCCTGCAAGTGGGTCTGCTATCGCGGTGGCAAGATTCGGCACACGTATAAGTTTCAACCAACTGGCGATTACTGATATCCCCATCGGCTTTGCAGAAGACTGTGACATACTCTGAAACTTTACTTAACTTGAGGCACTACGATATCGAGCCAACGCGGCTTGAAAAACTACTCTCGACAAACCAACTGAAATGCCTGCCGCAGCAAAAGTCAGCATGACCATTCCCCACGCTTCTCCTGAAAGCGGACGAGCGAGAGTACCCGCAGGCACATTCACCACAAGTAATATTGGAATGACAAAAGTACAGAAAGAACGGAGTGGATCGCCCCATGGTCCTGCATATATCTCAGCAGGATAGCGTGAAAAATTGGTGATATAAAACCAGAAATCATACAAACTCTGGTTCCTGCCCATCAGTATTGTTGCAGCTGCAAGCATAATAATAAGCCCGTACAAGATTGCCACACCACAGACAATGAGCAACGGATAGAGCAGCCATGCGATGAGTGGCGGTGCAGCAGGAAAGCGGAGTACAGACCAAATAAGTAGACCAAGCCCAACAAGACCGTTCGCCATCGACGAGAAATCAAACCTATGCATTGAAAGTAAAAACTGAGCATCGAGGGGTCGTACAAGAACTGAATCCAGACCGCCTGTTCGAACCATTTCCGTAAGTTCCGAAGCACTGGGCATGAACAAGGTCTGAACAATTGCATTAATAATCAGACCAGTAGCAACAAATGCGAAAAATGGCTCACGGGACCAGCCACTTCCGCGACCTATTTCTGGGGTAAAGCTAAAGATCAACAAGTAAAATGCTAGATTCATTGACATCCACCCAAGGCTGGTCAGGCACTCGAGCAGGAAATTCACTCGGAATGTCATGTCGCGCACGAGGCAGGCCCGTGCGAATGTGGAAAAAATTTTGATGTATCGTCTCATGAATGATGCCTCGGAAATCAACCCCCAAAACCGCTATATCGTTTTGTGCCTCGCCACCACACAAACCGACAAACTCCTATCATGATGACGAGCCATGCGATCTCAATGAGAAGTCCTCTCACAAGCTCCCAACCTGTGATCTTCCCAAGCCACACGGCGGCAGGAAAGTAGGCTGTGTACTCAAACGGCAGCAATCGCACGACATCCGCGAGGCTTACCCCAGTTATCCCTGTTGGAATATCTGCAAGCATATCGATCGGAAACATATGGCCCGAAAGAAGATACTGAAACAACATGTACGCAAAAATAATGCTGGAAACTTCAAGAAACCAAAACGCAATCATTCCCAGAGTGGCCTCCATGAAAAACCCGAGCAGGAACGAAAGCAGTAACGACAGAATGTAGGCGGCGATTGTAAGACCATCGGGCGCTGGAGGAAAATAACCGCGGCAGAAAAACAGAACTGCAGCGAAGGGAAGTATTGCCACGATGTAGTAAACAAGTTTGTGAGCGATACGAGAAGCAAGCAAAAACCCAATGTAATCGATCGGCTGAATCAGATACTTCTTCACTGATCCATCGCGAACACTGCGAGAGATCCCCCCTGCCAGACTCGGCATGCTTGAGAAAGCTCGAGTGACCATCGTAAGCAGATAGTACGCAACAATGTTGTCACGAGAATACCCTGCGATATCCGTACGACTCGAGGCTGCAAAGACAGCCGTCCAGAGAAAAACCTGCGTGACGATTGGCAGGAAACGCATCACCGTACCCAGTGCAAAGTCGCTACGGTACGCCAATCGCTCCTCAAGGCAAATGATGAGCATTCGCCACCACGACCGTAGCCCTGAGAGCCAACCGCACGAGGTATGGTGACTCTCGGAATTTGCAGCGGTGCTCATACTGCTCCAACTTCCTGTTTCAGATCTGTTCCTGCCTGCCGATTTTCCGCCCCACGAAACAGACCTGCAACAATTTCTTCTAAAGGCACGTCCTCGACAGACACATCTCTGACTTGTTGGCTCGATAGTAGTTTTGGCAAGACATCTGCTATCCGTGATCGATCAATCCGCAACGATACACGAGGACCATGCACTTCGCATGGGAATCCAAATCGTTCCATTTCACCTGGAGCAGGAGCATTCTCGAGATCAAGGGTCACCACCTTATGCGTTGTAAAACGGTCAACGATCTGCTCGAGCGAACCGTCATAAAGAATGCTGCCATGCGTAACGACTACCACTCGCTCACAAAGGGCAGCAACATCTTTCATGTAGTGTGTTGTTAAAACAACGGTAACCGACCGCTGCTTTTGAATATGCCTGAGAAACTCATGAATCGTGTGTTGCGCAACAACATCAAGACCAATAGTTGGCTCATCGAGAAATAACACTTCGGGCTCGTGAAGTAACGCTGCGATAAGCTCTAACTTCATTCGCTCTCCGAGCGAGAGTTCTCGTACTGGTTGTCCAAGAAGCTGAGATACCCCCAGCATGTCAACAAGCTCATCACGAATTTTCGCAAATCGAGCTGGATCGATCCGATAAATTTCCTGGTGAAGCCGAAAACTCTCCGCCGCTGGCAAATCCCACCAGAGCTGATTTTTTTGGCCCATCACAAGGGCAAAACGCCGCCGGAAATCGTCTGCTCGATCCCACGGCAGGTGGCCGAGCACACGGGCAGTTCCCCGCGTGGGCGTAATAATTCCTGAGAGCAGCTTTAAAAATGTTGTCTTTCCCGCTCCATTTGGTCCAAGCATCGCAAGGAATTCACCACGTCCAACGCTCAGATTCACCCCTCGCAATGCATGGATTATTCTATTTTCCCGGCGAAAGAGACCTCGCACGCTTGCCCAGAGGCCTTCCGGCTTGTCATACACGCGATATTCCTTGGCCAGATCATTGACCTCGATTATGCGGTCACTTTTTGTTTCACTGCTGTTGTACATATGCGGAAGTATAGGCCAAAACGATAGACTTGCCGCTCTTGAACCATTTACTGGAGATTTCCACACGGGAACTAGAGATGTATCGAATTGGAATTGGTCATGATACGCACAGACTTGAGCCTGGAAATGGGCTCTGGCTTGGTGGCTTGAACATTCCTCATACCCAATCTGCCGTTGGTCATAGTGATGCCGATGTCCTTCTGCATGCCATGACTGATGCAATACTCGGAGCCGCCGCTCTTGGTGATATTGGTGAACTTTTTCCTGATGATGATCCGAGAAACAAAGACCGGTCTTCAAGTTCGATGCTTGCAATAGCACGTGATCAAGTACAGAACGCGGGCTGGAATATTGTTAATATGGATTGCGTTATTTTTGCTCAAAAACCAAAGATCCTCCCTCACAGAGAGGGGATCAGACGACATATATCTGATTTACTGGACCTTGATATCAATCAGGTCTGGCTTAAGGCCAAAACAGGCGAAGCTGTTGGTCCGATTGGTGAGGAGCGAGCAATTGCTGCAGAGTGCATTGTATTGCTTGAAACACAGCCGGCATTCAACAAAACCTAAAGACACTGTAGATTTCTGAAACACGAGGGAGCCAAACTGAAATATGCCGGAAATGAATCAATCCACTCATAACTTTCCAAACATTGAACTTTACAACACATTAAGCCACCAGAAAGAGCACTTCAAAACAGTTGTTCCTGGCAAGGTTGGCATGTATCTCTGCGGACCAACGGTCTACAAGCCGAGTCATATTGGACACATGGTTGGCCCGGTTATTTTTGACACAATCAAACGGCATCTTGTCTATTCAGGGTGGGACGTGACGTGGGTTGTCAACATTACGGATGTTGATGACAAGCTCATCGCCGAGAGTAAAAACCGCGGCATGTCGATGGCCGCTCTGGCTGAGGAAATGACCACCGACTATCTGGACAACCTTGCTGCGCTGGGCGTCGACGGTATTGACACCATGCCAAAGGCAACTGACCACATTGAAGGCATTATTCAATTCATCGCAGGCCTCGTTGAGAAAGATTTTGCGTATCCCGCGGATGGCGATGTCTATTTTGATGTCGCCAAAGATGAAGATTACGGAAAACTAACCAACCGTACGCTCGAAAAAACACAGGGAGAAGGTGGTGCTGCCGCTTCCAGAAAGCGGTCGGCTGCCGACTTTGCGCTTTGGAAGAAGGCAAAGTCTGGTGAGCCATCCTGGGAAAGCCCATGGGGCCCGGGACGACCGGGCTGGCATATTGAGTGCTCTGCTATGAGTGAGGCTCTTCTTGGAAGTCATTTTGATATCCACGGAGGCGGGCTCGATTTAGTCTTTCCCCACCACGAAAACGAGATTGCGCAGAGTGAATCACTCCATGATTGCCCCATGGCCACATACTGGATGCATAACGGACTCATGCAAGCAGCGGGGGTAGCAGGGAAAGTCGGCGGTCGCCCACGAGATGGTGGCGCCACACCCGACGATCTGGCCGCTACAAAAATATCGAAGTCGACTGGAGCTGAACCATTCCGGGAACTCCTTGCCCGCCATCGACCGGAAGCGATTAAACTTCTGCTCCTTTCCACACATTACCGAAGCCCAATCCACTTTGGTGAAGAACCACTCGGAGAATCTGCTCGTGCACTCGAGGCATTCGAGAGGCTTTTCAGCCGCTATGAAAGGCTCTGTGGAACTTCGTATTACACACTTCCAGCACGTAACCGTTACGATGGCGATGCCGCTATTTCAGAGTTTCATGAAACGGTCGAAGAGCACGTCACAGCATTACGAAATCGTTTCCTGGAGGCAATGGATGATGACTTTAATACTGCAATAGCCGTGGCAACTTTGTTCGACTTTGTACGATTCATCAACAAATTCATTGATAGCGAGGGGCTCGAAAAGAAAACAAAGAACCATGACTTTGAAACTCTTCATGGACTTATGCACTTAATGCGAGAACTCACGAGCACTCTGGGGCTGTTCCTTACTCCGCCGGCAGAAGTATCCTCAGGAACTGATGGGAAATTGTTGGATTCGTTAATGCAGCTAATCATTGAACTACGAGCTCGAGCGCGTCAGGCAAAAGATTTTGCAACAGCAGACCTCATCCGCGACACCCTGAATGAGGCCGAAATTCAATTAGAGGACCGCGCTGACGGAACTGATTGGAGCATCAAATAAATGATGCTCCAATACTTTGTCTTTAGGCCCAAAGCAGTCTTCTTACGTCGCAGGTAGTTCAATTTGAACTGGCTCACCAGAAGAGTTTTGTGCTTCGCTGGCGGCCATATCACGTATTTCCTGGGAAATTTTCATTGAGCAGTATTTCGGACCGCACATGCTGCAAAACTGAGCGGACTTAAATGTCTCTTGAGGCAGCGTTTCATCGTGGTAACGCTTTGCCGTTTCTGGATCCAAAGACAGACGAAACTGCTCATTCCAATCGAAGTTGAACCGTGCATGTGAAAGTGCATCATCCCGCGAGCGGGCACCCTTACGATGCCTTGCAAGATCTGCAGCATGAGCAGCAATCTTATAAGCAATGACTCCCTGCTTAACATCCTCTGCATCAGGCAAACCAAGATGTTCTTTTGGTGTCACGTAGCAGAGCATGGCTGCGCCGCTCCAGCCCGCAAGCGCCGCACCTATCGCACTCGTAATGTGGTCGTAGCCAGGAGCAATGTCGGTGACAAGTGGACCAAGCACATAAAATGGTGCTTCATCGCATTCTTCCATCTGACGTTTGACGTTCATATCAATCTGATCCATCGGGACGTGCCCTGGGCCCTCAACCATCACTTGACATCCTTTCGACCAGCCTCGCCGAGTCAATTCACCAAGAACGTGTAATTCTGCAAACTGCGCTTCGTCACTCGCGTCTGCGATTGCACCAGGGCGAAGACCATCACCAAGACTCCATGTGACATCGTACTGCCGGAAGATGTCACATAGATCGTCGAAATGGGTATACAGCGGATTTTGCTCTTTGTGAGTCATCATCCATCGAGCAATAAGTGATCCACCGCGACTGACGATACCTGTAACTCTATTCATTGTGAGGTGAAGATGTTCTTGTAACAGTCCGGCATGCACTGTCATGTAATCAACGCCTTGCTGAGCCTGCTTTTCACACATATCGAGAAAATGCTGGGGCTTCATTTCATCAATGTCACCGCCAAGTTCCTCAAGCATTTGATAAATCGGAACTGTTCCAATTGGCACGGGAGAAGCATCAATTATTGCCCGACGAATACTGTCTATGTCTTTTCCTGTCGAAAGATCCATCACAGTATCTGCACCGTAGTGCACTGCCATATGAAGTTTCTCGAGTTCTGTTGACTCGTCACTTGTTACTGCCGAATTACCAATATTTGCATTAATTTTCGTCAGGGCTGCGATACCAATCGCCATTGGCTCAAGACATTTCGTGAGATGGACCGTGTTGGCAGGGATAACCATTCTTCCACGAGCAACTTCGCTACAGACCACGTCTTCTGACAAGTTCTCACGCTCGGCAATGAATTTCATCTCAGGTGTAACTTCGTTCTCACGAGCGCGTTCAAGCTGTGTCATGAATTTTCTCCAAATGATTGGCATGTACGGAAATATGGTGAGCGATATGTCGCCACCACTGTATCACAATGATGAAAAACAGTCTGCTTTCAATTAGCCCGCTAGAGCGTCTTTAGATATTCGAGCACTGCAGTCCTCTCAGATTCGTTCAGCGCCTCAGGGTAGGCATGCCCTTCAGCTGACTTCCCGGGCTTTGTGGTATCAAAAAATTGTCTTCGCTGCGCAGAAGGCATCCCCTTTTTAACGGCCGCAGCGAACTCCTTTTTGCTAGGTATTTCAACTTCCAGACCAACTTTTTCCGTATCGTAGCCAACAGGCGTCCGATACCAAACAGGTGGCCGATTTTCTGGATGAAGAACATGCCACAATGTTGGAACCGAACCGTTATGAAAATATGGTGCTGAGGCCCACACTCCATCTAACGGTGGAGCCACATATCCTTCTGGACGTTGGCGATCACCTGTCGACGCTGCATCACGACCAAAATGACCAAACCAACTCTCGTTAAGCGCATTTCTCTCGACGTTTGTTAGTGCATCAAATCGAACTCGATCAGTCCCAATTTCATCAATGGGAATAACCGCCTCCGGGTATTCATCGCTTCCTCCGTACGACCCGTGGCAGCGACCGCAATGCTCGCGAAAGACTACCTCGCCATTGCTCGCCAAGTCTTTATCAATGCTCCAACGCCATTCCGGTGGCTTCAGCGATTCAAGCCAAGCCTCCACATGCTCGAAATCTGGCTCCCATTCCAGAAACTTCTCCGGACCGTTTTCACGAACCAACAGGAATTGCATCAGCATGCGGCTTCCTTGCGGAGCAAAACCATCAGCGTACAGGGTGTTTCGCTTGCGGTAATGCCACCATGGCGGTGCATCCATATCATGGTGAACAAGATCAAATCGTGGGGGCCGCGAGATGATGTTCAGGGCTGCGTCCCTGTGATGCATGAGAGCGACACCAAACATAACAGCATTCGTCGTACCACTCGTGGTGCCAAGTGGCAACAGAAGTGATCCAACGTCCATATGCCCAAACGACTTCCCCTGAGCAATTTTCACCAACCGTACCTCTTCCGTGAATGTCTCAAGGGCATAGTTTGTATTTGGGATGCCAGGGACCATCTCGCCGGCTACCTGCCCTTGGTGGCAGGCAAGGCAACTCATAGTCCAG
>CAXEMW010000091.1:0-11825 GCA_963997395.1 uncultured Planctomycetaceae bacterium
GCAATTCGAGCTGGTTTCGGTTTTCGCCGCAGAATAAAGCCAGAAAACACCTGAGCCAGCATATGGTGCTTCAAGCCATTCATGAGAACCTGAAAGAATGGGTTGTGTTCTTGGGCATTTCTGATCGCACTTAGCGATCAAAAAACTTCTTTATTGCCCACACAGTTGCTGCCCTTCCAGCACGAGCAATAGACCTTGTGAGAGGAATACTTTTCGGACATACCGCAACACAGTTTTGGGCATTACCACACATTTGAATACCACCTTGGCCAGTGAGCGCCTTCATTCGCTCATCTGCATTCATTTTACCTGTTGGGTGATTATTAAAAAGCACAGCTTGGCTAATCGCATGAGGTCCAAGAAACTGTTGGTCATAAGCCAACTGCTCGCGAGACTTGAATTCTTCGTCCGATTCCCCCTCACGTTGCACAACTTCCACTTTGTTGAACTGGGGACAAGCTTCCATGCAACACCCACAACTCATACACGTAGTCAGAGGATAGGCGTCTTCCTGTTCCTCAGGTGAAATTCTTGGCCCCGGACCGTGATCATATGAATCGTCAACTGGGACCCAAGCTTTTACTCGTTCTAAAGAATTAAATAGTCTTCCCCTGGCGACACTCAAGTCACGAACGACTGGGAATTTGCTTAGCGGACGCAATTCAATTTCACTTGGATTTTCTTCCAGCAACCTATCGACCAATGATGAACAGGCCATCCGCACACGGCCATTAACGATCATTGCACACGAGCCACAAACTTCTTCAAGGCAAGAACAGTCCCAAGCCACCGGAGAAACCTTTCGCCCATCTTGTGCTCTTGATAACGCAGCAATTTTCTGGAGCACACTGATAATATTCATATTTGACTCGTACTGGATAGCGAACTGCTGCCAGTAACTCTCTTCGCCCGGTGCATCCTGTCGTAAAACGCGAACACGAATTTCCTGCGGAGGCTGCTTGTCCTCAGTACTTGTTCCCGAGTTCGGTAATGTAGATGCCGTAATCATGGTTATTCCCAATCATCTATGAATACAGAAGGTATCTCGAAGCCTGTTGTCCTGTCACCCTACTGTTGCTGCTTCAGTCGCTTTTTCAGTCCGCTCTTTCCAAACCTGCTCAATAACTTCTCCGCCCACAAGGCCGTAGAGTCGTGGACGCGGTGGAATAAGAGTTGTATCAACATCTTCATACGTGATGACCGGATGCCCATCATTCCCATGGACACCGATCGTGGATTTGAGCCACTTCCGGGTATTCGCTTCAAAGCGATCACACCAACGCTCTGCTTCCGCTCTTTGTTCGATCGGCTCAGTTGCCTCAATACCAGGCATTGAGAAGTCCGGCTTGTAATGAGCGCCTCGACACTCATCACGAAGCAATGCACCCTTAATCAAAAGTTTTGCGATTGGAAACATATCTCCGACCGCCTTGGTAAATACAACGTTTTGATTTGTCCAGTTACCAGTATCTGACAGGCTGCAGTGCTGCCAAACATTTTCTAACTGGCACACGTCATCATAAGCCTGAGAAAGCTGATCATTACGCCTCACAACAGTGGCTGTTCGGGTCATGATGTCACCGAGTTGCTGATGAATATCGTAAGGATTTGATTCGCCTGCAGGCCGAGAAAGAATAGATTGGTGGTAATCCTCTTGGCCTTTCACTGCTGCTACAAACTCTCTACTTGTCTCTGTACGAGTATTTTTACGGCCGCCTGCAATCACACCTGACGCACAGAACAGGCCACTGAAAATGCATGACAGCAGTGAGTTTGCACCGAGCCGATTCGCGCCATGATATTGGTAATCACATTCTCCAATTGCATAGAGGCCCTGAATATTTGTTTGTTGATTACGTGGGGACCCTTCTACCAAACCACCAGTTTCACTTTTTTCGTAGTCGACCCACAGCCCTCCCATCGAATAATGAACTGCTGGGAAAATCTTCATTGGGGCGTTGCGTGGGTCGACACCCTGAAACTTCTCATAGATTTCTAAAATTCCACCGAGT
Source organism: uncultured Planctomycetaceae bacterium (assembly GCA_963997395.1). Taxonomy (GTDB): domain Bacteria; phylum Planctomycetota; class Planctomycetia; order Pirellulales; family UBA1268; genus UBA1268. The sequence continues at coordinate 2,013 of CAXEMW010000091.1, forward strand.
TTCCTGTCGAGCGTCTCTCGAGGGATGTGCGTGAGGTCGAGGTACACACACAGACGATCTTTCTCAACCGACAGGCCGTCGGTGGTACAGATATCGAAAATTTCACGAGTGGCGATATCACGCGGAACGAGATTCCCATATTCTGGATATCGTTCTTCAAGAAAGTAGTACCGCTCGTCTACTGGGATATCTTTCGGGTCACGGGCATCCTGTGGTTTCCGCGGGACCCAGACTCGTCCACCTTCACCACGCGCGCTTTCACTCATCAGTCGTAGTTTGTCAGCACCCGGAACCGCAGTCGGGTGGACTTGGATAAACTCTGCGTTCCCATACTTCACTCCAGCCTTGTAGGCACGACTGACAGCACTCCCTGTACAGATCATCGACATGGTGGATCGACCATACAGAAGCCCACAGCCACCTGATGCCAGAATCACAGCATCGGCAGGAAATGCCTTGAATTTCATTGTCACCATATCTTGGCAGACAGCACCAATGCATCGACCATCGTCATCCATGACCGGTTCGAGAAAATCCCAGAACTCCCATTTTTTCACCCGGCCTTCAACTTCCCAACGGCGCACCTGTTCATCCAGTGCGTAAAGAAGTTGCTGGCCCGTTGTGGCACCTGCAAAAGACGTTCTTTTGTATAGCGTGCCACCAAAACGGCGCTGGTCTCGAAATCCTTCCGGGGTTCTGTTGAAGGGAACACCGAGGCGATCCATCAGGTCGATGATACGTGGTGCCCATTCGGCCATCTCCTTTACGGGAGGCTGGTGTTGCAGGAAATCACCGCCGTACACGGTGTCGTCAAAGTGCTTCCACTCATTATCGCCTTGTTGCCTGGTGACGGCATTCACACTGTTAATGCCACCTTGTGCACAGACACTGTGTGATCTCTTCACCGGAACAAGACTCACAAGATCAACGTGCACACCGAGTTCAGCCAATCGCATAGTAGCCGACAAACCGGCTAACCCGCCTCCTATAATAAGAACTCGTGACTGTGCCATGCTTAGTTCCTCTCGTGAGTTTGCTGATCTCCGATGCCAGATGAATAATTTTGAACTGGCACAATAATCATAGGCTCATTTTGGTTACGACCCACTGCATCCTCAACATGGCTGCTACTTTTCACGGCCATGCCACCTTCTAGTATTTGCCTTGCTTTATACATTCGGGTCTCAACTTCCTTTGCCTTTTCGATATCAATTGATCGCATTCCGCCGAGTGCACCAAGACCAGCAGCACCAAGGCCCAGACCAACGGCTAGGCTTAACCAGTTCGCTCTCTGCATGGCAGCTGGACTGGTCCAAAGGCCCCATGTAATGCCAAGACTCCAGAGTCCATTCGCAAAATGGTAAACCGTTGCAATAACTCCAATGGCGTACATTAAGGTTATCGCTACGGGCTTCAGTGCAGCGGCTGCGGAACTTGCAGCATGATGGGGATCAAACTGCCCTCCACCAAGCGGAGCGCCCATCCAGTGGAGCTGAGTTATGTGCCATAAGATAAAAACGAATGCAACCATGCCACTTGCTCGTTGCAATGTATAGCGAACATTACCCATGTACGAATACGATCCAACGTTGGGCATACCCGTTGTGATAATGACAAATCCCATAATTGCGTGAAACAACATTGGCAAGAAAATGAATAGCCATTCAATAGCTGGAAGCAATGGACCCAATGAATGAATGAGATCTACCCGCGACTGAAATGCTGCGGCACCACCAAGCACAGACGCATTGGTCAGAAGATGGACCATTACAAAGGCCCCTACAGGAATCAGCCCAGCGAGAGAAAATAGTCGGTAGAGCAGAAACTGATGTCGGCCCAAAAATGAGTCATCTGAAAGGGAATTTGTGGCCACTTAAATCCTCGCCATAGTTCAGTAACTACTTTGGTAGCACTTGGAAGCCTTCATAAATCATCGAAACAAGCACGTGAACCCGACAATCCCTATTTTCTGGCATAAGAAACTGTTTACCAAACTCGTTTTTTTACGGTAAATCTGTGCCTGATCGTGTACCTAACCTATTGGAAAGTATAGAACACGAGTTTCTCAGGGCAACGGCGAACCATAGTTTGGCGTGACCCGGCACGTGGATTTATACTTTAGTTATTGAAGAAATCGTAATTCACCGGAGATCACAGGGTGTCCAAGCCCAAAATAATCGTTGCAGGCATCCCCGGTGATACGCCATCCCCGTCCGCATTGAGCGAGACTGCCGGACTTTTCAATCCAGAAAAGTGTGATCTTATTCCAGTGAACTCACCCGCTGATCTCGTCGCAATGGTAGCGGGCCAGCCTGTTACTGCTGTCGTACTCACCGGGCACATCGCGACAGCCCCAGAAGCTGTTGCAAGCTTCCTTATGGGCCCGACGATCCTCGATCATTTTCCGGATGGCGTTGCGCTTCTAGATTCTGGTGGTGGTGTTCTATGGGCAAATGACATCCTGCAATCGCTCTTTGATGGGCGAGGTGGTCCCTCGGCAAATTTCCTTACGGCACTCGGATCACCAGTCTGGGCTCATCCTACAGGTGATCGGCCCGTTCCAATAGCGTGGCTTGATAACGAAGCATCAGCAGCTGCAGGAGGTCTCATCCTAAGGATGGCTGATGATCGCTTTCTCCATCTTCAATCCTCTCCCCTCTTCTGCCTGCCGCCTCCTGCATCTGAAAGTACCGACAAGCAACCGCATCATCGCACTGAAGGCTCTGTGGTCGTTGTACGGGATGTCAGTCAAACAATACTCGAACAACAAAAGCGGGCGGCCATTCATCAGGCAGGGCAGACACTAGCCGACCTCACACCAACTGAGTTGGCTGACATGACCGTTCAGGAACGGATTGAACTGCTCAAAAGCAACATCATTTATTACTCAAAAGATCTGCTCAGATTTGATGTCCTTGAAATTCGCCTTCTAGACAAACAAACCAGTCGGCTTGAACCACTCCTTGCCGAGGGTATGCAGCCTGAAGCAGAATCACGAGTCCTCTACGCTCGTGAACAAAATAATGGTGTCACCGGGTATGTAGCAGCCACCGGCAAAAGCTACTTCTGCGACAACACAATACAAGACGTCCGGTTTCTTGAAGGCTGCAAAGGGGCCAAAAGTTCGATCACAGTTCCACTGCTTATGCATACGGAAGTCATTGGGACATTTAACGTCGAAAGCCCAGAGCCCGGTAGCTTCACGAACACTGACCTGCAGTTCCTTCAGATTTTTGCCCAGGATGTTGCTGCATCACTTAACACACTCGAGCTACTCGTAGCAGAAAAAGCGAGCACCGCTGCTGAAAGTGTAGAAGCTATTCATGGGGCAGTTGCTTTACCCGTTGATCAATTACTGAATGACACAGTCAATGTCATGGAGCGTTACATCGGTCACGAGCCTGATGTTGTCGAGCGACTCCAACGCATTCTAAAAAACGCCCGTGATATAAAACTTGTGATTCAAAAAGTCGGTGAAAAGATGACACCGAGCTACGCACAATCACAAGGCAGGCAGACGGGACAGAAAGCAACGTTAAAAGACCGATCCATTCTTGTCGTTGATGCTGATGGAGAAGTTCGAGCAGCCGCACACAGCCTGCTTGAACGACAAGGCTGTATTGTGGAAACAGCACGCGATGGAAATGAAGCGATTTCAATGGTGAAGGCTGTAAAGGAAAAGTCGTACGATGCCATCATTGCTGACATTCGCTTACCCGATATGAGTGGCTACGAACTCTTGGTGAAACTTCAGGATGTTATTGGATCAGTCCCACTCATTCTGATGACTGGCTTCGGGTATGACCCTGGTCACTCGATCGTCAAAGCACGTCAGGCAGGTGTAGAGCTTGTGCTTTTCAAACCATTTCGCTTGGACCAACTCCTCGAGACAGTCGAACGCTGCATTCTCACAAGGCCGGCTGCGTGCTAATACGACTCAAACGTGATCCTCACACTGTTAATTAGAAAAACACCTTCTTATTAGCACAGAGGCCCCGTTTTTTATTGATCTCTGGCTGTTCTGTCAAAGCAGGGAAACCAGGCAAAGGGCTTACCGACCCTCTCTTTTTCTTGGGGTTGACCCCAAAACACGGTCGCGGCTACTTCTCTGACCTCAAACCGGTTTTACTTAACACAACAGGATTCATGGCATGGCCTTGGCACGCGGTTCCGAGCGAAGCAATGCTCTCGCTCTGATAACGCCGAAACAAAATGCTGCTGTAGTACTGATCATGGCATGTTTGCTCATGACTGGCTCACTATGTGCAGCTGAGACGGAGGCTCCTGATACTGCTGAGCAGACCACGCCCACTGAATCTCTGCCTCCCGATGTCGTTGCAGCCAAACTTTCAGCACAAGTTGCAGCACAGCAACTTGAGGCAAAGCGGTTGGCTGAAAAGAGTCCTCTTGAAGCGATTGAGTTACTCGACAGCGCTGCTGAAACCGTTGCAGCGGAGACAGCACTACCCGAAGCCACCCGCAAACTTTTAGGCCGACGTGTACAGCGGACTCGCACAGAGATTGAACAGCTGACTGGAAAACGAAGAAATGAACTCGAGCTCGATCGTCAGAATGCGATGATTGAAGCAAAGATCGATAAGGATCGTGGCCGTAAAATCGAAGTCGATCAACGACTTGCAACACTTGTTGAAGAGTACAACGTATTAATTGATGAGCAACGATTTGCTGAAGCAGAAGTCATTGCCAAAAAAGCAGCCCAACTTTCACCTGACAGTGTTGTTGCACGTCAGTTACTGAGTCAAAGCCGAGTCATTCGACGCCTCGATACTCAAAAAATGCTTGCGGGCAGTAAAAGCGATGGATTCCTTGATGTCATCGAAGATGCTGAAGCATCCAGCGCACCATTTGTTGGCCCAATTGAGTTCCCGGAAACGCATGACTGGGAAGACCTGACAAAAAGCCGAGCTCGACTTGCGGCCGAGGGTCGCTCTCAGATGTCTCCTGTGGAAATGAAAATTAAGTCCAAGCTTACAAATCAGGTCGAAGCAAAGTACCGCGACCAGCCGCTGGCTGAGGTTCTTGACGATCTTGCACAACAGGCTGATGTACCAATCCACGTCGATCTTATCGGCTTAGAGAGCGAATCTGTTGGCACTGATACACCGGTGACAATTTCACTCGATCAGTCAATCTCTCTGAAGAGTGCCCTCAAGCTTTTGCTTGAACCCCTTCATCTTGATTATGTCATTCGTGATGAGGTCTTGAAGATCACAAGTCCGCAGCTTGTGCAGGGTGAAGTCTATAGTGTGTCATACCCTGTTGCTGACTTGGTTATTCCAATTCCCAATTTCTCATCAGACAATCTTGGTATCACCGGTGCCCTTCAGGACGGGTACTCCAGAATGGCACCGACGCAGGCGAAGGTCGAGGTTGGCCCAACCCCAGCTGGCATTACCAACGGAATGGGCGGCAGCCCAACATCAAGTACAGGCAGTTCCAATCCAAATGTTCTGGCTCAGCTTCAAGGTGGCTCTGTTGGTGGAGGATCATCGTCACCCGCCCTCGCCGGTTCTGGTGGTGGTCAAGCTGATTTTCAATCACTGATTGAACTCATCACACAAACCGTGGCTCCAACAACGTGGAATACGGTTGGTGGCCCAGGTGCCATGATGCCGTTCCAGACAAACCTGAGCCTTGTGGTCAGTCAGACACAAGAAGTCCATGAGGAGATTGCCGACCTCCTTGACCAACTCCGGCGCCTGCAGGACTTACAGGTGACCATTGAGGTACGGTTCATCACGCTCGACGATGCATTTGCAGAACGTATCGGCGTGGACTTTGACTTCAATATCCAAACAGGTGTGAATCAACCGCTCAATATGACTGCTGTTCCAACAGCGAGTGGGTCAGCGAGTCCATTTTCACGAGGACTCACTGCAGCCCCTGGCGGACCCTCACAACTTATTGGACTCGATGCATTCGGACAGCCGGGCGTCTCAACATTCAGTGGTGGCCAGCAAGGTGGTCAGCAAGGCGGTCAGCAAGGTGGTCAGCAGGGTGGTCAGCAGGGTGGTCAGCAAGGTGGCCAGCAAGGTGGTGGATCAAGCTTTTTCTCACTTCCATTCCGGCAAAATAGTTTTGGCCCTGGTACCTATCCAACATTCCCAGGTTTGCCAGACGTGACTTCTTCGGCGGCAAACTTTGGCTTTGCGATTCTTTCAGACATCGAAGCGTATTTCTTGATTCAAGCAGCTCAGGGTAACACTCGCGGTAATATTATGCAGGCACCGAAAGTCACTCTGTTCAACGGACAGAACGCGTATGTGTCTGATACGACACAACGACCGTTTGTAACGAGTGTCGTTCCTGTTGTGGGTGACTTCGCCGCAGCTCAACAGCCAGTTATCACCGTGTTGTCTGAGGGAACAAGCGTAAACGTTCAAGCAGTTGTTTCGAGTGATCGCCGCTTTGTGCGTCTGACACTCGTGCCATTTTTCTCTGAAATTGGACAGGTTGACGAGTTCCAGTTTGAAGGCGAACGATCGACAACTGCAAAGAGCAGTGATGAGAAGCAGGGCACACAGGCCGATACTGGCGGAGTGCTCCCGTTCCAGCCTGGTCTTTCATTCCAGACACAAGGTAGCTCGGAAACAGCATTCAGCTCGAATGGCACAACAATTCAGCAGCCTGAATTCCGATTCACAACAGTCACCACGACGGTGAGCGTGCCAGATGGCGGCACCGTGCTGATGGGTGGTATTAAGCGGATGCGAGAAGGCCGAAACGAATATGGTGTTCCAGTGCTCTCAAAAATTCCATATGTGAACCGACTCTTTAAAAATGTTGGTATTGCCCGTACCACACAGAGCCTCATGCTGATGGTGACCCCACGAATCATCATCCAGGAAGAGGAAGAGGATAAACTGCTTGGTGTCGAGCGGCCGTAGTGGTTGCTTGTCAATTCACCCTTTCTTGTGGCAGTTGTTCTCATGCTTAAATTGTTTTGTGTTTTTGGTGCCGTACTTGGTTTCCTTGGTGTCGCCGCTGGTTCTTTTGGTGCCCATGGACTCAAAGATCTCCTTGAAGCCAATGGTCATGCAGCCAACTGGGAGACAGCCGTTCGCTACTGTCTGTTTCATGCCGTTGTTTTGATTGCCATTGGCGGCCTCGCCAGTGGTTCTGAAAACGCGGGGCTGACAACGCTCTTCACTGGTGCTGCCGGATGTTTCGTTGTCGGTGTCTTGATATTCAGTGGATGCCTCGGCGTTCTGGCATTAACCGATATTCGTATCCTCGGAGCAATCGTCCCAATTGGTGGCGTCCTGCTTCTCGTTGGGTGGGCAACGCTCGCTGTGGCGATCTATCGACTTCGCTTCTGAAACACTCACCAGCCACATGTCTCAGGCGGAAGCAGAATGGCCCCGTCGCCCGCCTGACCTCGTGCCCCTGCATGGGCACGGAAGACTTCTACTGTCACAAAGACAGCTGGCCGTGTGAGTTGTACGACGCATGCTTTCTCGTCTGAAAGAAAGCATGCCAGCAGCTGATCAAATTCTGACGCCGGACAAGAACCTTTTATTTCAACGAACAGCACGCGGTCGTTTCTCTCATAGAGATTTCCATTGACCTGCCAGCGAGTGTTTTCCTGAGGGCTTGTCCAGACAAAAGAACCATCTGGTTCAGCGTATAGTCTTGGGAGAGTATTGAGCTGGTTCAGGACATCATCAAACCCGATTGGTAGCGGTGTGCTGAGTTGATCTTGGGCGATCAGAAGTGTTGGCCATTGCCCGCAGGAATCGGTCAGCGGTTCTCCAGATGCAGGGGCATCGCTGCCAGGAAGAGCATGTAGCGAACACTCAAATGCGTACATGCCTGTATCTGTCACGACTATTTTCTTCCTGAGGTCTGTTCGGTTACCCAAGAAGCATAGGCTGCACTTGCGTGTGCGTGAAGCACCACAATTTCTGGAAGTTCATAGGGGTGGTGCTCTTTGAGAGCGGTGACGCATTCATTGAGCGATTCTGGAGATGTTTTGATGAGTAGGCGAAATTCTTCGTCAGTTTCTATAGTGCTCTTCCATTGGTACACGCTGCGTATTGGGCCATCAATCTGCACACACGCGGCATTACTGTCTTTAACAAGGTGTCTTGCACAGGTTTCTGCCGTAGCCAGATCACTGAATGTCGACAACACGAGCACCACTTTAGAATCACTGTTTTCGTGGGAAGAGTCTGCCATGGTCTTCCTGTTGCACTTAGGCTGCTTCGTTTGATCGTGGACGCATGCGTGTTGGGTGACCAACGACAGGGCCTTCTGGCTGCCAGGTGACGCCGGGGCTCATCGCCGTAAAGTCGAGTGGTTCAACACGTTCATCAACACCGTTATCAACCACATGCAGGCACCGTGGTATGGCTGTCTGTCGGGGAATACCGAGTGGCTGAACGAGTGACACGCCAACTGTTTCTCCTGCGACGACACCGCCTTGTACGGGAGTGACTGCTGGCTGACCAAGGCAATGACATGAGATTGCCGGACCCCAGGCACGTGTGGCGACAGGTTCATCGAGGTGCCCGAGCACGAGACCGGACATGGCCGGCTTGCCTGATCGCTTTGCAGCAGGGCCGCAAAGATCGGCAAGGAGTGCCGCGGCCTGATCCGGCTGGGGAGGGGTCAGCAGTGATGCGGCGAATCGGCCCAGAAAATCGAAGTGTGCAGGAACATCGACCTGGTCTCGGCGGGCTTCTCGTTGCCAGGCGTCGACACACCGCCGCCAGCAGGTGGCCAGCTTCTCGGTGTGTGTTTGTTCCCCTGCGGTCACGCGGGGCAATAATCGATGCCAGAAGGCTGCTGAGACATCAAGCGGATGGCAATCAGCGAGGAGACGGAGCGACCGGCCAAGTCTGCCCGTTGCTGCCGGCATGAAGTCGGCTACCTGCGATGCAAATGGTGCAATCAGCCGAGCATGCATCGACTGAATGAGTGTGGGGCCGTCGTGGCGGCCACTCGACTGGTTTTGGAGAGGGTCAAACCGCTGGCCGTGTTCGACCTGCCATTTCCCAGCGGCCCAGCTGTGAGCCCAGTGGACTCCCTGAGGCCAGTTGTGTGGCGGCTCGAGGTATCCATCTCGATCGCCCGAAAGCAATGTCACGCTGACTGGCACGACGGTGGGATGCCGTAGGTGCGGCCGCCCCTGCCGGGTGGCACTTGGAACGACGAGGCCTTCGTTGAGAAGCCGCCGAGCGAATCGATTCAGTAAAGCTGCCCGTCGCAAGGCAGAGGCGGCTACCTCACGACGAGCAGTTTCTCCAGAAGTTGAACGGTGCCAGGGACGAACATCACCAGTTGCCCAGTGTTGGCTGGCGTATAGGTCGAACGTGTCGCCAGCAAAGACAATATCGAGTCGTTCAAGCGGCCGGTATTGACCATCGTGCCTGAAGCCAGCACGAAGAGCTGATCGCTGGATGACACCCCATGCTCGAGAGACCAAGCCTCGCAGTGGCCGTCGCCACAGCGTGCCGTCACCAATCGCCCAGTTGGCCGTCACAACAAGCATGTCAAAAACTCCAGTGCGTCTGCCCACGAACGCTCTGGCTAATTTCGACAGAATCTACAGTGCTCAGTGACTGTGACTCGAAGTCATCGGTTCATACGACCTATGCCGGTCGTACCGGACTTTGCAAACCATGAATCAGATCGAAAGCATCTCCATTCAATAGTACATACGAAGTTGCGTATCGATATCTGGGCACCATTTACTGTCATGGACCAATGGATCAGTGGGATCAATAGCCTGTGGTGTTGTCGTTTCGACTCGGCCATCAACGTAGAGCACGTTAAGCATGCCGTCGTGCC
>CAXEMW010000092.1:0-11773 GCA_963997395.1 uncultured Planctomycetaceae bacterium
CTCATAAGCTTCACAAGAATATTCAGGCTTGGGCCACTTGTATCTTTAAATGGATCACCGACCGTGTCGCCGACAATTGCTGCTTTATGGGCCTCAGTGCCCTTGCCGCCGTGTACACCACTTTCGATATGCTTCTTCGCATTGTCCCACGCTCCACCCGCATTTGCCATAAAGACAGCAACACAGAAGCCCGTGGTAAGAGCACCAACAAGCAGTCCCATGACACCACCGACACCAAGAAGCAAGCCGGTGACAACCGGTGCGGATAACGCAAGAAGAGAAGGCAACACCATCTCTCGTTGCGCTGCCTTCGTACTGATAGCAACTGGCGCCGCGTAATCTGGCTTTTCAGTACCCGCCATAATTCCAGGTTTTTCACGGAATTGCCGGCGAACCTCTTCAACCATGCCTTTGGCAGCACGCCCTACAGCTTTCATTGTGAGCGCACAAAACACAAAGGTACTCATTGCACCCAAAAACATGCCGACCAGCACCTTTGGATTCATAAGTGTCACGTCATAAAAACGCATGAAGTCGGCCATTCTCGCTGCCCGCACCTCAACAAGGTCATGGGCTGTCTGAAGTGGCTTGGTCTCAGGCATCTTCTGAATTACAGAACCGCTTGGGAGTTTTTCATAATCAGTAATAGCGTTTTTTAACTCCCGATCATCAACAAGAAGCCACGTCTGGTTCTCCGCAGGTGTTGCACCTGCCTTAACGAGCACGTCGTTTGAAACTTTGACCCACGACCCAGCCTGGGCGGTGCTATTCTCGGTCACCGTAACAGCTGATTCACCCCACCGTTCAAATCCGATCCGCACTTCTTCGACATAGGCAGCGAGTAACGCCAATGCAGTCAGGGCGGCTGAGCCAATTGCGAACCCTTTACCCGTTGCTGCTGTCGTATTCCCAAGTGCATCGAGAGCATCAGTCCGCTCACGAACAACCTCCGGCATTTCAGCCATTTGGGCATTCCCACCTGCATTATCAGCGATAGGGCCATACGCGTCAGTGGCAAGTGTTATGCCAAGCGTAGAAAGCATGCCAACAGCTGCAATCCCAACACCGTACAAACCAAGAGCAAACGCATTTGGATCTGCAAAACTGAAGCCATTGGCAAAACCAAAGGCTAAGAGCGTCGCAACACCCGTAATCATGACTGGCGCCCAAACAGAAAGCATTCCCTCAGCAACACCGCCAATAATTATCGTAGCAGGCCCAGTTAAAGCTTGATCGGCTAGTTCCTTGGTTGGTGCAAACTCATTACTCGTCGAATATTCTGTCCACTTCCCTATCAGCCAACCAGCAACCAAACCTACGATCACACTGACTGAAACACCGATATGCGACCACCCAAGCAATAAAAATGTGAGTACGACAGCCGCCCCGACAATGGCAAGTGTCGAAAGATTAATCCCACGAGCCAACGCTGCTAAAAGTGATCGCTGAGATGCATCTTCTTGAGTCTTGACCTGCCAGATCCCCCACACGGACAGGCCAATGCCTGCTGCAGCGATCAGGATTGGCAAAAAGAGGGCACGTAGTTGCATAAAGTAATCTATGTCTGACACACCAGAAAAAGCAGCAACGCCCAGTGCAGCAGTTGCGAGAATGCTACCGCAGTAGCTTTCGTATAGATCTGCACCCATCCCAGCGACGTCACCAACATTATCACCAACGTTATCCGCTATTGTTGCTGGATTACGGGCATCATCTTCGGGAATGTTTTGCTCAACTTTGCCAACAAGGTCAGCTCCAACATCCGCTGCTTTCGTAAAGATACCGCCACCAACCCGGGCAAAGAGCGCCTGTGAACTGGCTCCCATCCCGAAACAAAGCATCGTGACAGTAATCTCTTCAAGTGACAGTGGTGACGCAAACATCGGCACAAGCCAGTACAGGATGAAAAACCAGACAACGATATCCAGCAAACCAAGTCCAACCACCGTGAGACCCATCACGGCACCTGAACGAAACGCTACCTGGAGGCCATCATTCAGGCTCTTCTCCGCACCAGCCGCAGTTCGGTTACTGGCGAGTGTCGCCGTCTTCATACCAAACCAACCAGCCAGTCCAGAAAATAGACCACCCGAAAGAAACGCAAATGGAACCCAGGCGCTTTGAACATTGAGTCCAAAAGCCATGAAGAGAAGGAGGGCAAAGATAACTACAAAAAATCCAGCAACGACTTTGTACTGCTGCCTGAGATAAGCATCGGCACCCGTACGAACATATCCTGCAATCTCAATGTTCTTTTCAGAGCCTCCCGACTGACTTTCCATCCATTGATAAAATTGCCACGCTTGCCAAAGAGCATAACCAGAGCCAATGATCGCCACGATCCAAAACAGACCATAAAGACTAAAAAAACTTGCTGATGGAGGTACTCTACTTGCATCAGATGCCTGCACAAAAGAAGGAGCGAGCACCACCATCGCAGCGGCTGCGGAAATAAGTTTCACGGACATTCAACTCCGAAGAAGATAATAAGCCGGGGAAAGAGTCTTATACGATTACTCATCAAAGCCTCATTTACTAATGAGGACTTTAACCCCTGTGAAAAAAACATGTCAAACGGCCTCAGCAATTTTATTTGATTTTCTGAACAAAAGATCATCACAACCACCGACATAAAGCAGGCAGGGCGATGACAACAATCACCCAGAACCACCCTCTTTGGGTCGACCATCAACGACCGATCGGCCTATTGAATGGTACAGAAACCCGTTGGAATGCATTTCTGCACTATCAAAGAGATTACGGCCGTCGAAGATCACATGACTTGCCATTGCTGCCTTGAGAGCCTTGAAGTCCGGTCGGCGGAAGTCTCCCCACTCTGTCACGATCGCCAGTGCATCTGCATTGGTAACAGCATCCAGCGGGCTTGATGCGTACTCCACCGCACTGCCGTATATATCTTGAACATTCTGCATAGCTTCGGGGTCAAAAACTCGAACCTTTGCCCGTGCTGCCAGAAGTACATCAAGCAATTCAAGCGATGGGGCGTCCCTGATGTCGTCTGTTCGTGGCTTGAAAGCAAGTCCCCAGAGAGCTATTCGACGGCCCTCAAGATTGCCCTCAAAATAATCTGTTATTTTGTTTCCGAGAACTTGCTTCTGTGTCAGGTTTGCTCCGTGCACTGCCTGCAAAATCGTTAGTTCACTCGATCGCTCACTCGCCATGGCAGTAAGTGCCTGGACATCTTTTGGAAAACAGCTCCCTCCATAACCGACGCCAGGAAACAAGAAGGAAAACCCTATCCGACTATCGTGCCCAATGCCTCGCCTGACGTCATCAACATTCGCTTCCATTCGCTCACAAAGATTTGCGACTTCATTGATAAAACTTATCTTGGTCGCTAAAAGCGAATTCGCCACGTATTTCGTCATCTCGGCACTCTCTGGCGACATGACCAGAAACGGTCGCTCAGTTCGCAAAAATGGTGAGTAAAGCCTTCGGAGTTTTTCGGCAACTTCGGGGGTTCGCACACCCACCACCACACGGTCAGGCCGTTGAAAATCTTCTATCGCTGCTCCCTCCTTGAGGAACTCGGGATTACTAGCGACATGACAAACGCGCCCCGTGGCTTCGGACAGCTTGTTTTCGATCTTGGCAGCAGTACCAACAGGCACCGTGCTCTTTGTTACCACGATGACGTCTTCTGCAAGATATGGCGCTATCGATGACACCACACTCCAGAGAGCTGTCAAATCAGCTGCGCCGCTCGTAGTCGGTGGCGTTCCAACTGCAAGAAAGACTATCTCGGCTGCTGCCACGGCCTCGTTCGTGTCAGTAGTAAACCGCAGCCGCCCAACCCGTGCATTCCGTTCAACGAGTTCCTCGAGGCCAGGCTCATAAATCGGGATGTTGCCATCTTTGAGAGAAGAAATCTTTTTCTCATCAATATCGAGGCATGTGACATCGCTACCACTGTCAGCCAGGCATGTGCCTGTTACTAGTCCAACGTACCCCGTGCCGACTACCGCTATTTTCATTTTGTTTCATCTACTTTTTCAGGCAACGACTACTCGCCCTCTGGCACAGTCTCTGCCTCTTCCTGTTCGCTTGGTGGCACGGGAACAACCGCCGCTAGCGAATCGGCATCGTCTAGACGCATGATACGAACGCCCTGCGTATTCCGGCCGATGGCCTTAATCTCACCAACATTTACACGCTGCAGTTTCCCACGAGCCGTCATCATCAGGACTTGATCCTCGTCTCGTACCGAAACAATCGACACGACCTTGCCATTTCGGGCAGTCGTCTTAATATCACGCACTCCTTTACCACCTCGACCCTGCGTGCGGTAACGCATTCCACTCGACTCTGTTTCAGCTTCTTCAACACTACCTCCTGCCGAAGGTTCTCCCTCGGCAAGCGGCGTACCTGCACCAAACGGCGTCCGTTTCCCGTACCCTTTTTCACACACAGTAAGAAGAGTCGCAGAGGGATCTGCAACAACAAGACCGACCAGGCTATCCCCCTTGCCGAGCTTGATGCCCCGAACACCACTGGTATCACGGCCCATCGGTCGAGCATCAGATTCTGGGAACCGAATAGCCATACCAGAAGCCGTTGCCAGTACAAGCTCGTCACCTGGTTGGGTAATGACTGCACCAACAAGTTCATCGCCTTCCTTCAGCTTCACGGCAATCAGGCCTTTTGTTCGTCGACGACGATACTGTTCAAGAGGCGTCTTTTTCACGGTGCCACTACGCGCTGCAAGCAACAAACACTGATCTGGGTTGTCGAATCCAGAAACCGCGCGACACTCTGCCACCCGTTCACCTTCTTCAAACTCTAGCAGATTTACGAGCGCCCTACCTTTTGCATCACGAGCGAGTTCTGGCAACTCAAAGACTCGCATCGAAAAGACCTTACCTCGCGTAGTAAACACCAGCAACCAATCATGGGTGCTTGCCACGAAAAAATGTTCGACAGGATCAGACTCATCAACTCGAGCCCCAGTCAACCCCTTCCCACCTCGTCGTTGTGCTCGATAGGTGTCAGCCGCAGTTCGCTTGACATAGCCTGACCGAGTAATTGTGACAACCATCGTTGCTTCGGTAATTAACTCTGCCATGTCACGAATATCAGCAACTTCACCGCTGATCTCGGTTCGTCGAGGCTCCGCAAACTTTGACTCGATAGCGAGTAAATCCGCTCTTATCAATGCACGGATATTTTCTTCACTCGACAAAATCCGGAGGAATTCACGAATCTTGATGAGCAGTTCCTGATGTTCACCACCCAGCTTTTCTTGCTCAAGATTCACGAGCTGCCCAAGCGTAAGACGCAATACTGCATCAGCCTGGACAGGCGATAACCCATAAACCTCAGCTTTCCCTCGTTCTTCCTGAAGAATCCCAAACCCCTCATCACCAAGTGCCCGCTGTAACAGCGATGCCGGTGTTTCAATCTGCATCAAGCGTTGCTTTGCTTCTGCTTGAGACTTGGAACTGCGAATGATTTTGATCACTTCATCGATGTTGGCCAAGGCGACAAGAAGGCCTTCAAGCGTATGCTTACGATTCCTCGCTCGTGCAAGAAGATGCTGCGTCCTTCGACGAAGAACTGTCGTTCGATGCCGCAGAAACTCTTCAAGCATATTTTTGAACGAGAGCATCCTTGGCTTGCCATCTACTAGGGCAAGAAAGATGAGCGAAAAACTCGTCTGAAGTGGCGAAAATTGATAGAGCTGATTGAGAACAACGTCTGGATCAGCATCGCGCTTCAACTCCAAAATAAGTCGTACAGGTTCTTTCAGGTCACTTTCGTTACGGATCGCAGAAATCCCTTTTATTCGCTCGTTACTCACCTGATCCGCAATTTTTTCCTCAATAGCGTCTCGTGTTTGTTGGTACGGAATTTCTGTAATTACGATCCTATTACGGTTTTTTCCAAACTCTTCGACGTGAGCACGTGCACGCAACGTAATCGTACTTCTCCCAGTCAAATACCCACGTAGCAAGGATTCCCTCCCCATGACGATTCCACCAGTTGGGAAATCAGGGCCAGGGACAATCTCAAGCAACTCTGCCATTGATGTGTCTGGGTTGTCGATCATTTGAACAAGCCCACGACATACCTCGCCAAGATTGTGTGGCGGAATACTTGTTGCCATACCGACAGCAATACCACCTGCTCCATTCACTACCAGGTTTGGAAAGCGACTCGGAAGCACGACGGGTTCAGTATTTCGCTCATCATAGGTTGGCACGAAATCGACTGTATCGAGATTGATGTCATCAAGCATTTGTGACGCAATCGGGGATAGCCGAGCTTCGGTGTATCGCATAGCTGCGGCAGGCAATCCGGCGATTGATCCGAAGTTACCCTGCTTATCCACAAGCACGTGCCGCATGTTCCATTCTTGAGCCATACGGACGAGCGTTGGATAGATCACGCTTTCGCCATGAGGATGGTAGTTACCACTGGTGTCACCCGATATCTTCGCGCACTTTACCCGGGAAGAACCTGGTGAAAGATTCAGGTCATTCATGGCAACCAGAATGCGTCGCTGCGATGGCTTCAGTCCATCGCGAACGTCAGGAAGAGCTCGACTGACGATAACGCTCATTGCGTATGTCAGGTAACTCTCCTTGAGTTCTTGCTCAATTGGCAGATCGATAAGTCGACCGCCCAATCCACGATCAGGTGATCCACTGCCGTCATTCTCTGATGGCGGCATATTTGAAGCGTCATCAGATGGGGTGTTTTCGTCAGCCAAGGGGTGCGTTCTCCCGGGAATAGACCGTTTGAAAAGGCGGTTGCTTGATCTTGAACATACCCGCCCCAAGCAGGCGGTCAACCGGCCTTAATATACCTAAAAAACGTCATTTTGTACGGCTTGACCAGCATCGCTGCTGCTTCTACCCTCCTGCTCCGTTCCTTTCATCCTCTTTGGGCGACGCTGGTGATATTCAGAAGCCCCTCAATCGCAATCCTGATCATCGTAATTTCAGCTACTGCCGCTCTTTTGCCGGGGCTTGGTACGGCCCCGCTCTGGGATGAAGACGAGCCAAAAAATGCTGCCTGCACACTGGCAATGCTGGATTCGGGTAACTGGGTTGTGCCTACTTACAACGGAACTCTTCGTGTTGAAAAGCCTCCACTCGTCAATTGGGTACAAATCGTCGGGGTTTCATTTTTTGGCCGCAATGAATTTGGTGTTCGTATAGGGTCAGCCTGCCTGACTGTTGGCACGTGCCTCCTGACATGGTGGACTGGACGACTTCTTGCTGGGCCATTTGTTGGACTCATCTCAGGCCTTGTCATGTCGACGTGCATTTGGACGGGTGTCGGTGGACGAGCCGCAACCCCTGATGCATCACTTGTTTTTTGTACCACTTTGGCTGCTGCCATTTATGTTCACGCCATTCATCAACGGGGAGCACTCACAATAATCACCCGGAGGCATGCCTTAGGCATCGGCCTCGCCTGCGGATTAGCCATTCTCGCGAAAGGTCCCGTTGGCATCGTCCTCCCGATGCTTGCATTCCTTCTCACCGCTTTAGTCCTTCGACAAAAATCTACACCAATTGACGGCAGATCTTGGCTTTACACAACTGCGGTCTCCCTGCGTCCACTTACTATTGTTTCTGTAGCCACACTTGTCGCCCTGCCGTGGTATCTATTGGTTGGCCTGCGGACGAACGGGCAGTGGATTACCGATTTCCTTCTGATTCATAACGCAGGGAGATTTGCCGCCCCCATGGAAGGGCACTCCGGTTCGTTCCTGTATTACCCGATGGTCCTCGCCATTGGGATGTTCCCGTGGTCAATTATCCTACTTGCCATTCCAGCCCACGCACTATTCCTTTGGCGAACAAAACGCCTAACGAGCTCTCACTACCGCGCTATTACTTTTGCCGGATGTTGGGCCTTGGTCTGGGTTGGTACTTTTTCACTCGCAGGAACAAAACTTCCCGGTTACATCTGGCCGGCATACCCAGCTATTTCAATTGCTACTGCTCTTTATGTCGCTGACTGGATATGCGGACACACCGGTTGGGAAAAAGTGGTCTTCAGGAACATGACATCGGATAAAGCCGCGTCAGTGGTCATGCATATCGGGTGGCTGAGCCTTGCAATAGTCGGTATTTGTTTCATTGGCGGACTCCCAGTAATTTCCCATCAGTTTGCCCCCGGAAACGAATGGCTTGGACTTCTTGGGGGCCTGCCGGTGCTGACTGCTGCTGCGTGCTTCATTTTGCAATCACGCGGGAAGCGAGGGCTCGCCGTCAGTACACTCATAAGTTCATCAGTCTTATTCCTAGCCCTCCTCGGCGGAGTTGCAGCAGTCCGCCTCGCCCACCATCAAGGCGCTGCAAATCTTATCGCCGAATTATCGCCAGAGCAACGAACAGGCGTCTGGGCGAGTGTCAAAACACCCCGGCCTAGTCTTGTCTTTTACACAGGCGAACCCGTTGAGAAACTTTCAGATATTCATGCAGGTATTCGGTATCTCCGTGCCACGTCTTTCGCCCGACTCGTGGTTCGATCAGACGATCTGCCAGGAATCCTACCGCTACTTCCTCCTGGGTTTGAAATTCTCAATGAAAAACCCCGTTCCTTTGATTCCGGCCTCGCGGTCATTGCAAAGGCCCACTCTGAAAACACCCGTTCACTCGCCCAAAGTTCTCATCCGTACTGACTAGAACACCATCCTGCCTGGAGCCACGTTCATGAATCGGTTCATTTCTTATATGACACACCACTCTCAGCTGTTTGTTGCTGCTGTGGCAATCGTTGTACTCGCCTCAGGTTTCATTGGGATGCCTTTTTGGGATGAAGATGAACCACGATTTGCTGCTATCGCTCAGACCATGGTTGAAACAGGCAACTGGACGGTTCCTCTATTCAACGGTGAACTTGCCGTCGACAAACCCGTGCTAATGCATTGGTGTATGGCCGCATGTTTTTCAGTTTTTGGGATGAATGAAATTGCTGCCCGTCTTCCTGCAGCACTTGCAGCTCTGTTAACGTCTCTTGCTCTTCTTCGGCTTGGCACTCGCTGCTTCAGCACGGCAACGGGCATTGTCGCAGCCCTTGCCTACCTCGGCTGTTTACTAGTCGCAATCGAATCTCACGCCGCGACCCCTGACTCGATTCTTGTTGCTCTGTCGACATGGGCGACACTCCTTCTGGTTGAACCTTTTCTCCCGGACAGACGCCATCACGCCGACAGCACAAAGCAAACTTTTCAGGCAAGCAGTACTTCCTCCGTTAGCGTGTGGCACGCCATTCTTGCAGGTAGTTTGCTCGGCCTGGGAGTCCTCTGCAAAGGACCGATCGGGTATATCGGGCCACTCGTTGTCGTCATGGGTTGGGTTTGGCTTGTCCAATGCCTGTCTCATATCAAAGAGCAACCTGCTGATGTTCGGCTCAAAGACCAGTTGCTCTCAACGCTTCGGCACTTCCTTTCCAACGGTATTCCAGCCGCTCTCCGTACTATTCAACACACTCAACTTCTGATTGTTACTGTTGCTGCCGTACTCGTAGCGGCACCATGGTACATAAGCGTTGGAGTTCAAACTGATTGGGAGTGGACAAAAGGATTCTTCTTTGTTCATAACGTTGGCCGATTCGTAGCTCCTATGGAACGGCATTCAGGCGGCCTGTTGTTCCATCCACTCACAATGCTCGTCGGCTTTTATCCTTGGAGTTGCTTCCTGCCACTTGCTATCTTCGCAACCACGCGGCAACTCTGGAAGATCTGGAGACAGGGGCAGAGCCCGCAAATTGAAAACTCACAGGCTCCTGCATTGAGCCTACTTCTATTTTGGATGAGTGTCTGGATCGGTGGCTTTTCACTTGCGGCCACAAAACTCCCGAACTACATAATGCCGGCATATCCAGCTGCTGCTCTCCTTGTTGCTGCACTCGCCATGGAAGCCGTAAAACGCTCTGCCTGGCTTTATCCGCGATGGATGGGCATTGGTGTCGGCGGAATCGCTTTCGGAGGAATTGCAACAAGTGTCACGATTTTGGTTGGCTCGTTTTACGGTTTAACTGGTAGCGAACCTGCCGCAATCATCGGACTCATTCCCTTAGCGGGTGCATTTTGGCTTGTGTGGCGTTCACGACAACAGCCGGCCTACGCTGTAAACACAATGGTTTTCCTAGGACTTCTTTATTCTTCTATGGCAGTCGGTCCAACTGCGGCATGGATTAGTCGCGCTAACACGCTTCCAGTCTTGATTGATGAAGCCCATGCGCACGCCGGCGGACACGCCCGAATAGGGGCGTATTCTCAAATCACGCCGAACCTTGTGTATTACGCCAAAGGCATTGTCCAGCGTTGGGCCCCGGATTCCGCTCGAGCTCAAAACGCTGCCGATTTTTTATCGACCGGACCGGATGCAGTCCTTGTAATCCCTGAAAATCAATTTCATGAATTATCCTCTTTTCTACCGGAAACAGCCGGAGTCGTAGGCCGCGCCCGACCCTTGTTCAAAAACCAAGACTTTCTTCTGGTCGGCAACATAAAAGAAGCCAAACAAAAAGTCGTGAAACGTACTGCGTCGGTTCGGAGCTTAAAGAAATGAATCAGACGGAAAGGCATGACCCAACGGCACCTATCCAATCAATAGAGCGTCCGTGTCCTGGCCTCCTGTCGATTGTCATCCCTTGCTACAACGAAGAAGCGATCATTGAGGCAACTCATGCCCGCATCTGCAGCATGGCACCTCAGCTAGGTATGGAACTGGAAGTTCTTTACATCGATGACGGAAGCCAGGACAGCACCCTCGAGAAACTAAAGCTACTTACATCTGGGGACTCACGCATTCATGTCGTTGAGTTTTCCCGCAACTTCGGCCAACAAGCTGCCATGTCTGCCGGTCTCGAAATGGCAAAAGGAGATGCTGTTGTAATTATTGATGCTGATCTCCAAGATCCACCAGAGGTGATCCCTGAAATGATCACAAAATGGCGAACGGGTGTTGATGTTGCATATGGACGTCGAAAATCACGTGACGGGGAGAGCACTTTCAAACTTGTAACAGCGAAACTTTTTTACAGGTTTTTCGCTAGGCTGATGCCCTATCCCGTACCTGTCGATACTGGTGATTTTAAATTGTGCGATCGTGCGGTCGTTGACGCCGTCTGTGCACTTCCTGAAAAACGTCGATACCTTCGGAGCCTCGTTCCGTGGGCCGGATTTTCCCATGCTCCAGTTGACTATGATCGAGACGCAAGAGCCGCCGGAGAGACAAAATACTCTGCCTTCCGACTGCTCTCCCTCGCCGCAGATGCCATACTTCTTTCATCAGACAAACCCATTCGACTCATCTGGTTTCTTGCTGCCCTGTTTGCCTTTGTGGGAACGTGTGGACTTGTAACCGGGCTAACTCTTCCAACAAAAGAGACTCTTTCGCTCCCAACACTCTTAGCTCTTCTTGGATTTATATCCGCCGCACAAACTGCCGCGATTGCTATCGTGGGGGAATATGTTGTCCGTTGCTATCGAGAGGCACAGGCCCGGCCTCCATTTGTTATCCGGGGCAAAACTTCCTCCATAAATCAGGCACAACCATCACTGTCAGACGAAGACCATAAGGCAACGTAATGTCGTTTCCGAAGAGATACCGACGGTACCATTCTCTTCCCTTACGGCCGACCGATTTCTTCATGCTTTAGAGCGCTGCATCAATTGCTTGAATCAAGACTGGATCTTGTGGCGATACGCCTGATTTGAAACGTCCGACGACTGCACCATTACGATCAATCAGGAACTTCTCAAAATTCCAACCCACCTCGCCTGACGGAT
>CAXEMW010000093.1:0-11768 GCA_963997395.1 uncultured Planctomycetaceae bacterium
GTGGGAGGCAGAGCTTGTCCGAGCGTTCACAAGCAAGCAACGCGCCACGGCTGTTAAAGACGTGAACACCTTGTCCTGATTCGATGAACGTGACTCCTCTCGAGCATGCAGCTTGCCTGACATGCTGCAATTCCTCTGACAAAAGATTCACATGAGACTCGGACCTCCCATTTCATCTTTAGATGGAATTCACACAAAAAGTGAAGTGCTTCGAGTTCAGGATCTTCGTGAGTGTCTTTTGCTAGGTCAGTGCAGTGACATTTGACAGACTGCGATTTTCTTTGGCCCCCCGGAGCACCCGTAGAAAGGAAATCACGCCTACTTGGGCAGAGTCCCGTCAGCGGCATCCCAGAGCACCGACGGCATCTTCAAGTATTCTTGGGCAGCCAAGTATGTGTAACGCGCTGTCTCGCCAATTCCGGGTGTGGGCACAGTGCCTGTGAAGCCAACTGCGTCCTGCGCAGCCTTTTCTTCGGCCGACAGAGGATACGAGGGAATCGTGAGGTACTGATAGCGTGACGGGCGGCCACCGAGCAAGGCGGCCTTTCCTTGGAGTTGAGAATATTCTTGTCGAGCTCTCCCCGCTTGCCACTCATCCTTCCACTCTATGCCACCGGCTGCCGCCTGCTTTGCCCATTTGAGTGCCTGGTCAGAGTCGGCCTGCACGCCAAGGCCTGAGGCATACAGCCGGGCAAGTTGGGCAGCCGCCCCCGCATGCCCCAAATTTGCAGCAATGTCGTACAAGCCAGCTGCCGCTTCAGCAGACTTGGCAACGGCCAACCCTTCTTCCAGCGCGTGGGCAAGCAAAGCAAAGGCAGAGCTCTCCAGGTGTGCGGCGGCATACACGAGGAGATGCAGCGCCTTGCCGGCGTCTTTGGCCACGCCGCGTCCTTGCTGCAAGGCTTCCGCCGCACACGTCATCGCCAGTGTCTCCTTCAGATTCGCCCCCTGAGTATACAGATCGACTGCCTGTTCTAAATCACCATGCTCCTCATATAGCTGCCCAAGGAGTGCAAGGGCGCGGACGTCACCCATCTCGAGGGCCTTGGAGTAGAGCTGCGCTGCAGTGTCAACGTCGCCGTGTGCCTCGAGCAGTTGGCCCAGCGCCCGATTCGCCTCCGCCACCTCAGGCCCGGCAGCCATGTACAGCTGCGCTGCCTGGTTGACATCGACATCCACGATGTTGTCGTCGTCATCACCGAGCGCACAGCCTGATTCGAACATGCGCCCCAGCCAGTACTGACTCTGAGCGTCGCCGTCCATGGTTGCTTTCTCATATATCTGGCCAAAGACGGTTGTATAGTTTTGGACGGCGCAAGGAATTTTCGCTATGGTGCCGTTAGCAAACTCATGGACCTCGCAGGGCACCATGGAATTGACCCACTGCCCTCCCAGAAAGCTAAGAATTGATTCCTTCAAGACTGCGAGCTCGCCCTTGCCACCGCCCCTGTCGTCGTGCAGGAACAGCGACGCTCGGCGCACCGCCAATGTGCCGCGCAGTTCCGTCTCCAGCAGCGTCAACGAGTTCGCAAGGCCGCCGTGGCCCAGCGAAAGCTGCTCGCCGACCTCCAGCACTTTGAGACGATCTTACCCAAGGCAGAACGGAACGCGCGAGGGCAGGACAAGGAAGCAAAGAGCCGGCTCGATGTACTAAAAAAGTGCCAAAGCCATCTCGCAGAAGAGAAACCAATCCGAACTCTGGAACTCACAGATACAGAGCAAGCGGCTATCAAAGAACTTGGTCTCCTCTCTGCAAAGCCCATTCTTTACGTAGCAAACATTGATGAATCCGATCTCGAAGGAACTGGTGAACTGGTAAAAAAAGTTCGTGAAGCCGCCTCCTCTGCCCACGCTGATGTCGTTGCCGTGTGCGCAAAACTTGAGGCTGAACTTGCTGAACTTGACCACGACGACCGTCTTGAGATGCTCTCGGATGTTGGATTACGTGAACCAGCCTTAGCTGTTCTTGCCAGAGCCAGCTACGCAACCCTTGGACTACAAAGCTTCTTCACGGCAGGTGAAAAAGAGGTTCGTGCCTGGACCGTGCCGATAGGGGCAACGGCCCCCCAAGCTGCTGGGGTCATCCACACAGATTTTGAAAAGGGTTTTATCCGAGCGGAAATCCATTCCGTAGAAGACCTCGAGAGCCTTGGCAGTGAAAAAGAAATTCGTGCTGCAGGAAAATTGCGAATTGAAGGCAAAGAGTATGTCATGCAAGACGGCGACGTCTGCCACTTCCTTTGTAACCGATAGAGTGTTCTTCACTCCATGGAATCTCCGATAGAGCCTACTCGCTCTGGTGGCTTGTCAATTGAACCTCTTGCTCTGATCAGAGAATGGCACAATCTTAGGCCACGGCATGAGTAGCCGACTCTGCGTCTACTTCCTGCCAATCTGATTCTTCATCAATTACCGATTGCGCAGATGTTCCAAAAAATGAATACATGACAGGCACGAGAACAAGCACAATCAATGTTGTAGCCGCCAAACCAAAGACCAGTGACGTAGCCATAGGTACGAGAAACTGAGCCTGAAAACTCGTCTCTGTCATGAGCGGAAAAAGACCACCTATTGTCGTTACACTCGTAAGAAAGACCGGCCTGAATCGCAATCGCCCTGCCTCACGGAGGGACTCAAACAATGGCATGCCAGACCGAACACGATGATTAATAAAATCTATTAAAACAATGGAGTCATTCACAACGACACCAGCCAGTGCAACAAGACCGAACATACTAAATATAGTTAGAGGCATCCCAAGCAAAGCATGGCCAAATACTGCTCCCGCACACCCGAATGGAATAATTGCAATAATTAATAACGGCTGAAAATACGACTTAAATTCCATTGTGAGAAGAACAAACATTGCAAACAGAGCAACAATAAAACCCACCCCTAGGCTTCGGAGACTCTCTTGAGTTTGCTCCTGCTCTCCTTCCCATCGAACGCTCACAAGTGGGTACTCGGCCAATAAATCTGGCATTAGTCGTTTTTCCATATCCCCAGTAATCTGGCCACTTGTGAGCGAACTCTTTGCGACATCGATATCAGCGACAACCGTTATAGACCGCTTCTGACTTAAGCGATTTATCTCTGAATAGCCTCGCTTGATTTCTATCTCCGCTAACTCATCAAGAGGCCGCTTGACACCGTCCGGACTCGTCACGCGAACATCGTTGAGTGTCGCAACACTTCGACGTTCTTCCAGCGGATACCTCACCATGAGTTTCACTTCATGACGACCTCGCTGAAGCCGCATCACCTCTTCGCCGTAATAACTCGCTCGAACAGTTCCGGCAAGATCTGCAAGAGACACGCCCATTGCTTCAGCTTCAGGTTTCACCCGAATCTGATACTCCCACTTGCCAGGATGAGAGTCATCGTCAATATCTATGACCCCAGGGTATTGGGCCAGCCACTCCTTGCACCGCTCGACTGCTTCCTCTAACTGACGAACAGCTTCTGGATCACTACGAGCCAACAGTTTGAATTCAACCGCTTTTCCTCCCGGGCCAATATTTTCGGTCTTAAAAACAAGACTTTCCACCCCAGGAAAGCTGCCTGCTGCTAGTCGCCAATCACTTATGAACTGCTCGCTCGTGACATCTCGACTTTCACCATCAACAAGCTCAATGGCTACAGCCCCTACATGGCTGCCACTAACCCGAGCATCTGGACCGACTTCACCCTGAGCAGCAACCTGCCCTACTGAGCGATGCACGAGACGGACGATTGAATCACCTGACTGAGAAAGCTTCTGGCCTGTCTGGAACGCAGCTTGTTCGATTCTTTTAGTCGCTTTATCTGTCACGGTTGATGGTGTGCCGTCCGGAAATGTGACTTTTGCCAGCAGACGATTTGCATCAATTTTGGGAAACAATGAAAACGGTGTTACACCACTTCGCACGAGTGCTACAGCCATCATGAGAACACTCAAAGCAACCGCCATGGTGCTCAGCCGATTTGCTAAGGCAAGATCAAGGAGTGGACGGTAGCAGTTTTGCACAACCCACTGCAGGCTCCGATCACACCCTTTTTGCAGCCAGGTCAATGCAGGGAGAAACACACGAAAGGGAAAAAGCAGCCAACCAAGTACTGTGAAAATCAAACCCTTTTCATGAGAAAGGTGGCCAGGAAGGACAAGCAAGGATTCACCAAGAGACATGATCAGGGCTGTAATGAATGCAAATGGCATTACAGCAATAAATTTCCCCATCACTCCTGAAACGAAGCATAGCGGCAGAAACGTAATCACCGTAGTCGTTACACTCGACACAACGCTAGGCGCGACCTCAGCAGTACCGTCGATAGCGGCAGTGGCCAGCTTTTTGCCAAGTCGACGATGACGCTCGATATTGTCACTCACAACTATTGCATCATCGACCACAATGCCAATCGCCATAAGGAACGCAAACATAGACAACATGTTGAGCGTCTGGTCTGTAAGAAACATCAGACCACCAGCTCCCAGCATGCAAAAAGGGATACCCAAGGCAACCCAAAAGGCAATTTTCAAATTAAGAAAAAGTGACAGGATGACAAAAACAATCAGAAGTCCCTGTGTCCCTGTGTTCACAAGCATTTCAAGTCGATCACGAACGTCGATCGATTGATCTGCCCAGGTCACAATCTGATACCCTTGCGGCAGTGATACCTTGGCAACGTACGCATTGACTGCTTCTGTCATGGCCAGCAGATCTTCGCCAGAACTCCTATCAATGGACACAACCATTCCTTGCCGACCATTGATTTGATTCGTTGCGGTAATATCTGCAAAGTCATCACGTACCGTACCCAAGTCACCAACGGTTAAAACGAGACCATCCGGCAAAGTTACCAAAGGAAGAGTGGCGATCTCATCCCCAACGTACCGCTTGTTTTTCCCCCTCAACAGAATCTCTCCGCTTTCACCGCGAATCGTGCCACCTGGCAACTCAAGATTCTCTCGACGAACGATATCGGCAACATTCCGTAGTGAGAGCCCGTATTTCCGAAGCATTCTTTCTGAAATCTCAATATCGATTTCATAGTCTCTCGCCCCTTGAAGATTCGCAGCCGACACAGCCGGTAAAGACAGAAGGTCATCCCTTACAAGTTCTGCGACATCTCGTAACTCAGATTCGGAGACACCTCCAGCAACTCGAGGCGCTAAAACACCGACCTTAATTGCTGGATTACGAAGGGTTATCTGCTCCACTTTCGGGTCTTCAGCAAGCTCCGGAAGACTTGGGATTCGCTCTACTTCTGACCGAATTTCACTGAGCACCTTCTGCACGTCTTTCGTACCCGAATCGAGTTCGAAAATACAGAACCCTGCCCCTTCTTGTGCAACACTCGTGAGTTTTTTAATCCCGGAAACACTGCGACACGATTCTTCAACTTTTTGGCAGATTCCCTCTTCGACTTCTTCTGGCGTCGCTCCGGGGTAAGGCACATTGACAAGGATTATTTCGAGATCAAATTCCGGAAAAACCTCTCGCCGCATGCCAGCAAAACTCATTGCTCCCACAATGAGTATCGCCACAACCAGCGTATTCATTGCTGGCATATTATTGACTGTCCAAGAGATCAGACTTCGCATGAGGGCTTTTCACTTACCTGATTGGGGAGAAGCAAATGACGAACTATCCTTTTGATTACTTGGAGCATCTTTTGTATCGCCATGAGACTCGACAGCATTATCGACGACCAACATATTCGCTCGCGGATTCGCAATCTGACTGAGCACTATCTGGTCATCTGGCTGAATGCCATCTGCCGTTGATTCAAAAACGGCCCTGCCTGCTGACACCTGAATAAGTGGTGGCTGAAGGATCGCCAGAGTTTTGTTCCTTACTGCCCAGACATCCCCATTAGGCCGTAATGCCTCGCACGGAACCGAAACGAGTGGTTGATTCGTTTCAACCTCGACCTGAACATCAACAAACATTCCACGGAGAAGTGATTTTGGTGCACCGAGGGGTAAATCTGGCAAGACTGCCCCATAGCGATCAATTGCCTCAACATCCGTCGGATCGGATACAAGGACTCTACAGGGAAGCGTTCGCGTTCGCGATTCCAAACCTTTCCCTTCCTGCCTTTCGAGTACGCCCTTCCAGCGATACTGACGCTTACCTATTCGGTAAATAACCGTCGCTGGCGTATCAGGAAAATCATAGGGAGACGTGCCTGGTGCTCGACGGCTGTCACTCCATATTCGCGACACATCGTCCATCTGCAAACTCACCCTCACCTCGGCAGCACTGGTATCCTCAATAGTGACCAGTGGATTTCCTTTACTAACAAAAGATTCTGCCTCAACTATTTCTTCAACAATAATACCGCTTACGGGAGCAGCTATCCGTGTTCTTCCAAGATCGAGCTTGGCTCGCTCGAGCATCGTTTCCGTCAATGTTTGGCCTTCGTTCAAACGAATACGACGCTTGGCAAGGACACGACGCTGACCCTGCAATGTATTCAGGTTGCTGTCAGCGGACAGTTCGTCTCTTAAAGCTCTTTCATAATCTGCTTCAGTCACAACCCTGTCAGATTTCAGATTGTTTTGTCTCACAACTTCGCGATGTGCTAGATCAACTTGTCTTTTCGCAAGTTCCACAGACCGAATATTCTGATCAATTTCTTCATCAATTTCCTCAATAGATAAAACCGCCTGCTTGAGTTCCTGCTTCAGCCGACGCACTTCAAGCTCGTAATCACGCGGGTCAATTTCGAGAAGCAATGTACCTTGATCAACAAACTCCCCACTTTGAAAGTCTGCTGTCTTTTTTACGATTCGTCCGGCAACTTCAGCTGAGAGCGTGACTTCTCGCAGTGGCACAACGACTCCATCAAAATCAATCTGAAAAACACCAGGTTCACGAACTGCTAATACTGTCTGAACAGCCGTCGCAGTAACACCCTCAGCCGCTATTCGCGGTGGCGGTGGCTGGCTTCCCATTGCCATAAAAGCAGCCACTCCGCACCCAAGAATGAGAAAAGGAGTGACCCAGCCAAGAATAGTCCGAAGCATTATCATTTTAAGGTAATTCTCTCAATTACTTTCTACGTCTTGGGCACTCGGTCCTGATGTAGCACTGAGTGCTTGTTCCTGAGAAACCTCGACGGACAATGGCGAATGTTTACCAAGAGCGGCCAAGCAAAAAGATGTGACGTAATCCGCAAGATCAACTGGGTTATGAAGATGTTTTATTTCATTTGGCGGAATAAGCATGCCAACAACATCACCAGCAGCACGATACAAAAAACATTGACCCACAACGCTCAGACCAACACGACGTACTTCGGGAGGCGACATTTGACCGTCTGTCAGTTCATCGAGAATCGAGCACAGGACTGTAAAGTGCGGCCGTATATAATCTTCGACAAGCTCCCTGCACGCATCGGTTGGGTGGAGTATTTCGCGAAGCATCAGTCGAACCTGCCAAGGAGGATGATCAAAACCAAGCATTCGCTGAAGCATGTTGCCAACAAAGTCACGAAGTTTCTTGACTGCCGGGGTACCATCAGCCCATTCAGGAAGTGGGACTTGCTGAGATCGTTCCTCATGGGCATGCCTCACGCTCTCAATGTAGAGCCGGTGCTTATCCCCAAAGTAGTAATTGACTGCCGCAACATTCACTGTCGCCAGCGTGCAGATATCTCGAATAGTCGCAGCCTCGAATCCCTTCTCGGCAAACTCCTGACCCGCTGCAGATAGAATTCGGCCACGCGGGTCATCGTGACCTTCGCTTGCGATTGGACCTGCTTTCGGAACACTTATTGATGCCATGAATCACCGTTTGAAACACCTGTTTGAAACCATTCTATCTTCCTAAAACGCTCTGACGAGAGCAAACTTTTCCGAAAATTGGTAGATTTCGTCAGTCGGTAACTCCAAGGAAGGAAACGCTTTGTGACAGGATTCGTACGAGCGATATTCTATTTTCCAGCGATTGTGCGTGGCATTTGGGCGACATCACGAGACTGTTCGGAAGACTAAATCGAGTTTTCTTCCTGCTCATAGTCGTTTTCGACCAGGTCCCCAAGCGGGGTTTTGTTGCACGCACGCACAACGTACCGTGCTTCATTCGGATTCTGGCCTGACTCATGAGACTCAGATGTGCAGCACTCGTGGTCACGCAGACTGAAGAACTTCTTCTGCAGCGAGCCGGCCAGCAACGAGCGCTCCGTTGATAGAAGAAGTTGTCAGATGATCACCGCACAGAAAAATTCCTGGGGCGAGATAACTTGATTGTGGTCTTCGTCGTCTTGATAGCGGCGTTTCGATCGGCAAAGCTTTTGGAATTGTGACTGTTGAAAGGTGACTCCATAGTTTGACATCAGGACCAAACCATACTTCAGCTTGTTGCTGAATCGCACCTGGAAGTTGATTATCTTCACCTTCCCAATCACCCCTAACTGAAACATAGATCAGGTTTTTTTCATCAGGTGCATAGCCCTCGGTAACAGCTGATGGTACAGACAGATTGTCAATTGGCCCCACAGCAACTGGTTCGGCAGAAACAACCAGAGTTTTTCCACAGGGAGGTTTTTTCACAGACTCGAAAGCTACAAGGCGTGTACCTTTCCATAGCGGAGGCTTCCATCCAGTTGAAACACCCTCTGGGAGGAGGATTGGATTGGCTGCTGCGGCACTTGAAACAATAATAGAGTCAGCACAAAACCGCCGCCCATCTGCAAGAAATACTTCACCGCCACCCGTTAGGAAATGATTAATGCGTACGGCTGAAGCACGAGTCTGTAGACAACCAGAAGGAAGTTTTTGAGCCATTTGCTGAGGAATAGCAGACATGCCACCTGCGGGAAGACATGCGCGACCGCTAGAGAACATCGCAAATGTAAATTTGAAAACTGTCGCTGCTGTCGTGAGATTCCTTTCGAGAAAGACGCCACCAAAGAATGGCTCAAAGAACAACTTGATAAAATCAGACGAAAATCCTCGCAAGACAAGTTCTTCACGTGTCGTTTTCTCTCCTTTTCCAGAAATTGAAGAAGGATCAATTTCGCCTCGCCGCACCCCAGCCAGAACCTGGCTTCGCAACCAGGCAATCCGCAAACCATCAGTCACGCCAACTGCACCTGACAACACTGAACGAATTGCCGCAAAAGGCCGTCTCCACGGATCGCTTACCGGAAACAGCCTGCCACTATGTACAACAAGTGCTCCGGGTTCAAAGGCCCCAAAGTTAAGCGATGCATAATCGAGAAAACGTTGGCCTTCCGCATAAGAGTCCAAGTACACCTGAAAGCCACGATCAATCTGAAACCCCTCGATGGTATCCGTGGCAACCCGTCCACCCGGAGTATCAGATGACTCAAGGACGAGCACGGACTTTGAAGCCTGAAGAAGCGTTTGTGCGCAAGCAAGTCCAGACAGCCCAGCTCCAACGACGATACAATCAACGTTTTCCACTCGTCACATCCAGAGAATTTAAAATATTGCCCTGAGGTCTTGTTTGCGGCTCCCCTCACAGCGGACGCACGATTGACTGACTCCGCCAATAATCAAAAAGTGTTTCTATCGAATTGACGCCTCCGCCCATGCCACTCTTGTGAATTCCACCGTATGGCACCCCTTTAGCAAAAACATTGTGGGAATTAATCCAACTATTCCCAGCGACCATCGACTCAGCAACCCTCGCTGCTCGACCCAAATCAGTCGTCCAAACACTATTTGCGAGACCGTAATCTGTATCGTTGGCAAGCGTAATAGCCTCCGACTCTTCGTCGAATGTCGTCATAAATGCAACAGGGCCAAAAATCTCTTCCCGTGCCGCCACGTTACCAAGTGAACCACTTAATAAACATGGCTTCACATAGAAGCCATTCCGTCCAGCTACTTCAGCTGGCCCACCAGGAACCACAACATCAGCGCCTTGAGCAACACCTTTTTCGAGATAATTCAACACTCTGTCTCTTTGTTTCGAATTCACAACAGGGCCCATGGTTGTCGTGCCATCGAGCTGATAGCCAACATTGACATGCTGCATTTCCTGCCTGCATGCATCGACGAAATCATCGTATATTGATCGGTGAATCAACCATCTGGTTGCATCACAACAAACCTGCCCAGTGTGGAACGTAATTGCTCCCACAAGTTTTTTTGCAGTTGCCTGTACATCAACATCTCCAAAGACTACCGCAGCCCCCTTACCACCAAGCTCGAGTTTGACTGGAACAAGATTTCGGCCACAAGACTCACCAACCAACCTGCCTACTTCAGGGGAGCCTGTGAAGGACATCCGCTGAATGCCTGGGTTGGCAGACAAAGCTGCTCCGGCTTCACTCCCAAGACCTGGAACAACATTAACAACACCATCAGGCATGCCGCTCTCACGAGCTAAACGAGCGACATAAATCGATGAAAGAGGGGTGTCTTCAGCAGGCTTAACGACAACCGTATTTCCAGCTGCCAGAGCGGGCGCTATGCCCCAACCCATAAGAAGAATTGGAAAGTTCCATGGAAAAATAAATCCGCAGGCACCCCATGGACTTCGAAGCGTCCACGCTTCATGTCCAGCTACAGCAAGCTGGTTGCGTCGCTGAACATCCTGCGCCATATCTGCAAAAAAACGAATTGATTCAACAAAGTTTTCAACGTCTCCCAGAGCATGCGCCGGCAATTTACCCGCATCAATTGCCTCGATTTGGGCCACAACCTGTTTTCGTTGCTCTACCAAGTCTGCAAACCGATGAAGCCGCACACCACGGTCATTCGGAGCCAGTGTGGACCAACCTGATTTTTTGAATGCCTCGTTTGCCTTGTCAACACTTCGATTGACATCAGCTGCAGTGTAGGCATGTATTTCGGCAAGCACATCACCATTGCCGGGATCACACGACTGGAATGTTTTATCTCCCGAGCCGGACCAGTCTTCACCACCAACAACACCAGAGATGAGTCCTGCTGTCAGGTATGATTCAACTTCAGGAAGTCTCGTTTCCGTAACTGAAGCCATAATTCGTCTCCAAGTTTTGAGGGTAGGTTTTTCTCGAAGGGTTAAAGCGAGAGCGGTTCCGTTCGACTTAAGGAGTGCCACAACCCAACTCTCTTACAGCATACCCGCGCAAATGCCGATGTGTCGTGATGACCAGTTCATCTGATCCGGCCTGGAACTCCATTGCCCCATATTCTAAAGAGGTATTGCATCTTCCATGGCTGAAGAACCTTAGCCCAAAAGCCGCTGCACCCAACGGGCAGCAGCAAGGCCACTTGACGCTGCAGACTCAACTCGACCGCCACCAAAGGCATCGCCACAACAAACGACTGGTGGCTTGTTCTGCACTGCAATCATTGGGGCTTTGAGCGGCGACACAGGAAAGGCATATTTCCATCGCTGGAGCGACGTCGCCCGAACCTCGTCAGACGCTTTCCCATCAATCCAAGAATGTACTGCTTCGATGAGTTTATCTTCCACCTGACTCGGTTCAGTATCAAAATGCTCTCTACTAAATTCCGCGGTAGCTTGAACCGTAAGGCTCGGGGCAGGCGATATTCCTTTTTTATAGTTGTCACCAATCCAAGCAACCGGGCCGGAACTCACTTCAAGACCGCCAGGGTCAGGAAGCAGACTTGGCTTCGCCAACCAAAGCATAAGAGAGAAACAGGGAGAATATTCTACTGATGAAAGCACGCCCCACACCTCCGAATCGACAGCAGGTGGCCGCAATCCACCAGCCTGAAAAATCTCCACCGCTTGAGGAACAGGAGCGGTGAGTACAGCGGCACGAGCCACAACCGTTTCACTGTTTTCACAGGACAGATGGAC
>CAXEMW010000094.1:0-11762 GCA_963997395.1 uncultured Planctomycetaceae bacterium
TTCCAGACGCCAATCATCACTTCAGTGATGGACTCACCAACTTCTGGAACCTTCAATTCAATCGCCATAGATTCCTACATACTATAAAGGGGACCGGGCTGTAATGTTTTCCAAGCATTGGTTTGCATGCTTTATATTCGTGGTATCAGCATAGTAGACAACGTTGTGCCACATCATGAACAGGCGACCTTTTCCTCCGGGCTCTAACCGGGCATAAAACCTAACTCAGAAATGCGGCCGTAAGCAACTCACTCTGCTCAAGATCATGGCTTTTCTTCGAACCCGTTGCCGGGCTCGCCGCACTCTGCCGACAAACTCCAGAAAATGGCAGCCTATCAAATAACGTCTCACCGAAATGAATTCTTAGAAAACGCCAGGCACCCATATTCTCAGGCTCTTCTTGAACCCAGAGAACAGGGGTTCCGTCGGCATAATCTGCCAAAGCCTTCTGTAACGATTTTCGAGGAAGTGGATAGAGTTGCTCCACACGCACGATGGCAACGTCGGACCGCTCCAACTCGTCCCTTCTTTTTTCGAGTTCGTAGAAAACCTTGCCACTGCACAGCAGAACTCTTCGCACATCCTCCGGACGCGCACCAGACTGATCTGGAATCACTCTTTGAAAGTTCCCCTCTGCAAGATCACTAAAAGCAGAGACGCATTTGGGGTGACGCAACAAACTTTTTGGCGTCATCACAACCAGCGGCTTTCTCCAGATACGAAGTACCTGTCGCCTGAGACAGTGGAACAATTGAGCCGGCGTGGTCGGCTGAACAACTTGAATGTTATCTTTTGCAGCAAGAAGAAGAAATCTTTCAAGCCTGGCACTCGAATGTTCGGGGCCCATACCCTCGAAGCCGTGGGGTAACAGCATCACGATGCCCGAGAGCCGATTCCATTTATCCTCAGCACTGACAATAAATTGATCAATAACAACCTGAGCAACGTTTACAAAATCCCCGAACTGGGCCTCCCACATAACAAGCCCATCAGGACAGTCCAGGCTATATCCATACTCGAACCCAAGTACACCGGATTCTGAAAGCGGGCTGTTATAGATCTCAACTGGGGCCTGTTCTTCAGCGAGGTGAGCAAGAGGACAGTAGGTGTCATCTGTAATGTGGTCGTGTATCACTGCATGTCGATGGCTAAACGTGCCTCGCTCACTATCCTGACCCGACAGCCTTATTCGTAGCCCTTGAACGGCAAGGCTTCCCATTGCCAAGGCCTCCGCTGCAGACCAATCAATTGGTCGTGTTCCATCTGCCATGGCTAACCGAGCATCGAGCAGTTTTCGAATCTTTGTGTGAGGCTGGAATCGATCTGGCAAAACAACTAACCGACGAAGAAGGGCCTGGAGCTTTTCGAGCGGTACACCTGTATCTACATCTGCTGCTTCTTTTTCCCGTCCACCGATATAGAAAGCCCACACGCCAGCAACATCGCTACGATGGACATAGTCATCTCGTTTTGCAGCTGATAGTTCAGCATCTAAGCGAGCTCGATGTTCCTCAGCAATCCGCATCGCCTCGTCCCGTGACACCTCACCAAGAGTAAGCAGTTTCTCTAGATAGCTTTCGTGAACACTTGGTTGCTGCTCAATAACTCTGTAGAGGGCAGGCTGTGTAAATGCAGGCTCGTCTGCCTCGTTATGACCCCGTCGCCGAAAACAATACATGTCAATAACGACGTCACGTTGGAATTCCCTACGAAAATCCATGGCCAAACTCACAACCTGCGCTACCGCTTCAGGATCTTCACCATTCACGTGGAATATTGGAATCTGAAGCATCTTTGCGACATCTGTAGCGTAGACGCAGGAACGTGATTCTTGCGGACCTGTCGTGAAACCAATCTGGTTATTCACGACTACATGAAGCGTTCCGCCGACGCAGTATGGATCAAGTTCACTCAGGTTCAATGTTTCCTGAATAATTCCCTCTCCGGCAAAAGCAGCATCACCATGAATGAGAATAACCATTCCGTGTTGACGAGCACGATCGCTTGATCGATCCTGACGGGCACGCATTCGTCCAATTGCAACTGGATTCACGTATTCAAGATGACTTGGATTAAAGCACAGTGTGAGATGCACTTTCCGACCATTTTCCGCAACATAGTCAGTGGAATGACCAAGATGATATTTCACATCACCACGACCAACGTGTAGCTCTGGGTCGAGATCAGCAAACTCTCGGAAAATCCTTTGTGGACTTTTCCTCATAATATTCGCCAAAACATTGAGCCTGCCACGGTGAGCCATAGCCATCACAACATCTTGAATATCCTGCGACGCACCCCTCTCGATAGCCATTTCTACAAGCGGAATCAGGCTCTCCGAACCTTCCAGCGAAAAGCTCTTTGAACCCAAGAATCGCTTTTGGATGAACTCCTCAAAGACGGCAGCGGTAGTCATCTGCCGATAAATCCGTAACTGCTGTTTGCGATCAAGCTGGATACGATTTTCGCAGCCTTCCATACGCACCTGCAGCCACTGACGTACGAGCAAGTCATCCATATGCATGAATTGCACGCCAATTGAGCGACAGTATGTATTGTGTAACCGTCGAATGATTTGTCGCAGTGACATCGACTGCGGACCCTCAATCGTATCCGTGGAGAAGACTCGATCCATATCTTCTTCAGTGAGGTCATAAAAAGCAGGGTCCAACTCTGGCAACCCCGGCCTAGGTCGACCAAGCGGATCGATTTCCGCAGTTAAGTGGCCGCGAACACGATAAGCACGTACGAGTTGGTCCACCCTGTCTTGCAAAAATGCAAATCGGTCACTGCCTTGACTTTGACGCACTTCATCAGGCAGCGGGGCTGGCTTTTCTTCCCCTGCAGGAGCATCAGGTAACTGAACCAGACCTTCAGCAATCGCAAGTGCATGACCTGTCGCAATACCCTCTGGCGTGATCATCGTATCGTCTTCAAGCAGCCCATTTCGCTCTTCGGTCTGGACAATTGGCTGCTTCGATGAACCTTTCGGCTGAATACCATTGCCCCCCACAACTTTCGACACCTTCTGCAGTTGATTGTCGGTACTGGCTAGGTGCTCGCCTGAGGAATGACCATTGACGAGTGTGTCACTGGATACCTTTACGAGGGAATCAAAATACTGCCGCCAGTCCGCAGAGAGACTTTCAGGATCATGCTGATACTGGGCGAAGAGTTCCTCAAGAAACGCAAGATTCGCAGTTCCTGCTGAATCAATGCCTTCGGTGGTGGTCACTTTGGGGTTCCGATGTTCACATGGCTAACAGGAGCCGACCAGGGCTCTCTAGATAACCAATAACTTCTTTCAAAAATCGAGCTGCCATCGCTCCATCGATCACCCGATGATCGTAGGATAACGAAAGTGGCATCATGAGCCTTGGTTCGACGCGATCTTCGTATACGACAGGCAGTTTCCTTGATCTGCCGACCAGAAGGATAGCAACTTCTGGATAATTGATAATGGGCGTAGAGTACGTCCCACCAATTGCACCGAGGTTACTGATCGTAAACGTGCCACCTCGTAAATCTTCAACTCCGTACTGGGCATTTTTCGCCTTATCAGCGGTCTGAGCAATCTCTTGCGCGATATGCGGTATTGATTGATGATCACAACCCCGCAACACCGGAACCACCAAACCACGAGGCGTATCCACAGCTAACCCGATGTTGACGTAATCTTTGTAGATCAGTTCGCCCTTCTCCATATCAACAGACGAATTCACTCCTGGATGCTGACGCAGTGACAGGCTGACTGCTTTCACAACAAAAGCAAGCGCAGTCAACTTCACATTGGTTTTTGCATATTCTGCAGCACTGTCTTTCCTAAGCCGCTCAAGTTCCGTGACGTCAGCGTCGTCGAAGTTTGTCAGGTGAGGAATAGTCGCCATGCTGCGAACCATATTCGTAGCAATTGTTTTCCTCATTCGTGACATTTGTTCACGATGAATTGGACCCCAATCGTCCTGATCTCCACCAGAGCGCACTGCCTGAGGGTTCGAGCCGGGCTGCCCCCCAGAACGACGCACCGACGCTACAACATCCTCACGGACGATCCGTCCCGATGGGCCACTTCCTGAAACTCGCGCAAGATCGACACCCAGTTCGCGGGCTAACCTTCGAACTGCTGGACCTGCTGGATTAATCATTTCGTTCGGTGAACTGTTATCCGTAGCTTCTCCATTTGTAGCCGCAACGCTGGCCGGCGTGCTTGCAACGGGCACAGGCTGCTCTACCACTGCAGGCTCACGAGACTTCACTGCAGGTGCTGGCGCTTCCGGCTCGGATGATTTCTCTACGGGTGGTGCAGCAACGGGTGGTGCAGCTGGCGACCCAAGGGAAAGCAATGCCTGCCCTACGTTTACCGTTTCACCTTTTTTAACGAGTACTTCCTGTATCACGCCACCTGGCGGGCAAGGGACTTCTATTACAGCCTTGTCTGTCTCAACTTCAAGCACCGACTGACCTGGCTCCACGACATCTCCAGTCTTCACCAGGACTGAAACCACGTCTCCTGAAGTAATATTCTCACCAAGGTCGGGCAGGGTAAATTCTGTCGCCATTCTATCTCACGCAGTGAATCAAAATTGTGTAAGCCATACAACCAAATCGAGTCGATTTGATACCGAAATCAACAACGAAACCGTCCTCTTAATTCTAGCAGATGTTTTGGGTTCAAATGGATGAGAATAGCTGGAAAAATGATTCTTTGCTGAACTAGGCGGAGGCAGGGTCAATTTTATCCGGATCGATCCCCAGACTCTTGATCGCCTTCGCCACGCGGTCAGCGCCAATTGCCCCCTGCTTTGCCAACTGGGACAGTGTTCCAACCACGATGCATTCGGCATCTACTTCGAAATGCCGACGCAACGGCTCACGCGTCTCGCTCCGCCCAAAACCGTCTGTCCCAAGCACAAAGAGCCCACCTGGAATCCAAGGATCAAGTTGCTCTGGAACGGCCCGAACATGGTCGCTCGCTGCCACAAAGACGCCCTCCGCATCGGCGAGAACATCTTCTAAAAAGCTTATCTGTGGAGACTCCTCTGGGTGCAGCATGTTCCAGCGACGTGTCTCTTGTGCATCCCGGCGCAACTCCTTCCAACTCGTAACACTCCAAACAGTACTATTGACGCCCCACGATTCAGCTAACATGTCAGCCGCCCGTAAAACTTCCCGTAAGATCGCTCCCGATCCAAAAAGATTCACATGGGGCATTCGAGACACTGGCTTTTTCGCTGAAACATCTCGGAGTTTATACATTCCCTTCAGAATGCCTTCCTCACACCCTTCTGGCATCGACGGCATTTCGTAATTTTCGTTGTATACCGTGACGTAGTAGATCCAGTCTTCACCCTTCGCAAACATGCGATCCATACCCTCAAGCATGATCACAGCGACCTCGTACACATAAGCAGGGTCATACGCCCGAACTGTCGGGTATGCCATCGCGAACAGATGACTATGACCATCCTGATGCTGAAGACCCTCACCGTTTAGCGTCGTGCGACCCGCTGTTCCACCGAACATGAAACCCCGCGCCCTCATGTCACATGCGGCCCAGATCAGGTCACCAATCCGCTGAAAACCAAACATTGAATAGTAAATAAACATTGGAATCATGGGGACGCCGTGGCTGGAATAGCTCGTTCCGGCGGCAACGAAACTCGACATGCTTCCTGCTTCAGTGATCCCCTCTTCAAGAATCTGACCGTCTTTAGCCTCCCTGTAGTACAACAATTGATCCGAATCCACCGGCTCGTAAAGCTGCCCCGTATGCGCATAGATGCCGCACTGCTTAAACAAGGGATCCATACCAAAGGTCCGTGATTCGTCAGGCACAATCGGCACGATGTATTTGCCAACCGTTTTGTCTTTGAGCAGCGAGGCCATAAGTGTCAC
Organism: uncultured Planctomycetaceae bacterium; assembly: GCA_963997395.1. Taxonomy (GTDB): domain Bacteria; phylum Planctomycetota; class Planctomycetia; order Pirellulales; family UBA1268; genus UBA1268. The sequence goes on from CAXEMW010000094.1 coordinate 5,896, forward strand.
CGCCCCTGTGGTCGTTGACACCTCTCGACCAGAACTCTTTTCAATGAATGGCCGATACTCTTCAAGATTCGGAGTTTTAAGACGCGGAGACTTTTCAGGACGAGTTGGAACATACCCTCCGAGGGCCTCACGGCGTTCTCTGAGATACTTCATTTCCGGCGAATCCTCTGCCGGCTTATAAAACGGTGCTTTTGCAACCTCTTCGTCTGAAATCGGTATGCCAAACCGTGAGCGGAATGCTCGCAATTCTTCCTCGTTCAACTTTTTCTGTTGATGTGTGACATTTCGTCCCTCACCAACCTCGCCAAGCCCGTATCCCTTAATTGTTTTTGCAATTACAACCGTAGGTCGATTTGGCATGTCCCGCTCATGAACAGCTTTGTGAAACGCTGCGTAGACCTTCTCAGGATCGTGTCCTCCACGGCGGAGTTTTTTCAGCTTTTCATCAGAAAGATGCGAGACCATCTCAGCAAGCTCTGGCTGATCCCCAAAGAAGTGTTCTCGAATGTAACTTCCGGGCATAACAACGTATTTCTGGTACTGACCATCAACAACTTCATTCATGCGTTTAAGGAGGATTCCCTGCTCATCTTTCGCCAGAAGTGCATCCCATTCCTCGCCCCAGATTACTTTGATCACGTTCCAGCCGGCACCACGAAAAACACCTTCCAATTCTTGAATAATCTTCCCATTCCCGCGAACAGGCCCATCCAAACGCTGAAGATTACAGTTAATAACAAAAACAAGATTATCGAGGCCCTCACGGGAGGCGAGCGAAATTGCACCAAGCGTTTCCGGTTCATCGCATTCACCATCACCAATGAAACACCAGACCCGCTGACGACTCGTATCCTTGATACCACGATCTTGAAGATACTTATTGAACCGAGCCTGATAGATTGCCATGATCGGGCCGAGACCCATCGAAACCGTAGGGAATTCCCAGAAGGTTGGCATCAGCCATGGGTGAGGGTAGCTCGAGAGCCCTCCTCCCTCTGCGAGCTCACGACGGAAATTCTCAAGATGTTTTTCAGTAAGACGACCTTCAAGAAAAGCACGCGAATAGATACCCGGGGAGGCATGGCCCTGGAAATACACTTGATCACCAGAATAGTCATCACTACGACCACGAATGAAGTGATTCAGTGCTACTTCGTAGAGCGTTGCTGCTGAGGCATACGTTGAAATATGACCTCCAATACTCTTGTCCTCACGATTCGCCCGAACCACCATTGCCATAGCGTTCCAACGAATGATGCTTTTGATTCGTCGCTCTAATTCACGGTTGCCGGGAAATGCTGGCTGTCGATCAGTTGGAATGGTGTTGATATACGGAGTGGTCACAACAAAAGGAATCTGCACACCTAGGCGATACGCCTCTTGCTCAATGGCATGCAGCAAATAGGTAGCGCGATCAACCCCCCTGCTCTCCAGCACGTAGCGAAGAGAATCAAGCCACTCCTGAGTTTCCGTTGGGTCAGCATCTACAACTGAGACACCATCAGAATGTTTTGGCTGGCCACCCGCCGAACCACTGGCTTGCCCAATTGACATCTGAGTATGGCCTCCACGAGGTAACGCTCCACCTCCTGAAGCTATTCCGGCGTTAACCGCCCCGACACCATTAGATTCACCGCGGGACTGATCCAACTCGGAACTGGCCATTGATTTCTCCAACATGAATGATTTTTTTTCATTATCACGAAGGTTTCCGCCGGCGTAAAGGTCTACCCGGATCGGGTTCAAGAGACCCAAACACTGCGGAATCCTTTTAGCGTGCCGTGGAAGCCGTACGCGGACGGAAAATTTCGGTCGCGAATCCGAAGTAATTTTCGGCAGAAAAGGCCACAGTTTCCCCTAACGTGGGGTGTGGATGAATAGTTTCTGAGAGGTCTCGAGCAGTGCAGCCCATCTCAATAGCAAGGGCGCCTTCAGCGATAAGTTCACCCGCACCAGAGCCTACTATACCAACACCAAGCACCTGCTCTGTTTCGGGATCAACGAGTATTTTCGTCATGCCCTCTATGCGCCCGAGTGCGTGTGCACGTCCACTCGCGGCCCACGGATACCGGCTGATCTCTATTTCACGCCCAGATAATTCGGCTTCCTGCTCAGTTAAACCTGCCCATGCAATCTCAGGGTCGGTAAAGACAACTGCAGGTATTGCCCGTGGATCAAACATCGCTGGTTCGCCGTGGAGTGACTCAACGGCCACCTTCCCCTGGTGGCTTGCTCGGTGCGCCAGCATCGGCTCCCCACACACATCACCAATAGCAAAGATGTGGGCGTCGCCCGTACGTTGCTGCTTGTCCACCTCAACAAAACCTTTTGGGTCAACAACAACATTAGTGTTTTCTAAACCTATACCGTCCGAATTCGGCCGTCGACCAACCGCCACAAGCACTCTGGAGAATGTCTGGGTAGTCTCGCCATCTGGTCCCTCAAAAGAAACTTCAACTCCGTTACCAACATCCTTTAGCCCAACTACTTTTGTATTCAAACGAATGGCTCCGAAGAGCCCCTTGAGCCTTTTGTGGAGTGGTTTGACAAGGTCGCGATCCGCTCCAGGCAGGAGACCGTCCGTAAGTTCGACCACTGAGACTTGTGAGCCAAGTTCCGCGTACACGGTCCCCATTTCCAAACCAATATAGCCACCACCAATCACCAGTAATGAATCCGGCACATCCTCTAGCTCAAGAGCTGCGGTAGAATCCATGACGCGAGGGCTACCGATATCAAATGCCGGAATTCGGGCAGGACGAGACCCACTGGCTAAAATACAGTGATCAAATGTGAGCGTTTGACTGCCTGCATCTTTCTGTACGACCTCAATCGTGTTGGAAGCGGTAAAGATTGCCTGCCCCTGCACTACTTCTACATTTCGTCTTTTGGCGAGCTGTGCCAGGCCTCCAGTCAAGGCACCAATCACGTTCTCTTTACGACTCCTGACAGCATCGATATCAATTTTTGGTGCTGGAAAGTGCACACCCCAGTCCTGCATTTCACGAGCTTCGGCAACAACACGACCGACGTGCAGCAATGCCTTTGATGGAATACACCCTCGCAGCAAACAGGTACCGCCAAGCCGCGTGTCTTTTTCGACAAGCGTAACTTCCATACCAAGGTCCGCGGCCATAAAGGCTGCAGCGTAGCCACCAGGGCCTCCGCCCAGCACCACAAGCGGTGCATGCATGAATTACTCTCCTAAAAAGCGTGTATTTCTATCTTTCTTAAACGGATCTGCCGAAGACTGGAATCGCCTCGAACAGCTAACTTGTTGTAGTTTCGATATCTATTTCATACAAGAAACCACTCGAAACAACCGTTGTAATGGCCTCCTCCCTACCTTTCGGGATCGCACGTTTGTTCGCAAATGCCCGATCTGCGGCTCAACTGGACAGAGAAAGCATCGCTGCGTTTCGAATTGCAGCTGGCTGCGTCCTGGTTGCCGATGCACTACTTCGCAGCCGTGACTTCTGGCTCTTCTTTTCACCAGAGGGCATTTTCCCTCTCGACACTCTTCAAAAATACTTGGAGCCTGGCTGTTGGTCTCTGAATTTCCTGAATGAGGCTCTGTGGTGGCAAGGCGTGATGCTTGTAGCTGAAGCCGTTGCTGGCCTCTCATTGATGGCAGGCTACTTTTCATCTATCTCATGTTTTGTGGCATGGGTCATCTGGATCAGTATTCTCAGACGTACCGAACCAGCAGCAAATGCTGGTGACTACTGGATGGCTTGCCTTTTGTACTGGGGCATGTTTCTACCACTCGGTGACATGTTTTCCATTGACAGTCTTCTCAGAAAGAAAACAAAGTACGCAACCATGAGCCTCGCGTCAGCAGCGTTCCTCGCCCAAGTACTTGCTGTGTATTTGTATGCAGGCATCAGCAAACTACAGGGCGATTGGCTCAATGGTTCTGCCGTTGGATATATACTATCCGTTCACGATCACGGAACGTGGGTGGGCGAATTCCTTAACACTTCCAAAACAACTACCAGCCTCCTGACACCATCAACACTCTTGCTTGAAATAGGTGGGCCATTCCTTTTTCTTTTCTGTGGAAACCGTTCCGCACGACGCTTAATCGCCCTCATCTTCATCCTCTTCCATATTGGCATTTGGATGACTCTAAGCGTTGGTCTGTTTTCCCCCATTGGCGTTACTGCGTGGCTAGCATTAATGCCATGGCACACGAAGCGCACACAACCAGGCATTGAAAGGCAAAAAAATAGCAGAGAGCGCAGGCCATTCATTCATTGTCCCGAAGGAGTACCGCATTGTGTTGTGATTGCATCTCTTTTCGTAGCTGGACTGGCTCTTTTCTACAATGTGTCAGGACTCGGTGAAAAACGCCCTCGCTGGATTACGACGGCCATTAACGCACTGACACTCGAACAGCCGTGGGGGGTCTTTGGGCGAGTTGGTCCGCAGGAACAGTGGGTTACAGGAAAGGCTACTTTAAAAGATGCCAGAGTTATTGACTTGCTACGAAAAGGCAGCCCCTTCAGAGCAGTTCGCCCGCCAGGCGGGTTCTCGTCTCTCCCAAACCATCGCTGGCATAAGATTTTTTGGGAATTACCAAAAACACGCCAAGCACCGTTACGAGAGTCCGTTGCAGCAGGACTTGTTGCCGACTGGAACCGCCGCCATCTAGAATCAGAAGCGGTCAAGGTACTTGAAATTTATTTCACCCAGGTAATTCACCAAAATGAGGGCACTGCACATGAATTCCCTCAACTTAACCAGGAGGGCATTGCTCAGGAATTTGCACCAAATACGACTTTAAGACAATGGCTTTTAGCATCTTGGCCACCGCGAGGAGTCGGATCAGGAAATCTTGACCGGTTCCTAGACGAAAACAAATCGACACCGTAGCGACTATTAGAAAAATTGTGAGAATCGTATCCTAAAAAAAGTTACACTTTTCGTCAGTATAATTAGTTACCCAATGCGAGAGTGGCGGAATTGGCAGACGCGCTGGATTTAGGTTCCAGTACCGCAAGGTGTGGGGGTTCGACTCCCCCCTCTCGTACTCACCTATAGGAACGTGTTAGAGCAACAAACATCATCCGGTCATCATTCGGGAACGGCCGAGTGCTTCCTCAGCCTCTTCTATTTTACCCGCCCGCATACACGCAACACTCAATGCTGTGTAACTGAACGGCTCATTTGGCTCGAGTTCACATACTCGCCTTGCGTGCTCAACAGCTTTTTCATGTCGCTCTAATCGAGTACACCAGGCCGCCAAAGCCGAATATGCCAGAGCAAAGTCTTGGTTTTCGGCGACAACTGCCTCGAGAGCAGCCACTGCCTCTTCCAGTTTCCCGTCATTCTTCAACTTTTCCGCCGCCTCATACGCATCATCTCGATTCATTGTTGACCCTTTCCAAGAGTATTCGTCTTCTTTGTTCGGTATATCTTCACCGCTCACTTTTCCGCATGAAAAAATTTTAGCGTTATTTCATCCATTGTCGCCTGACAGTTGTTTATTTAGTGGCTCTCTGGAAAACACGAAGGATAGGCGATCTCGGGCATTTCCTCAGTTTTTATTCTGCCAAAATGGGATTGAATTCAAACGGCCTACAGACCGATAAACCGCTGAGAAGACAATCTTGCTGGACAACCCCGCACAACAGGCAATTCGTGAGCATTCATCCACTGGCACTTGTGAGTCCCGAAGCTGAACTGGGAGCCGGTGTTTCAGTGGCTGCGTTCGCAACCATTGAAGCCGGTGTATCTCTTGGGGACTATTGCACTATTGGAAGCGGTGCCGTCATCAAAACTGGGGTATCAATTGGCTCCAACAATGAGATTGGTGAACATGCAGTTATTGATGAGTTAGAAGATTCAGAGCATCTTGAATTAAC
>CAXEMW010000095.1:0-11623 GCA_963997395.1 uncultured Planctomycetaceae bacterium
CTTCATTTATTTTTTCAACATGCCCGGGTAATGCTGGCGTATGTGCCTGTTCATTGCTCTCCTCAGGAGATGGAGTCTTCTTGTCAGCATCCAGCTTTTTGTCCTGTTTGAGAGCCGTTGGCTCTTCCTTGGCGACTTCTCCTTCAGGTGGAGATATCTGCTTTGCTGAAAACCGAGACAGATGATTCGGTTCGGCATCAACTGCATCATCCTTTCCTTGCTCTTCTTCAATTACTTTTTTTGTAGACACCTTGCCTTCAATCGGTTTTTCAAAAGAGGCCGGTTGTGTTGGGTAGCCACCACCACGAACTGGATTCAAGTATGTTTCTTGGCCAGTTGATGAAAACCGACTCTGCTCCAGGTTTGATGCTGGCTGTAAACGAACAGCAGGCAATGGTTCTTCTGGCTGAGATGGCACTGCAGTGTTTGCTGATGCCGTGGGAATTGGAGACTGTGTGACAGGCACCGTACGGCCAAGCCCAGCAAGCCACACAATGGCAAAGCCGGCCAGCCCACACAACACGGCACCAATAATCATTGACGTAGCTGAGACGCCTTTGGGAGGCACAACAATATTCTGACGCGACGGGCGCTTTTCCATGACTCCACTCCTGATTGGGACGGTCACTAGACGGACCGGAACATCGGGGGGAAGTACCAAAGATGGGCGAGCAGTAGAAGGCCGTTTCACAAAAAATGACCGGCTGGAAACAAACTACGCAAAACCAGCGTCCGTAAGAATCTGATGCAGATGAAAATGAAACTTACCCAGTTTGCCACCATAGTTCCCGGCAGATATAGCCGGTATATTCTCGCCTGCTGCCACCTTGATAGCAGCTGCCATGGCTTCACAAATAACTTGCTCGTTCTCTCCATCAATAACTATTTCAAGGCACGCTACAACACCAGGATGAAGCTGGGTCGGCACCCTTCCTAACAAGCCTGGACAAAAAGCATCATTGGTAGAAGCCTTTAACGCCGCATACCGAGATCCAACTTTACTACCGGACCGTACCACGCCACCGGGAAACGGCGTGATGACACCCGGCACTGCTGCAATTGCACTCACTGCTCGTTTGGCCGATGCCAGTGCAGCCTCAAGAGAAACCCCTTGAATCACTACATTCCCTCCGCCAATACCCTTTGCAACACCGCAGGTTTCTTCAACCAGAAATTCACCGTCCATGACGGGCACTCTCCAGTACCGCCGTCCATCAAATACTTTTGTTTTCTCAAAACCGTCACCAAAAAAACGAATACGGTGCCCAAGAGGAATCCGTTCTTCTGATTTTGACAGGCCGTCAAAAACAGCTGTTGTTGGACAGGTCAGCAGACACTGGCCGGTTCTATTCGCCACTGCTTCCGCAAGAGACTCCGTTGTAAATCCAAACGCAAGGATTGAGGCTCCTGGTCGGCCATCCGGGCTCTCATCAGCTGATATGAATCGCTCCACGCCAACTTCAGCATCACAACCAATGACACTTGTTCCGTACCCACAAAACGACTGCACGCTAGCATCAAGCCAGGACGTGTCATGTGCCGTAACCACAAGCCGTGCAAATCTCAGCCGAAAAGCTTCGGCGAAGGTATCAATAATGTCAGTGGAACCAAGGTGAATCGCTGGCTTTGCCACGGGAACATCCTTTAAACGGCTCAGTAATACAGTCTGGAAAGTTTCTGTCCACTATCAGGTATACATGACGGTATCTAACATACCCGGGGTTTTTGCAATTCGAATACACAATTTGTAAATGCGATATTCTCAGAAACACCGCGTTTCAGTAGTCTATTGGGCCTCGTTCATGTTCGTTGAACAAACGATGTACCGAAACGAGGTATTCTGATCCGATACGCCACTCCGTTGTAATACCCCCAAGGGTTTTTGGACATGCTTAAGCAGATCCGTCATACAGACCGTGCAAAAGAATGTCTCATTTCCTTTTCTCTCTCGCCAAGGAAGACGATGATTACAAAACTCACTCTCGCATGCTCACTCTTTGCTGCACTGTTTGTGAATGCTCACTCAGCACAGGCTGCAGACCTTGGTGTCGGCCTCATTCCAGATGATGCTGCATTTCTTGCAAGCACACTACGTGGCCGAGAACAATATGATCGCATTACTACAAGTAACGCATTTGCCAGCCTCAAGGAACTGAAGTCCGTTGCAAAAGCCCTCGACGAACTCGCCAAGCAGCAAACGCAACCAGGCAACCCAATGGCACTTGCAATGATGATGATGCAGATGCCCGACAACCAGGAAGCGATCGCTCTGCTTCAGGACATGGTGGCTACGGACACCTTTGTCTTTGGCACATCTTCTTGGGTAACGGTTTCAAAATTATTTAAGAAACTTCAGTCCGCCCAACAGGCTGCGAACATCGCCACTATTACGAAGGGCACTGATCTTGAAATTGATACTGACACAACACTGAACCGTTTAATCGCAGAGACACTCGCTGCAAACACGGACCAGATTGTTATCCCTGACCTCATCTGGGGGTTTCACACAACACAGGTAGATGCTGCAAAAAAACAGCTTGAAAGAATTGACGGGTTCGCAACAAGCATGGCTCAGACACAACCAATGCTTGCTGATGCGGTGGCTCGCGAAAAAATCGGTAACGGTGATTTCATCACAGTGACCATCAAGCCAGATCCAAATCTCATTAAAATGGCAATGTCGAACGTTGTGAAATTCGATGACATGAAAGAAGAGCTTGAGAAAATCCTGAAGCGTGTCGGTGAACTCGAGATTGTTGTTGCTTTGGGCATTGTCAAAGAACATGTCGTCCTCTCAATTGGTGGCGGGACTGAGCATCTGCAAGCAATGGGCTCAACGGGTGGAAGCCTGCTTGATACAAAACCTTTCAAGGTTGTGCGAGATGCCTCAGAGAAGCCTCTTACCAGCATCTGGTACCGAAGTCAGAAGCTTGCCAAAGCCTGGGAGACATCTCCTGAAGACATCGAGCAAGCCAAGAAATTTGCCGCTGCGGTTGCCGAGGCTAATGAGCTGACCCCAGAGGCAACTACTGAAGCAGAGAAACTTGTCGGAGAACTGCTGGAAGGATACGCAAGCCGAATGCCAGAAGCTGGTCCTTGGCTGGCATACTCGTATCTGACCGACACCGGGTATGCGGGTGAAGAATGGAACTGGGCTAAAAACCTTCCCTGGAATGGAAGTATGCCGCTTTCATTTGATCACTTTGGCGGAGATCCGCTTGCAATGATTGCTCTTCGCACGAAAACAGATCCTGAGCAGTTTGAAGCATTCGTGAGCTGGGCGGATTCACTCCGTCAATTTGTTTCAAATGCAATCTCCTCAACGGGCGACGACGATACGCAAGAAGGATTCAAAACATTCGATGAGAAAATTGTGCCTCTTGGTGAAGACTTGACGAAGACCGTACGAGAAAAATTTGTACCTGCGCTCAAGAATGGGCAATTCGGTTTTGTCATTGACGGCAAGGCATCGACCACAAAACTGCAGGCATCATTGCCAGCATCCTCGAAGCCGCTTCCGCTTTTCGAACCGGCCATTGTGCTTTCTCTCGATGATGAAAAACTTTTCCGCGAAGGCCTCAGTGACATTTTTGCACTAAGCGATAAATTGCTGAATGTTATTCGAGAAATTGATGAAGACAGTATCCCAAGTGAATACCGCATCCCAGACCCGGAAGAAAAAGATGCTGAAGGAGGAACCCTTTGGACCTTTGCACTTCCTGAAAGTGGACTCGATGAGCAGATACAACTAAGTATCGGCATTGGGAAAAATGCTGCTGTCTTTTCTTTCCTACCGGAGCAAGCTGAGCGAATATTGGCACGTTCACCGCTTCAACTTGAGGGCGATTTTAGCCAGAACCTGGCAGCTGCAGCCATTCTTGATTGGGTCGCGTTTGCAAATGCAATCGAGCCCTGGGCAACGTACGTCATCCGATGTGGTGGCGTCCAGCAAGAGAAGGGCAGGCTTGATCCAGACTCAACCATCGGAGCGGACTCTGAAACCGAAGAGGTCACAGATGCACTCGAGCAACTCGCCACAATTTTTGACGTTTTCCGATGCCTGAAATCAGCGACTGCAAAAACCAGCATCGAAGAAGATGCCACGGTGACACGATGGCAGAACCGCATCGAAGACTTACCGGCCAAGTGAGTCACGCCGGCGGAGGCCTCGGACAAAGAGGTCTCCACCGGTTTGATCAATTGCCTCTACCAGAGTCTTGGAAAGAATCTCCCGAAGACGAAGGGAGGGTTCATTTGCATCAAGAAGTTTTGGGGCCAAAAATGCCCAGACTTCATCAATGATGTCGGCCTTGAAGCATGATTCAAGAACATGAGCACCACCTTCAACCAAGACATTCGTCATCTGTCGGGAACCAAGCTCATGGGCTAACTCAAGGAGCATCTGCCTCGATTGATCTGTTGAACTGTGCCATATTTCACAGCCATTGTCCTGTAACTTTTCTATCCGATCCTTTGCAGCTTGGGGACCTACCGCGACAAGCACTGGGTGCTCATGAGCCGTTTGAACAAGACGTGAGTTCACTGGCAGACGGGCCTGACGGTCTAACACAACTCGCACAAGAGGCCGCGTCCCAGAAGGTCGCGCCGTCAGCAATGGATCATCAACAAGAGCGGTCTGCACACCAATAACGATGGCGTCAACGCGTCGACGTAAGTCATGAACAATAGCACGAGAGACTTCTGAAGAAATCCATTGATGCGGCTCGGACTCTCCTGAACTATCAGTACTCAGTTGTGGGAGAGCGAGGTATCCGTCGAGGGTCATTGCCCATTTGGCAATCACCCATGGCCTCTTGGCCGTCGTCAACATTCGAAACGGAGCCGTGAGACGTTTTGCTTCGTGCTCTAACAAACCAACGTCAACCTGCAGGCCAGCCTTTTGAAGTATCGCAATGCTTTTTCCTGCAACTGCCGGAAAAGGATCTGTCGCGGCGACCACAACACGACGAATACCCGCACGTAAAATGGCATCCGTACATGGAGGTGTTTTTCCAGTGTGACAACACGGCTCAAGTGTGACAAAAAGTGTGGCATCTCTAGCTGCCTCGCCCGCCATTGCCAACGCATGAACCTCAGCATGGGCACTTCCAAAGTGTTTGTGCCAGCCCTCCCCCAGCACCGTGCCGTCAGATTTTGCAACAACGGCCCCCACCATAGGGTTTGGCTCAACGAACCCTTCCCCACGACGAGCGAGTTTGCATGCTCGATGCATCAGCAGAGTGTCAGTGGAGGAGAACATAGCCGGACCGTTGTGTCAGGGAGTCCAGATCGCAGGTTTTTCATCTCCACCACCCGAAGTCTCGCCGCCAGGTGTCCAGAGTTTCCCGGATTCTGCAGCCGGAGCAGCGGCCGGACCAGCGGGCGATGGGGCTCCACCAGGACCAGCAGGAGCACCGCCTCCAGATGCCGCCATTGCACCAAGATCGATGCCAGCCTCAGCGAACACCTGCATGACCGCATTTGAAACTCGTGGGTTCTGACTGTGGTCGCGACGTATTCGATCAAGCACCTTAAGGAGTGCCGGCTGATCTCCTCTCTGCAGATGAATCCGTAATTCACCTACGTCGAGCATGCCTTCATCGGCTTTCAACGCCGCTGCAAGTGGCCTGATTTTTTCAAGAATTTCCAAACGCCGTGTCGTGGTCCGAGCACGTGCTTCGAGTACTCCATATGCCTGCCAACGGTCAGCATCAGTGATGTCCTCACGACTCAGCAGTGTATCCGCAGCCAGTTCCGCTACCTTGCTATATCCAATTTCAGCTGCTGTTAAAAGCAAGCCGCGCAAATGGTCATTTGTTACTTTTTGAAAATCGAGACGCAACCATCGCTGAGGTGGCACGTTCCCTAAAGGTTCAGATGATTCAATTGTTGCAGGTGCCGAGAGCCCAATAGCCTTTCTTAAATCAGGCCAAATGTCTCTGCCTGATGCAATAATATCAGTGGCCTCAGCGTCATTCACCAAAGCTTCCGCGCGACGGCAGGACTCATTACCATCCGCTACAGCTTGCTTTGGTGTTTTACCCATCAGCTCTGGCAGCGGCGACTCTGCCCAAAGAGCATTGAATCGATCCGCGACTCGTGCCTGCTGTTCCGCTAGCAATTTATCGATCGGAGCATCTTCACCAGCTGCTGGTGGAGCAGCCGGTTCTGCCGGAGGATTCATCCGGAACTGACTGCTTGCGAGATAATTCATTGGCGTCGCTGATGGCATTCCAGCGGGCTGCTCTGCTTCAACAAGCGTGGTCTTGAGAGCTGCCTCCACCAAGGGTTTGGCTTCCTTGACATCAGGTCCGAATCCCTGGAGCGTCACCTCTGCCTCACGATCGGTTTGCTTTCCGTGGAGGAGCATACTGCCAAGCAAACGCGGCGATTGATCCCCACCAGAGGAGGACTCATAGACCCGCCAGGTCGACCGTGGGGGGACAGCACCTCGCGACACCCACCGAGAACGATCAACGGGTATCGATTCGAATTGATCTTCTTTCCGAAGCGCATCCTCAAGCAGATCAGCATCGCCCTCAAGTGGGCCACGAAGTAATTCATAGCGAATGACCGGTGAACGCTCGGGGTTGGCCTGCGTTTCCAGAACAATTGCCCGACCCGTTGCTTCAACTGCTTCGTCATGACCTGTGGAATCTTGGGTTGATGCTCGTAATTCTGCTACCTTCAGCCACGCCTCTGCTGCTTCCAGAGGGCGAGCAACCCGCTCACATAACAACGCGATATTCGTGAACAATTCAGGGCTGTTTGCAGCAACCCCTTTGAGACTATTAAAAGTTTTAATTGCTTTCGACAGACGCCACGCCTGTGCATGCTTGAGTGCCGCATCGAACTCAAATCGCCACGGTGAATCCTCCTTGGTCGCCGCGAATGGCACCTTAATACGTAAAGCCGGAGGCAAACCTGATGAAAGAAGTGCCTCCATGAGGACATTTCGTTCTTCTTCTGACCCGAGTGACTTTTCTACGAGCCATTCGATCGTCGATTCTGCAAGACCGAACTGTCCCACCTGCGCCGCGACCTGAACCAATGTCATAGCGATACGGACAAGATCATCTGGTACCTCAGCGCCTGCTGCTTCTCGAGAACGATCAAAAAGGCTTGCTGCTTCTTGCATATTGTCGATGAGAGCTGCTGCAACTGCTGCATGACCAAGTGCAAGTGGATTGTCAGGATACGCTTCAAGAAAAGCCCGACTTGTTACAGCTGCATCATTGAACTTCTTTGCCGCCAACTCAAGTTTTGTTTGCGTTGCCAGAAGACAGGCTTTCCCTGGATGTTTCTCCGAGAGACGCGTCACTTGCTCAAGTGCTGCTTCAATCTGCTCACCCTCAACCAAGCGATCCAACTGTTCAAGATCACCAAGCAGTTCGTGGCAACAGAACTTGATTTTCTTGCCAGTTCCACCGGGACACAGGGAATACGGATCGAGCGGCATGAAAAGTCTCCTTATGAGTCTGTGAAGGCACTGAGCTGATTGGATTAAAAGTGGCTCAAAGACACTTTACCAGACGATCCACCATGCAGGAATTGGCCCCTCGCAAGCTCCGCTCAAGCCCGTCGAAGCGACCCAGAGCGACCTTGGTTGAACACTTTATACTTCAATGTGATACTTATTGAAGATTGTTAGGCTTGTCGGCGGTCATGGCATGTCTTGAATCACTTACCCATCCTCTCCTCTAACAAACGGCACGCCGTGCGGCAGCCACGCATCGTGATCGTCGATCCAGCCGGCCCAAGTGGCCTTGCCTACAGCAGGCTTGTTGCCCGGCTGCAACCTCTTGAAGTTCGGCACACAACCAGTGTCGCCGACGATTTGGATATTGCCCAAGACGATGGGTTCGATCTTGCCATCCTTGTGATCCGAAGTGGTAGCAGCAGTATCAACACATTAGATCAGCTCGTTGAAGCAGATCCTGATCTTCCGGTTGTTGTCATTGGCAATGAAGAAGGCCAAGAAGCTGTTGGTGACTATTTACGGCATGGAGCAGCGACCTATCTGCCAGTTGAGAATGCCGAGCGAGACCTTGAAGATGCTCTGGTTGAAGCCCTCACTACATCACGACAGCGGGCTACTGAACAGACATTGAGACGGGCTATCGAGCGGCCCTATTCATTCGAAAACTTCCTTGGTGAAAGTCCTCCGATGAAGGCGGTCTACAACCTCATTGAACGCGTTGCAACAAGTTCTGTCGACATTCTTATTACCGGGGAAACAGGCACGGGAAAAGAACTTGTCGCTCAAGCAGTACATCAGAGAAGTCGGCGTAAAGAAGCACCATTTGTACCAATTGACTGTGGGGCTATTCCTGAGACATTACTGGAGAGTGAACTTTTTGGACACGAACGTGGTGCTTTTACTGGCGCTGACGCTCGACGGATTGGACTGATAGAAGTCGCAGACGGCGGCACCCTGTTCCTCGACGAAGTCGCTGAACTCCCACCCGCCCTTCAGGCAAAACTTCTTCGAGTTCTACAAGAGCGGCGGCTTCGGCGAGTTGGTGCCCGCAAGGAAACACCCGTTGACGTTCGTATTGTTGCAGCAACTTCTCGTAATATTGATATGATGGTAGAAAACGGCACATTTCGGAGAGATCTTTTCTATCGCATCAATGTTGTTCGGATTAGCATTCCACCTCTTCGTCAGCGTGGAGATGATATCGGCTTACTAGCTGAGTTTTTCGCTAGCCGAGCAGGACGAGAAATGGGACGTGATGCAGGCCGGTTCTCAAGTGATGCCTATCAGGTATTACAACACTACTCCTGGCCAGGAAACGTTCGTGAACTTCAAAATGTCATACGCCGAGCCATGGCACTAACGCCAGACGACGTCATTGGAGTGGACGACCTTCCTGATGACATTGTGGCGGCGGCGGGTAAAAAGGTGAGTAACGTCTTCGCTCATTCAGGAAAAGCAGTTCTAGAATCGAGCGGGTTTTTCTCACAAAGGTCCGCTCATGTTGCTGAATTTGAGCAACAGTATCTTCGACAACTCATGAAACAGGTTCGAGGTGATGTCTCGGCCGCTGCGAAAAAAGCCCAGGTTCCTCGCGGCACCCTGTACCGACTTTTAAAGTCTCACGACTTAGATCCATCACACTTTCGGGGCAATCAAGACCAAAGCAAGCCTGAATGATCGCAGCACTCGCATGCGCATCAGTATGATGAATCAGGCGCCTCATTCGCGCGAATCGTACTTTTTCGCGTCTTTATGCTTCTTTCTTTAGAAAGAGCACGTTACATAAGGCCATGCGACCAACAACGTGTCACATCCGCGCGACAATTCATTTTCCCTATAAGCAAAAAATAACGCGAAAAAACGCATTTTCTTTTTTTTCTGAATGGCACACTGCTTGCTTATTAATATTCTCGAAAGCCAGATTATGGCACACGCAAACTTACGGCGGCGGAACCTGACAGGATGCGACACTGAGGCACTTTGAAAACGAATAGAGAAAGGGATGATCATGAAAAAAATCGAAGCAATCCTACGACACTTTAAACTCGAGGAAGTAAAAGATTCATTGAATGAAGTAGGAATCAAAGGAATGACTGTCACCGAAGTTCGAGGATTTGGCCGTCAGCGCGGTCACACCGAGACGTATCGGGGTGCTGAGTATTCCGTAGACTTTCTTCCAAAGGTCAAGCTTGAAGTCGTTGTCAGCGATGGCGAAGCACAGACTGTTATCGACAAGATTATGACCGTTGCCAGAACGGGGCAGGTCGGCGATGGCAAGATTTTCGTTTCTGACCTTGCCGAAGTTGTCCGAATTCGAACAGGTGAGACTGGCGCTGACGCCATCTAATTCGAAAAACGACTTCCGTCGTCATAAAGCCGGTCATCTCTGCTCGCTCTTATAGGCTGCAGGATGACCGGTTTTTTTATTTCTATATCGGTTGTAATTTCTATGGAAGGGACGCTATGAGGCAACACCTACTGCTTCTTCATCCTCCACACTTGGGAGGCTGGTTGTTCCCATAAGATACCGATCGCACTCTCGGGCAGCTTCACGTCCTTCATTTATGGCCCAGACAACGAGGCTCTGTCCGCGGCGACAATCGCCAGCTGCAAAAACTCCGTCTATGTTTGTCGTATATCGGCCATATTCCGCTGAGAAATTCGTACGTGCATCGCAATCAAGATTCAACTGCTCGGCAATAGTTTTTTCAGGACCGCCGAATCCAAGTGCCAGAAGGATCATTTGGCACGGCCACTCCTGCTCACTTCCTTCGACAACACTAAATGGTGGCCCGTTCTTCTGGGGCTTCGTCCAGTCAAGTCGAATTGTTTTGACACCCCGAAGCTTGCCAGATTCGTCACCAAGAAATTCAACTGTCTGCACAGAAAACTCTCGTGGATCACCAGCCAACGTTTTTCCAGGAACATCCGAATAGTCAAAACGAGCTGCAGCCTCAGTATGACCATAATCTGTTCGTAAAATCTTAGGCCACTGCGGCCATGGGTTATTGGCAGCACGCTCTTCTGGTGGCTGCGGCACAATCTCAAAGGTAACAAGTGACCGACAGCCATGACGTAATGATGTACCAATGCAGTCTGTGCCCGTATCACCACCACCAATCACAATAACGTCTTTGTCTTTTGCACTAATGTACTTTTTATCCTGATGCTTCGAGTCAAGCAGACTGCGAGTGTTTGCGGTCAGGAAATCCATCGCAAAATGAATACCATCCAAATCACGACCCGGTGTTTTAGCAAAAAAGTCATTTGGACGCGTCGATCCCACACACAACACGACAGCATCAAAGTCCGACATGAGCGAAGCTGCTGGAATATTTTTCCCGATCTCAACACCTGTTTTGAAAGTGATTCCCTCTTCTGCAAGTAGGTCGACTCTTCGTTGAACAACTGCTTCTTTATCCAACTTCATATTAGGAATGCCATACATAAGCAGCCCTCCAATACGATCCGCTCGCTCGAATACCGTGACAAGATGACCGGCCTTGTTCAATTGAGCCGCGCAGGCAAGCCCGGCAGGCCCCGAACCAACTACAGCTACCTTTTTCCCAGTGCGTTCTAAAGGTGGGGATGCAGTAATCCATCCTTCTTCCCATCCACGATCTACAATTGAACATTCGATCTGCTTAATTGTGACGGGTGGTTCATGAATACCCAGCACACACGAACCCTCGCACGGTGCGGGACACACTCGTCCTGTAAATTCAGGGAAGTTGTTCGTTTTGTGCAAACGCTCAAGCGCTTCGTGCCAATGCCCACGATAGACAAGGTCATTCCACTCAGGAATCAGATTCCGCACAGGACAGCCTGCAGCCATGTTGGCCATAAGATCTGCCGTATGGCAAAAGGGTACGCCACAGTCCATGCAGCGTGACCCCTGGTCTTGGAGTTCGACAATAGGCAGATCCAGATGGAATTCATTCCAATCCCCAATCCGCTCAACCGGATCGCGCTCGGAATAAGTCTGTCTATCTACTGTCATAAATCCCCGTGGATTTCCCATCGGTTGATTTCCTTTCGTCTTCTGCCGGCTCCTCGTGAAGCACGGCTATGCCAATTGATACGTTGTTTTGGTTTGATTCATTTTCAGTTCGTTGCCACAGCAACTTTCGATTCGGCCGCTAA
>CAXEMW010000096.1:0-11249 GCA_963997395.1 uncultured Planctomycetaceae bacterium
ACAACTCTTTTGGCTGAAGCTGAACAAGCTGGAATCTGGATTATCTGCCCTCCTCCAACCCTGCCAGATGTTGATCTCACGGAGCCCGAAAAACTCCCAGCTTTTTCTGAGAAATGGAACCGTGTACTCCTTTGGGATATGGGTCGTTCACTCTCATCCAAGGATATTCCTCGTCTTGCTGAACAAGTGAGACGCTTACGAATTTGTGATCGACGCCAAGGAAGGCCCATCATTGCGTCAGCAGATTCCGGACTACGTGAAATCTCTCGACATCTCGACATGCTTGTTGCACATCGTGCCGTACTCGGGACTAGTCTTGAGCTGGCGAACTACCTCACGTGGCTCCAGCAACGACCACGGCTTGCCAGACCTGGCACGCCACTGCTGGCTACGCTCGCCACGGAGGTAGACTCTCGAACTGCTAAACAAGCAGCATTGCTTTCAGGGACGGGTAACAATGGGCTGCCAGTTGACGAGGAAAGTCTCCTGGGCGCCGCCTTCACAGCGATTGCAGCTGGAAGCCGGGGCATTTTGTTTCGTTCAGCCCGACCACTCAACGGAACTGACAACGAAACTGTCACACGAGCTACTGCGGTACAGACGGTCAACCTTGAACTCGAAACAATCTCTGCTTGGGGAGCCAGTGGTCGATTTACAGCCGATGCAGAGACAAGTGATCCGGAAGTGCGAGCAATGGTGATTGAAGCATCTCGTTCTCGGGTCGTCCTCATCTGGCGTTCCGTACAGGGCGGTCAAATTTTGGCTCGACATTACCGCGGTGATATTCCACGACAAGAACAGCCTCTCAATATTTTAATTCCCGGAATTCCAGAATCGCACCGGCCTTGGGAAATTACTCACAGCACCTTACGGCCATTACAACACCGCAGGGTGACCGGTGGTGTCGCGATGACACTCGATAACTTCCATGCAGCTGCTGTTATTTTGATAAGCAACGATCCAGCTGCCACAGCTCATGTACAGGAACTTGTCCGTCGTAATGCACCAACTGCAGCCCTGCTCGCCCGTGCTCAAGCGGCAAATGCCATTGCCCGTACAAGTCGACTGGCTGCAGAGCTTCCACCGAAGGCTCTTGGTCATTTTCCGGTAACTGAAATGATTATCGAGGCTCAACAAGAAGCACAATACGCCGAAGCCATGATTACTCAGGATCCAACCACTGCTGTTAAAAAACTTGAACGATCGCGAGCTATTGCCGGTCAATTGGAGCGTCTATTTTGGGAGCGAGGAGTAACTGCAACTGGCTCCATGGTTGCG
Organism: uncultured Planctomycetaceae bacterium; assembly: GCA_963997395.1. GTDB lineage: Bacteria > Planctomycetota > Planctomycetia > Pirellulales > UBA1268 > UBA1268. Next base: position 1,279 of record CAXEMW010000096.1, read on the forward strand.
AGTCCTCTTACGACCTCCCCGGCAACACTCTCAGACCACTGGAGAATGATCGACGCATTGCAGTTAACAAACGCAGGTGCGAATCTGCTGGAAGGTGGCCGCATGGAAGAGATCAATACGTTGTCCAGCACTGGGTGGCGACACTTCGTGCGACCAACAGATCAAGTCAAAGGATCTGTAGAGCTTTCAACACAATCGCCTGCTGACGGGCAGAGAAGCTTACGAATCTGCGCAACCGCCATCGATCCTGAAGAGGCACCCGTTGTTATCGAAACTCCTCCAATTTGGATCACGACACCCCCTATCAATGCAGCTGCGGGCACGCTTTTAGAAATTGCTGCAAAGGTTCGAGTGCCAAATCCTATCGAAGGATCCGTTGATGGGCTCCTTGTTTTTGATTCGTATGGTGGTCCAGCTCTAGCAGAGCGAGTGAATAAAACAGAAAGCTGGCGCAGACTCGTGCTTTACCGAATTGTGCCCCCTGCCCAACGAAGGAATGATGGTTTATCTGTTGAACCACACCCACCACTTACTGTCACCTTTGCACTGACTGGCCTGGGAGAGGCTCAGATTGACTCTGTATCAATCAAGCCTCTAACGCGAGGTGTCGGTGGACCATCGGTCACCCAGATTACTTCTGGAAATCCAAACTTCCCAAAGCCTGATGAGATTCTCCAAGGAAATCACGTTCAGGCAGTCCCAGCGATGACGCCACAACCCAATCCAACAGAGCCCACATCGGCTTGGCCGGGCATGAGTCTCGAATGGCCCAAGATGCTACCGTTCACAGCACCAGAAACAACTCCGCCGCAGGGACCATCTGGCAGTACTATTGACCCATTCAAGCGGGCTCGGGGAACTCCCACGAAACAACCCTAAATACAAGCTGCTTATTTGATCTTTTTATTCCTCTGAATAAGAAGATAAAGAAATCAATCGACTCTTCGGACCGCTGATATGCACAAACCATCCTCGTGCTGCCAGAACAAACCGTCTGCTAAAACAGCACCCTCGTTGCCAGAGGCGGACAATGTCTTCTTCTGTCCAATGTGTCCCGAAGTCTTCTCTGCATCACCAGGCTCCTGCCCTCACTGTGGAATGCCGCTTGAGACAACAAGCCCACCGGATGCTGTGTTAGCTGATAGCGATGTGCTGCGTAGCTTCCACGAATTTTTATTTGGAATGATGCTTTCCGCCCCCATCTTGCTCTTAGCAATGGGGCCAATGTTTGGACTTTCAATCGATTCCTGGATAGACCCACACATAAATCAGCTACTGCAACTCGCACTCACCAGTCTCGTCATCGCAACATTCGGCCGTTCTATTTTTGCCCGTGGCATTCGTAGTATTGCCACAGGCCACCTCAACATGTTTACGCTGATTACTCTTGGCGTCAGCGCCGCCTATGGATTTAGTGTTGTCGCTACGCTCTTTCCGAATCTTTTTCCAGACTCGTTCCTGAACCCTCAAACTAATCTCATACACACATTTTTTGATGCAGCTGCAATGATTATTGCACTTGTCCTCCTTGGACAAGCACTTGAGAACCAAGCCCGGTCGAAAACTGGAACTGAACTTCGTTCACTCGTATCGCTTGCTCCAATGACTGCTCGGGTCATAGTCGAAAATGACGAACAAGACGTACCACTAAGCCAGGTCCATCCAGGAGACCGTTTACGAGTCCGACCAGGTGAGACTATTCCTGTTGACGGCACGCTTTTGGACGGAGCAAGTCATGTTGATGAATCATTATTAACGGGTGAGCCTTCACCCGTAGAAAAGAACCGGGGCGACGAGGTTATTGCAGGAACAAAAAATGGCAGGGGAAGTTTCATTCTCCTGGCAAAAAAAACAGGGTCTGAAACTCTCTTGTCACGCATCATCACGCTTGTAGGTGCGGCTCAGAGGAGTAAAGCACCTATCCAAAGAATGGCTGATACCGTGGCCAGTATTTTCACCCCAATAGTACTGACCATAGCACTCGCAACTTTTATTGGATGGTTTTTTCTCGGCCCTCAACCCCGACTAGCACATGCGATCATCTCAAGTGTTTCAGTCTTGGTGATTGCGTGCCCATGCGCTATTGGCCTTGCGACCCCAATGTCTATTGTCGTTGGCGTTGGTCGTGCTGCCCGCGAAGGAATCCTATTCAAAGATGCCAAATCACTTGAGACACTTGGACAAAGCAAGAGCCTCATGATTGATAAAACGGGAACATTAACAGAAGGCCAACCGACTGTTACTGACATCGTACTACTCAGCAATCAACCCGAAGAAGAGGTCCTGTTGTTGGCCACTGCGATTGAATTGAGCAGCGAACATCCACTCGCCACTGCAATCTGCCAAGCAGCTCGTGACCGCAACCTGGTGGTACGGCAGTATGCTGAGAATTTCCTGTCAACGCCCGGCTCTGGCGTACAGGGAACTGTAGCGGACAAGTCTGTCGCCCTTGGCAACGAGGCTTTTCTAGAGAAGCAAGATGTGCCCGCTAACGAACTAAACGAATTTCGAAAAGCTGCCGATCCATTCCGAGCAAACGGAAAAACAATTACTGGCATTGCGATCAATTCTCATATCGTTGGTCTGCTAGCTGTCACGGACCCCGTAAAAAAATCTACCCCAACAGCGATCAAGCAGTTAAAACAATTAGGAATTCAAATCACAATGTTGACCGGAGACCATTCTGATAATGCTGGCGTTCTTGCGCGATCAGTTGGTATCGAGCACTACGAAGCAGGACTTACACCGCAAGAGAAATATCAGTGTATTACTACAAGTCATTCCAAGGGCGAGCGAACCATAATGGTCGGTGACGGAGTGAATGATGCCCCAGCCCTTGCGGCTGCCACCATCGGTGTCGCCATGGGCACAGGGAGCGATGTAGCAATAGAGACTGCTGATGTCACTCTCATCCGGGGAGACCTGCAAGCTCTTCCGTATTCCATTCAACTAAGTCGATATGTTTTGTTGAACATTCGACAGAATCTATTCTTGGCATTTTTTTACAACGTCATAAGTATCCCATTAGCAGCGGGTATTCTCGTGCCTTTATTCGGCTCAGGGTGGCAGGTAAGTCCAATCTTTGCAGCTGCTGCGATGAGTTTGAGCAGTGTATCTGTTGTTATAAATGCCCTCAGGCTTCGAACAGAACATATCTCATTACCGCCCGCATAGGCTTCTAGGCACATTCCTAACGAGATCTACTCTGATACGAGCGGTATGCCGACCGCTTCTGTTGTCGCCGAAGTTCGTATGCTTCGCGTCTCTGAACTAATTGCATGACCCGTGTCGAGTTCACAACATAGACAGACGGATCATCGATAACGAATGGTGTTGACCATGTTGTACCGTCATTCAGATTGCACGAATTGAAGAAGAATGAGTTCAGTCGTTCCGCACGAAAGCTATACGGAAATTGGCTTGTTAAATGATCTTGAGAAGTCAAATCATCAACGCCCTGGCGAGCAAAATAATGAATTTGGCCGTCGGGTGAGAGTGACATTCCTAATGTCCACCAGCCGAACTGATCAGCCGAAATATTTTTTACTGGAAAATCAATTCCTCGATGATCTCCGCGTACCTTAATCAGTGCTGAGTCACTTTCGACACCTCGTGATGTTTCGCTACGAAAGTGAATCCACATTCCCGGCCAGTAAGGTTCGACGACTGGCGAACTACCAGAGGCAAAAAATCCTCTGTTGGGCTCAAGCTTCGTTGTACGAACACCAACTCGAATACCAAAGTGAGGTCCGCTACGATTCTCCCACTTTTCCGCGGGGGGCAACCAAATACGAACAACACAACTAGGAATTTCATGTACGGGGATTTGGGACCCAAGCCTCGTGGTAATACCGCAAATCAAATCATCCTGCTGCACCGTCCTAGAATATGTCCCGGGAACACCCGAGTGCAACGTTCGAATAAGAAGCGCGTGGTTACTTTCAGGCAACCCGTTCGGAGGTGTTTTAATTACTTCTAGAAGATCCGGTTGGCCTCGTTCTGGGCCTTCCTGCATTCTTTTATTCCCCGAAAAGGCCAACGGCCCACGTGCTCGCCCATCTTCTTCTCGAGAACTCTTGGGATGGTTGTGATAAAATTTCCAACCGTCTTCTTCAAATGTATCCCCAAGAAAATCAATTTTGGCCCCACTACCCGGTACCGGAACTGCTGTAACTGATAACGAGTAGTCAAGAGCAAGCACATCAGTGGCAAAAAAAGCAGTGATGCCCAGTGCAACATATCGAGATAAAGCGTATTTCATAATTCTTTTTAGTGGTAGTTTGAAAAAATCAAAAACGGTGTGACTGACGAGCAGGCCCTGTAACTGATTTCGACAAAAATCACAATTCAGAATAGTGATGAAACGACCGGCGTTTCTGTCCGTACAATTCGTGCAAGCCAACCAGATCTTGATGAAATCAAGGAAAATTTCTCAGATCAGTGATGCACGTACCCGCGTTGTGTGCTGCGCGCAGTTTTGTCGAGTGCATGAAGCGATCTGATGCATCGCTCAGCCAACTGGCTTTCGGAGAGGCTGTCTACTTCTTCAGCGGTGATGACCGCACCGAATTCCAGTCGGATTCGTCCGGGACGAGGCAGCAGTCGGGACCGTGGCCAGCATTCATAGGCCCCAACAATAGCTACCGGAACAATTGGGACCCCTGCACGCTTTGCCAATAACGCAAAGCCTTTTTTCATTTCACCTAGTTGGCCAGATGCTGTCCTTGTACCTTCTGGAAAAATGATTACAGCGGCCCCCTTCCGCAGTCTTTGTATGACGGTCCTCATTGCGGTAACTGTCGAAGCATTTCGATCAATTGGAACGGCACCAAGTGCAGCAATCGCACGAGCAAAGGGCCCAAAAGTGAAAAGACTGCTTCGAGCAAGGCTCGAGAGTCGTCGATCTGTGGCCAGACCAAGCAAGAGTGGATCAAGATGACTTTGGTGGCTTGAGAGAACCACAAGGCCACCAGCCTTTGGTAGACGCTCCACTCTTCCAAGACGAAAACCAAATAGTGATACAGCAAACGTACGGGAAAGAAACCACAACGTGTCGTAGAGTAATCGACCCCACCATTCCTGGTGACTCTCTGGTTTTTTTGTAATTGTAGAGACTAAAGAATTCTTATCGACCATTGGCTCATTTTGTTTAAAAGCATTCATCCGCACTCTCTGAAATTCCAACCTGACTGGGCTTCTAATTTGAAATGAGCCCGCGATCGCAGGCAAATTCTAAAACCTGTTTCACGACATTTTCGAGCGACAGCTCATCCGTGTTGATAATAATTGCATCTAATGCAGCTGCCATCGCCCCCACCGGACGATCTCTATCTCCTTGATCTCGCTGTAATTGACTGTGCAAAATCTCATCCATCGTTCGGCTTTGATCTCCAAGATCAACTCTTTCACGGTACCGTCGTGCTGCCCGTGCTGCCGGAGATGCATCAAGATAAATTTTCAATTCTGCATCAGGGAATACAACCGTACCTTGATCACGGCCTTCCGTAACAAGATTAAACTCTTCAGATAAACTCCGCTGCATCTTTTTCATTTCTTCACGCACAGAAGGCGCATCTGCAACTGATCGCGTAGCCGTGGTCACGCGATCAGTGCGTATTTCTGCTGTAATATTTCTACCGTTTAAAAACACATCACCATGAGCAGACTGAATATCAAGGCTTGCTGCCAACTCCGCCAGATCTTTTTCATTCTCAAGGGATATATTTTGCTCGAGTGCTGCCAAAGCAACTGATCTGTACATTGCGCCAGTGTCCATATGGTACCAGCCCAACTCGTGAGCAAGCGCTTTCGCTGTGGAGCTTTTCCCTGCACCAGCAGGCCCATCAAGCGTGATGATTTTCACTGAAAATAATCTCCAGGTCGACTAATTCATAACGATGCAGCAGGCACTCAATAGCGTTCCCGTCAATCACGAGACCCGCTTCGTTGGTTCCTTGTGATTCATGTACTTCACCATTCCAGCAAACGTGGGTTACCTTCCGGCTGAAGTTGAGTCTCATCCTGCGCTCTTGCCCACATGATTCAAGCAAGCGGAGACAGAGACCGTCTTCCACCGAATCATTACTGAGTGTGGCGGCCGATACGAGACGAACGTTTGGGGGTAGCCTTAGCGGCATCTGAGGTGGCTGGAGCGAGCCTGTTGCAGCCCATTCGAACCCCGAGTTGACTGCGTGAGGCAAGTCGATCCCGAGAGCAAGTTGAAACGTCTGAACATGAGTGACACAGTCTGTCGTTAATACCGTATCGAGCGTGTGCGAACTACTCCGCACATGCCACGGATGACAACCAGTAAAAATTTGTAACCCGCTGGACGCAGCAAGCGATAGCTGTTGTTCATCCTGACGGGATAACGCACTACCACTACGAACGACAGAAAGAAGCCAAGGGGAAAAAATACGCTGGCGATCAGTTTCTACACATTGTGTTTGAACAGTCCGGTAAAGATCACAGAAATCATTTTCATTCCAGGCGAACCGACATGCAAAAAATCGACTCAAGGCGTCACTTGTAGAAGGCACAAGCGAATGCAGTTCTTGCGAGGGCTCAACTACTATTGATACCGACACTGCGGACCCGTCCAATATAAAATGTATTTTCTGAGAGAATCGAGCGAGCACAGAACCATTGTCATGGATCAAAGTACCGTGGCTTTCAATACCATCTTCACAGCGATCAACTCGATCGGCCACCATCTCTGAATACTGGAAGTCTGAGGAATGAGATCCAGGCTCATCCCAACAAAGAGCGAGTTGTTGTGACAATCGATTCCGACCATCTTTTTGATCACGAACTGATACGATCCCACCGGTTTGCCGATGCACCCTGACGACTAGATTCTTGCTACGTAACGTCAGAGCGTCTTGAGATTTTTGCCGTCTCGGCAGCCACTTACTGAGAAAATCTTTCCACCATCGTTGAGTAACGCTCTCCGAGGACTTCGTGTCGCCTCGTTCTTGAAGCACCTCTTCGTTACTACAATATGATTGTAAAATATTTTGATATCTGCCCTGATTGTCTACTAGCTGACACGACTCGACAGAAATAATATCCGGCTGCGACATGGAACTTGATTCAAATTTATCGTGATGAGCAACGCCAGCGACCTTCGTGCCCGGTGAAAGACCAACACGAAATCCGTCTTGTTCGAATGAAACTGGGAAAGAGAGGTCGGCAGTTTCGCCAAGCAGCGTTTCTGCGGTACAGAATCGACCAAAAATATTCGTCCATGATGCGGCTCGACGAAGTAATTCAAACCACGGACTTGCGGTCCCTGCATGATGACAGAACATAATCAGAACCATATGGTCGTGATCCATGGCATCGCTTAATGTCGAACTTAGGGAGAGCACAGCCGCAGAACTACGAGCGTCGAGCATTTTTGGCTCAAGTGCGTCAAGCTGATCTTTACTTTCATTTCTCCACTGGAACCGTGCGGCTCCAGCAGACGGCATAGGGAATCCATCAAAACTTGACCACAACACTCCCTGATACCCAAGCCGCTGCAAAACTGGCAAAAAGAGAGACGCACGTGGCCCAGCATGGCAGCCAAATATCTGCGGAAGAACACCGGCAGCTTTTTGCCATACGGCCCTTCCTTCAGCTACCTCGCGATCCAGCTGTTCTGGCGACATCAGAGCAACTGGAAGATTTCCGGACACGCTGCCGAGCAAAGACAGAGAGCCGTCAGCAACCCTGTTTTGTATTAATTCGACAATGCTAGATAACGATTGATCAAGACAACTGACCGTCTTTGTATCGGCCAATAATGTTGTCGGAACTGGAGACTGCAATTCACTCTGCAGCGTTGCTACCGAGCTTTCTGAAAAAAGGACCAGATCGAGGCACCAGCACTCAACTGGGTAAAAGTGATCTCGTGCAGCCTCAAGGCACTGGAACGCCTGTGTCAATTTTTCTTGTGCGAGTACCGACTCATCATCCCTCCAAGCTTTCGCTGCTTCAACAACAACTTCTGGAAAGCCGGTTTGATCCAAATTCGTATCGGACCGCATACGACTGGCTAACCGTTCAAATAGTAAAACAGTCAGACCGAGCGAACGAAAATCCTCAGCAAAAGAGACCTGCCATTTAGATAATGTTTCAAGCTGTCTGCCGATTGAAGAATCGGTCGTCATCTCGGCACAACATGCTTCAAGCATTTCTAAAAGGAATGATTCAGAAGCATCTTGGTGAAGAAAATTTTGTCCTGCAATAAATGGCGGGGAAGCTCCAGTTGCAAATCGTTCGGAAAGTCCTTCCGGGACAATCCCTATGATTTTCCCTTCACGAGTCCAGGGCAAGTCAACACTCGCCCAGCCAGGAAGTCCGCCTGATACACAAATAACAAAAGGGTGCCACGCAACTGTCCATGCATTAAGAATCGCTGATGCATCATCGTTTTCAATCCATTCAGACAAATCTTCAAGCGAGTGACACGGAAGAAAGACCGCCACTTCTGGTCGAGAATATTGCTCAGAATTATTCATATCAAACTGCCAGTTCTCGCAAGACCGCTTTCCAGTCGGCAAAAAGTGCACACGAAGCACCGCTTTATCTCGTACCAACGGAAAAGTGAGAAATAGAATGTAGCCTATTCCGAACAATACACTCTGTCCTGCTGGCCGTTTTGACACAATGTAACGGGTTTGCTTATTCACCGTTTGACACTAGAAAACGCGAACTCATACAGTTCCTGTATGGTATCCTTCCTGAGTGTAAACTTTAGGTAGAATTTGATTTGATTCCCATTCGATGGTGGGATAGTTTCCTTTCAATTTATTTGTGAACAAACGGGTGCGGCATGGCACGCTCGCGAAACGTCTGGGGTATTGATATCGGCAAGTGTGCGCTGAAGGCCTTGCGCTGCAGCCGTTCCCCAGATGGGGAAACCCTTGTAGCTGAGTCTTTCGATTACGTCGAATACCCCATGTTGCTTACTCAGCCTGAAGCTGACCCAGGGGAACTTGTCCGAGATGCCGTAGAGGAATTTCTCAGTCGTAATGATATCTCCGGAGACACGATCGCCGTTTCAGTTCCGGGGCAGGCAGGGCTCAGCAAGTTCATTAAATTGCCCCCTGTTGAAGCAAGCAAGATTCCGGACATTGTCACCTATGAAGCCCGGCAACAAATACCATTTCCACTTGAACAGGTCATATGGAGTTGGCAAAGACTCGAAGGTGGAATTGAGGAGAGTGGCTTTGTGATTGATGCTGAAATTGCACTTTTTGCAATGAAGCGAGATCAGGTTGCAAAGGCTCTCGAGCCGTTCAAGGAAGCCGATATTGAAATCGACATCCTGCAACTGAGCCCAGTCTCTCTAGCGAACGTCGTCATGTTTGATCAACTCCCCAAACTGAGTGAAGTTGATCCAGAAGCTCCCCCTCCATCGATTGTTTTGGCTTCAATGGGCGTGGATTCAACAGATCTTATTGTTACAAATGGGCTGAAAATTTGGCAGCGGACGATGCCTATTGGTGGCAGTAATTTCACTCGGGCTCTCGTTCAGGGAATGCGGATGACATTCCCAAAAGCAGAAAACCTAAAGCGCAATGCCGCACGGGCTGACGATCCGAAAAAAGTCTTCCAGACCTTGAGACCTGTATTCAACGAATTTGCCAGCGAATTACAGCGATCTCTGAATTACTTTACTGGACAAGATCGTACTGCGAAAATTGGTCAGGTCTTGCTTGTTGGCAACGCTGCAAAACTTCGTGGACTCAGCGACTTTCTTGCCAAACAACTCCAACTTGAAGTGCACCGGTTGCGAGAATTTAAGGGCCTTGAGGGAGACCTTGTATTAAAAACTCCTGCATTCCGTGAAAACCAATTGGCCTTTGCAACTGTTTATGGATTAGCACTGCAAGGATTGGGTGTCGCGGGCATACGAACTAACCTCTTGCCAAGCGACGTCACACGGGATCGTTTAATACATGCCAAGAAACCTTGGGCTGTTG
>CAXEMW010000097.1:0-11246 GCA_963997395.1 uncultured Planctomycetaceae bacterium
AAGCAATAGATATTGATAGTGCTAATGGTACGATGATACCTGTTAATATGGAAAGGCAGAGTAATGTGATTACCCAATCATAGCTGATAAGAAGAGCCTGACTGAGAGGCACTACCACCAATTGACCAGCAGTAGCGCAAGCAGTTGCAATGCCAGAATTTTGGCCGGCAATGGAATCCGAAATCGATGATCTTATCCAAAATGGCGCAGAATTTGGAACGCCGCCATCGAACCAATGGGTTTTCTCCACTCGCTGGGTTTATACCTGGAAACCACCGCCAGACGATCGACCCAAAGCACGGCTCGTCGTGCGGGGTTTTGAGGAGAAGTGGCTACTCGACGAAAATGGTGATATACCAGTTTCCGATAGCCCGACGCTACAACGGGACACTATCCGTTGTATTGCACATACCGCTGCACAAAACGGTTGGCGACTCGAAGCTTGGGACATTCGCACGGCATTTCAACAATGTGACACGCGATATGACCCCGATGCTCCTGTCGATGAGCATCTTTGGTTTCGTTTACCCGAACCATTTCCGAAGAAATATCAGGTTTCACCTGGTACAGCTCTTCGCGTTGCCGCAAATCACACTCACAATGGCATGGCCTCCGCTCCAAGGCGTTTCTACTTCTTCTTGCGAGGCATCTTTCAGGAATATGGTTTTACCATTTCCATGTATGATGAGTGCCATTTCTTGCTCATAGGCAAAGATTTAGAGTTGCATGGAATGTGCGGCTTCCATGTCGACGATGGTCTGATGTGTGGCGACCAAACATTTTGGACCGTCATGGAAAACATTGCAAAGCGTGTCAAATTTGGAAAGCGGTTGCACACCTCTTTCCCTTTCTGCGGGATTCGCATCAAGCAGTTGTCAAACTACACTGTCGAAATGGACCAAGAGGAAGCCATCGATCTCATTCAATTTATTGATATCGACAAAGGTCGAAATGACGCTGATCCACTAACTCCTGCTGACGTTACAGAGTTGCGATCACGTCTTGGTAGCATCTTGTACATTACAGGTTGTACTCGACCTTTCGAGTCTTACTCCGTAAGCCATTTGTCTGCCTACACGACTGACGGACAGGTTACACACCTGCGTCAAGTAAATGCCGTCATCAAGCAGTTGAAGGCTACAAAGGAATTTCGTTTGCGGTTCGTCAAGCTTGACGGTCCCCTTGTTGTCTATTCCTTCGGTGACTCGAATTTCAAGAAAGAACGCGATTCTGGTTCACAAACCGGTTCGCTTACCATCTGCGGCACCAAACCCGATCACATGGGACGGATTAGGTTTAACCTTCTCCGGTGGAGTTCTCGCAGAACCCGACGCGTTGTCCATTCTACATTGGCCGCAGAAACTCTCGCATCCACTTACACATTAGACATCAACGAAGGCACACGAGGACGATTGCGCGAGTTAAGCCAGCACGTAGACGGCGTCATTCTGTCAGATTGTCATTCTCTCTGGGATCATTTGTACCGGATGACGTCCAAAGTCGAAGAAATGTTGGTACCTGACTTCCACCAACTTCGAGAAGCTTGTATCCCATGGAGACACGCGCTATCACCAAATTTCTCGTCCGATCCCATTGAATTTTGGTGGACACCAACTTATCTGATGCTCGCGGATAACTTGACGAAGGTTACTACACCTTCGCGAGACCTCTTTCGTCAAGCACTCCTGCAGAATGAGTTCTGCCTGAGTGAGTTCAAACGCCCTAGGATTTCTCACCAATCCTTTTACGGTCTGTGGATTACTCTTGCTGAGTTTTTCACCAAAAACTACTGGGAGTAGCGCCACAAAAAGAAAATTGTAGGAAGGACGTACATTTTTCACATTTTTCGCAAAAGCGATAGGTTCAATACCTTTTCGAAGTTTCGTACAACAAGTAGGTTCATACCTTTTCGACTTTGGGGCTTTTCGTAGTTTTCAGTGATTTTTCACGGTAGCTAAGGAACGACAGCTGAAAAGAAAATTTTGGGAGTTTGTAGGCAATAGTAGTGATTGCATGGTATCAGCTGTCGTACATCTTCGGAAAAGTATCTTGTGTAACTATATTACTAGTTGAACGCATGATCCTGAGGATTAGGAGAAATAGGTAGCGAGCGAGCTAGTAGCGAGTGAGCTATATTTCAGTAGCTAAGAAAAGCAACTAGAGCTTGATTTTCTGATAGTCATCAATTCCTTTGCAGCCGGCTTGAGTCTTATGGTCAGATAGATTCACTAGTCCGTGGATTGTATCGCTCTTGCGCGCGACCCGAAAGTTGCGCTGCTCATCTCTTGCTCTCTGTTACGACTGGCAGGGGAGCCTTATTCAAGTACAAAGACCTCAACCTGGTAGCGGAGATCCGAGCGTTGATCCTCCGCCATGTCCGACTTCGAATCGGATAAGAAAGACGTTGGACGTTACCAATGCCCAATTGCTGGTGCGAATCAGAGCTTCACCAGCTTCATGGAAGACCTCAGCGACTGGAAGCAGCAATGCAGCCTCGACAAGAAGCAACTCGGTCCTCATGTCAAATTGCGTGGATTTTCTAACAATCGCAATTTTCAAAATTGGGGGAAGCTGCTTGATCGCACAAAGCTTTCTGCAGACGATGGCTTTGAATATTTATGCGAACAAATGCTCTTGCACTCGCGAGAAAGCACTGACCTCATGAAAGTCACACGCAACACCGACTGGGAAAACTTCCGCCGGAAGCCCGCGGAATCCTTTGCTGCATTTCTTCCTCGCTGGGAGATCTCCTACATCAAGGCGAAGACAGATGCCTTGTATCAGATCTCAGAACAGCAAGCTGCTTTCAAATTGCTGGCCGCTCTGAGCTTCACAGAAGAGCAGTATCGAGCAATCTCGCAGAAGGTCAAATTGGACGCGACGTTAACCGTCGATGCGCTCAAGGACGCTGTGAACACGTTGCTGATCTTGCCAGCTCAGGCCGTTGCCACTGCGCAGCCATCCGCCGCCCATTTCGCCGAGCCCGATGGTTCAAACCATTCCGGTGCTCGTGCGGATCTTGCTGGTTCAGACCAGCACGCTCCTTATCCTGATTCCTGGTATGACGGCTACGACCAGCCGCCGCATTGGGATGACGAGCATGGTTGGCTTTGCTTCCAAGGTTTCTGCTGGGATGAGGAAACTTCCATGGAGTGCTCCGTGTTCTTCAGTGAACACTGGCAGGAAGATGTCATGTGGGACCCCGAGTTGCAGTGCTACCTAGCACAGGATCAGTGTCGCATTTGCTTCAAACGCACTAACCCTCCGCATTGGGGCAAAAATTGTCCGGAAAAAGGCAAACTCCAAGGAAAATCTTCGGGGAAAGCCTCAGGAAAAAGCCACGGCAAAGGACATTCTGGAAAAGGTTCATACCTTACCACGTCCACGTCCGCTCAGGATGGTTCAAACCAACCTGGCACGGACGACGCGCTGTTTTCCAACAGCGGAAAATCGAAGGGCAAAAGCGCCGGAAAAGGGCACAGCAAAGGATACGGCAACAGGTACGGCAAAGGAAAAAGCAAAGGCTTCTCCTATGCTCCTCGCTCTACCTTTCGGCCGTACTACAATAATCGCTCCTACTATTCGGAGCCGATTCAATCTGCCCCAGAGAATCCGGACAACGCTGCCGCCAACGCAACTGAAAATGAGTATCTCGGCTCATGGGCGAACTACGTTGTCCCACAGTTCACATACATGGCCGTGCCGGTAGATGCTTCTGAAGCTGCCGACGACCAGTCTGCGAATGGCCCGGATCCGGTTGACGAAGACTTTCAGCCTGACTGGAGCGAGGCCGCCGAAACGGCAGTTGTGGACGCGAGCCCGGCCGAAGAGCAAGCTCTTGAACAGCCACAAGAACTCTCTGAGGTTGAACAGGCTGAGCGCGCCCTTATTTCGGTTCTCGAGGCTCGAACTGCGGAAGAGAAAGCTATTGATGAGGCCATTGCTGCCAAAGCTGCTGCTCGTACTGCGGAAGCTGCATGTTTGGCTTCGCCCGAGGTTCAAACCAAGGGCCAGGTGCCGGACGCTTGGCAGCCGTCTTTGCGGCATCAGACCGACGTGTCGGATGTGCAACCCTCGTTGCCGCAATCAACGAAGCTTTCGTTGCCTTCCAAGTATCCCCCGTTGAAGGCGAGGAGTCATAAGACTACGCAGACGGACACAGTAGGCTTGCCTCCACTCGAACTGCTGCCACCAATTGCCCCGGCCGGCGTTACAGGTGCACCAGATGGCACGATCGAATGCGTGGGACCCATGTCGGAGACACCCAGTGCTCCCGCTGCAGAGAATCGGTTCACACCGCTTCCTGCAGTTGATCGGTTCAAACCTGATCCTGCACTGGTAGAAAAATGGATCTATCATGCCGAGGCACAGAGCGATTTGCCCGATCATCATCGCCAACCTCGTTATCGGCGTGTTGGTGCGTTTCATGCCCGCAACGTTGTTCTTCCCAACTCGACTTTCATCGCTAAGGTCGAGCGCATTATCGAGGAGGCAGTTCGGCGTGGTGGACTCGACGTCATTGTGCTGATGGGACTTTGTCCAGAGCAGTGCACACCCGGACAGGCACGTGCAGATTCTCTCTGCACAGTTCTTCAGGACAAATTCCTCAATTTCAGTTGCCACAGTGGCGACGATTGCATCGTCATGACGCACTTCAGCTGGCAGCCTGATCCAGACCACCCGCCTGTCGTCGTCACGAACAAAGATAATGTTGGTCTTGCGACATTATTTTCCTTCCAGCAGAATCTTGAGAAGCTGATCCGTCCCAAACCACAGAAAGCGACGCCGGCGACTTTCCGCTTTGCTGTAGGTACAATGACACAGAGTGACGATCACACGGTCGAGCACAAGATGCTGGAGCATAACACGCATGTTTGGTTGGGTGATTTGGATGGGGACTCCGGCCAGGATCCGCGGCCGTCTATCCAGCATCACCACCCGACCTTTCAGTCGTTTGGCGCAACATTTGACATCGGGCTTGCTACGCTCCGCAACCATTTGTTCTCTGACGTCAGTGCTGAAACCAGCTATTCAGCTATTTTCCACATTGAGCAGCAGCGCGGCACCACGGGTGCAAAAAAGCGCAATCATCACCCTGAACAGCCTGCCGACCGTCCGCCCAAGCGTACATCGCCTTCTGATTCTCACGGTGGCGGCTATGCTTCTTCTGCGTGGTTGAAACCACGGCAGCAGCGCCACGGGCCCCCAGCGCCACGGGTGCCCAGCGCGCAAGGGTCTCGCGGTACGGCTGGCACTGATGAGCTCGCTCACGCTTACCCCTTGTACAACGCGCTGTTGTCAGTTCCTCTCAACCCTGGGGAAGTCGTCTATGATCCGGGATGCACTGCTGAGACAGGTAGCCAAGAAGCTTGGGAAGGTTTGAACCTTGCCATGCAAGAACGCTACGGTGAGGGCTTCTTCACCGAGGCTTCGGAAGCTAAATTCTGCGTTGCCGATGGCAATATCGCAACTGCGATGAAGTCGTACTCAGCTGCGTTCGAAATCCCCGGCAAAGGCGTCTTCAAGTTGGCTGGTTCTGCACTTCCGTGTGGCGATGATCCGAAGAGGCATACGCCTATCCTCTTCAGCAATCCCACTTGTGAGGCACTCGGGCTTGTGATGGATCATACCAATGGCGACCTTTACAGCAAGCGACTTGGTGTAACTGTGCGGTGCAGAAAGACTACCACGGGTCACTGGGCGTTGCCAATTTTCGATCTTCTAGACCGCGCGAATGCAAAGCTGTCAAAAAACGCGTAGGCGCGAGTGGTTTAGACCTCTCGCATTCATCTTTGCATGTACAGTTTGTTTCTGATAAGCAGTCTCATTCTCCCTTTTCTTTTGAAAATGAGCATGCTCGAACTTTTGAGAAGTCTCTAGAGACTAATGAAGACGATTTTGATGTAGTGCAGTCTTGTTCTTATTTTATCGCAGATTGTCCCACTGCCTGGAGTGTTGGCTGGTCAGGAGATCCAGAAGAGCTAAAAGCGACATTACGAACAACTAAAGGTTTACAAAAAGTCCACAGACAGTTCTACCATCTTTCAGCACAAGAAATGAACCGCTTTATCTTACCCTTATTTGAAAAATCTGAACACGCAGCACTCAAGAAACATATTGAATCTGTATGTAAAACTTGCAAAATTTGTTCAAAATTTCTGAAACTTGCACCAAAGCCTAGCGGACAAACGAAAGGACTTTACGCAAATTCAGTCAATGATATCGTTTGTGCAGATACTTTTTTCGTTGATGGCATTGCCATCATGCATTTTATGGATCTCTTTTCGGGTTGGTCGTTGCTAATCACTGAAGGCCAGACTGCCACACGCCCAGAGCTTGTAGAAAAAGCCTTTTACCAGTGGATCAGCATTTTTGCTGGAGCTCCTCGTGTTTTCTTTTCTGATCAGGGTGGAGAATTCATCAATAAAAAGATCGAGGAACTTCTACCAGCACATAGAGTAAAGTGCATGCAATCCCCAGTCCAAAGTCCCTTCACCAATCCAGTAGAACGGCATAACGGTATTGCAAAAACCTACATAAAAAAGATAAAAGATGCCCATCCGGAAGCCCCACTTGAGCTCATTTGTCAGGAGTCACAGATTGTCAAAAACTTGACTACGCGAAAATGTGGATACTCGGCACAGTATTTAGCGTTTGCGCACCCAGACAAAGATGCGACAACTCTGACGTCAGGTATCGACGATTTGTATATTCCTGGTGAATCTGTCGCTGACAACGTGCGGGAGCGTGTCGAAGTGCGCAGCACCGCTCGTCGTGTTGTTGCTGATTTGGCGGTAATGCGTCGGCTTCAAGCAGCACTCACAAAAGGCATGCAAGGTACAGTGACAGGTCCGTTGACCCAAGGACAAAAGGTCGAGTTCTGGGCCATACCGGACAGCAAGGCGAAATCCGGACATTGGCTCGGCCCTTGTACTGTTATCGGTCCAGGTGGCTCGGGGTCTTCGAACAAGACCTGGGTCATCCGTCGCCCGAACGGTCAACTGACTGATGCCCACCGTCATCGGATCCGTGTCATTGAACCATTGGATCATGTCCAGATTCCAGCTGTAGGGCCGGCAGAGGTTGCACCTCCTCCGGACGCTCCAGCTCCTGGCGCGGTTTCACCGGCGCCCGCAGTGAGTCCCGCGGAAAATGTCCAGAACAGTGAAAATCCCAATCTAGAACAGCATTTTCCCATTGTTGATTTTGCTGCTGCTCCGCGAGAGGTTGAGACCTCTGCATCTGCTGAGACAAAGTTGTTCAACTTGTTGTGCAAACTCGCATTTTCTGATGGAGTCACGGACAATTGGGAAAAGCCTTCTGCCCAACTCACGACAAAAGTGTGCCAAGTTTATGGTACTCAATTTCCCGCTTTGCTCCGCGTTGCGTTTACACGCAATCCAAAACGCTTGAGACGACTTCCACGAAACGTACCGAGAGACAAGTTCGGTAAGCGTCTCACACTCGCTTGGGATTCCAAGCGTAATTTGAAGTTCTCGCTGTGGGACTCTGTAAGTGACGCAGGCACAGAGCTCCGTGCTAAAATGCCAAATGGTTTGGCAGAGGGATGCACGATGCTTTTCGAATATGAGCGCCGTCTCGACGACAGTAGCGATGACGAGCATGGAGTTTCTGCACCACCTCCGGCTCCGCCCGACGCCGCTCCGTCGCCTCCGCTGGTGTCGTCACCGGCAGAGCAGTCCCCGGACGCGCAGGAAAATTCAGCTGATGATGAGTTGGCTGAGCAGCCCTTGGCAGAGCAGTCTCCTGGTGCTTCACCGGGTTCACCTGCGTCTGCACTGCCTGTGGAAACGGTTGAAACCGATCCACTCTCTCCTGCAGCTCCCGTGGGTCACTCGCCTGAGTCTCCTAGCGTTGCCTCTCCCGTCGTTGAGTCGTCTCCTGTCGCTGGTTCTACAACAGCTCCGACTTCAAATGCTGTAGAGTCTCCTGCTGCTGGTTCTACACCAGCACCGCAAACTTCAGGAACCGAACACTTCAGCATTTTTACACCACGACCTCCAACACCAGACGCTTCACCATCGACTGAGCAAAATTCATCTGCTTCACCATCACCATCACCTCAACCAAGTCCACAACTGGATAATTTGGAAACTCTTGCTCGAGACGCGGCAAAACTTGAGCGGGGCGTCCTCCGTTCAGGAGCACGTTTTCGAGCTCAATCGGAAGGTCAACCAAACCGTACAGGCGCTTCGGCTAGAACATTGTCTTTCAACCATCGTGGACCCTCTTTTGACCATGCGAACTATTCGAAGCAGGTTGAACACCTGCACTCAGCGTTTTTCACATTTTTTGCTGATTCAGATACGTTGCCGACTTCCTCGTGGCTGGATAGCCCCACTTTGATCACAAATCAGCAGTTCACTGACTTGCTTGTTGATCAAAAAGTTCCACTTTTCGAGGTAGCGAAGCAACCTTGCTCGGCGTGTTTTTCAAACTCTGTTGAGCCAAGCGTAGAGGACTTTGCTGACTGTGTCTATAACGCTTCTCCGACACCCGTTCCTTCGCCAGCTAAAACTAAACGTATACAGGAAATTCCAAAAGCACAAGCACGTCTTCGTCCAGAATTCATTTTGGCAATGGAATCCGAAATTGAAGATCTATTGAGCAATGGCGCAGAATTCGGAATTCCTCCAAATGACACTTGGGTCTTCTCAACCAGATGGGTTTACACCCTGAAACCTCCTCCTGATAATCGTGCGAAAGCTCGTTTAGTCGTTCGAGGATTCGAAGAGAAGTGGCTGTTAGACGAGTTTGGCGAACTTCCCGTCGCAGACAGTCCCACCTTACAGCGGGATTCAGTTCGCGTAATTTGTCACACTGCCGCCCAGCATTCTTGGCGTTTAGAGGCATGGGACATCCGTAACGCATTTCAACAGTGTGACACACGTTTTGACCCTGAAGCACCGGTCGATGAACACCTGTGGTTTCGTTTGCCGGACCCTTTTCCTGAGAAGTTTAAGATTCCAAAAGGGTCTGCGTTGCGTGTTTCTTCCAACCACACACATCAAGGCATGGCTTCGGCGCCTCGGCGCTTCTATTTCTTCTTGAGAGGAATTTTCCAAGAGTTCGGGTTTTCCGTTTCAATCTACGACGAATGTTTGTTCCTCCTCGAAGATAAAAAGAGTGGAGTCTTACATGGTATGTGTGGATTTCATGTCGATGACGGTTTGATGTGTGGAGACAAACTTTTCTGGGATACACTAGAAAAAATCGCTTTACGTGTCAAATTTGGACGGAGGTTACATACCTCTATCACCTTCTGTGGAATTCGCATCACGCAGCTGTCTGACGGCACGATAGAGCTAGATCAGGAAGAAGCCATCGACCTCATCACGCCAATCGATATAGCTGCTGGTCGCAAAGATGATGACACCATCACACCAGCAGAGGTCACTGAATTTCGGTCGCGTCTAGGCTCAATCTTGTACGTGACTGGATGCACAAGACCATTTGAGTCATATTGCGTGAGTCATCTCTCCGCTTTTACAACAGCAGGCACGGTTTCACACCTACGCCAGCTTAATGTTGTAATTAAGCATCTGAAAGCAACGAAACATTTTCGACTTCGGTACGTGAAGCTACATGGCCCGCTAGTGTGTTATTCTTTCGGAGATTCAAATTTCAAGAAAGAAAGAGATTCTGGTTCTCAAACCGGTTCTCTCACTCTCTGCGGAACATGTCCAGATACCACAGGTAAAATCTATTTTAACCTTCTACGCTGGAGCTCCCGACGAACTCGACGTATAGTGCATTCAACTCTTGCTGCAGAAACTTTAGCAAGTACCTTCAGCTTAGACGTCAACGCAGGTACACGTGGTCGTCTTCGTGAGTTGAAATCTATTGTTGATGGTGTAGTACTAACAGACTGCAACTCACTATGGGATGGCATTTATTCAATGACTGCAAAGATCGACGAAATGATAACACCGGATTTCTATCAAATTCGTGAATCATGCATTCCCTGGCGTCATGCCTTATCGCCAGATTTTGATTCACAGTCGATCGAGTTTTGGTGGGTTCCAACCTACCTAATGCTCGCAGACAATCTGACGAAGGTTCGGACACCTTCTAGTCACTCCTTCTTTAGGGCATTGTCAGAAAACCAATTTGTGTTGTCAGACTTCAAACGTCCACGACAAGCTAACCGGTCACTTGATGCATTCTGGTTGAATCTTGCGGCATACTTCTACTCAACTAACCTTGAGCCAACGTAGAGACGTACCTTACTTCACCGTAGAACGCTTTTCGAGTAGGCTTTTCGAGTAGATACATAGTAGACTAAGGTTTCACCTTTTCGACGTGCGGATTTTCGTAGTTTTCAGTGTTTTTCACAGTAGCTCAGGAAACGACAGCTGAAAAGAAATTTTGGGGAGTTTATGAGCAATAGTAGTGATTGCATGATATCAGCTGTCGTACATCTTCGGATAAGTATCTTGTGTAACTATATTACTAGTTGAACGCATGATCCTGAGGATTAGGAGAAATAGGTAGCGAGCGAGCTAGTAGCGAGTGAGCTATATTTCAGTAGCTAAGAAAAGCAACTAGAGCTTGATTTTCAGATAGTAGTAGTCGTCAATTCCTTTGCAGCCGGCTTGAGTCTGTGGTTAGATAGATTCACTGGACAGTGGATTGTATCGCTCTTGCGCGCGGCACGAAAGCTTCGTTGCATCTCTTGTTCTCTGTACCGAAATTCAGAGGAACCCCATCAGTGGAATACGGAATATAATTACAATCTGGTAGCGGGTACGAGATTCGATCCTCCGCTATGTCCGATCCTACAAAGAGTGATGCTCGCGACTCCGATCGCTACAAGTGTCCCATAGCTGGCGCTCAGCAAACATTTCCCAGCTATGAAAAAGATTTGAAAAGGTGGCGAGATCAATGTGCGCTTGACAAGAAAGCGCAGGCTTCCCACATCATCATGCGCGGCTTCTCCAACAACGAAGAATTTTCAGCTCAAATCGAGCTTTTGGAGGACGCCAAATTGAACGCAGATGATGGTTTCACGTATCTGTGCGAAACGATGACTACGTTGTTGCACGAAGGCCATTCAATGTCGAAGGTACGACGTTACCGGCAGTGGAAAACAGCAGCACGGCAACCGCAAGAGTCCTTCAAACAACTTCTCACACGCTGGCCGGTTCTATACCAACGCGTGAAGACAGATGATTTGTTTCCGATCTCGGCTCCCCAATTTGCATTTGAACTGCTCTTCGCTTTCG
>CAXEMW010000098.1:0-11230 GCA_963997395.1 uncultured Planctomycetaceae bacterium
TATGGAAATTGGCACCCCGCTATCCTTTAAGCCCGATACAGGTATGATAGAGGTACTGGAAGAATGCCATACGTCCCCGCCGTCGAGAGTGTGGGGCGGTAAGTTTTCTGCCATGCCCGTGTTGTGTCGAACCATGCCGGTGAGCTCTTAATGAGGCTCGTTGGGTGCCAAACATGGCTCCGGTCGCTTGCCGTGCCGAGACGATGGAATTATTCCTCGTATTCGGATGCAAACCCCGGGTTGCTGAGGCACCCTCCTTTTAATTTGGCGAGCTCTCCGCATTCCGCGGCACCACGACATAAAGGTGGTCTTCTTATCGCCCCACGCCCTCGTATGAGCGACGGATTCTATTCATTTCTCTCAGAGACTGTTCCAGAGGACTCTACGTTGGTGTTCGATGGTCGTTCAAGAATACTTATACCGGCTGCGACTGTTGTCGTCACAAGTGCGGAGGCCCACCATACGCCGAGGCCGATCGCGACACGAAGACAGAATCTGCTGCCCGTCTGGTCACCCATGCCCGTCAGCAAGCCAGCAAGGCCAAGGACAAGGACTATTACAACCGGAAGGAACAGGCCCAACACAACAGACCATGTAAGTACACGATGCAAAATAGAAGACATGAATTGTCAAATCCTTGCGGCTTTACCCGATTCAGTTGCCAACGCGGAACAAGTGATGATTTTTCCTGAGTGAACCGATCTAAAAGGATAGCAGTCGTGCGACCTCGAACGAATATCTCCCTGTACTCGGGATCCTCTTCACCTAGTGAGATAATGCTTCACTTTTTCCCAACGTCAACCCGCGAAAATTCTGCATCAGGCGTTCGAGGCCGTTTGGCTTGTTTCTATACCGTTTTAGTGGCCTGCGTCATTCCTTCAGGCCTTTCCTACGCAGATCGCGTGACCCTTGATGATGGCCGTATTCTGAGCGGCACAATCGCTTTACTGCCGGGAATAAGTATTGACCCACAGTCTGAAGAAGGGGCGGGTTCTACCGTCGTGATGTGTGACAACGGCTTGACCCGTACATTCGTTTCGAAGAAGCGTGTCATTGGTGCAGCCGAAGAGGACTCCGGTCGAGCTATGGAAGAAATTAAAATCTTCCAACGAGTCCCGGACAGCGGTCGCCGTTTGTCCAGTGTTGGGAACATTCTATCTGCTACGCCATTCGACGATTTTGGCAGACGCGTTATCACGCTTTCCACACCCGGCGGTCGATTGGATCTTGTGCAAGGGATTACCAGAATCACACCCGAGTGGACTGCAGTAGAGGGGCTGATAACAGAACATCCTCTGCGTCTTGATATGCGGCTGGCCACATCCTCCGTGCCCCGTGAAACGCTCAGTCGTATCATCGAAAGGCAACTGGATGGGGATGACCTCGATGAACGGCTTCAGTTTGTTCGCCTTCTCATTCAGGGGGCTCAATACAAAGAAGCCGCACTTGAGTTACAAACCGTAGTTAAAGACTTCCCCTCACTCAAGAGTCTCCAGAAACAGCAGAAAAACATCCAAAACCTTTCTGCAAACCAATTGCTCGAAGAAATACTCTTGCGACAAAAGTCGGGACAGGACCGACTCGTGATTAACCTGCTGGAAAATTTCTCTGCCGACGATGGGAATGGTGAATTACTGCAGGCAGTCAAAGAATTGAGGGATCAATATCGTGTTCAGCTCAAACGAGCGGAAACCCTGGTTCAGCAAATCAAAACGCTGGCTGCTCAGTTGCCTGACGCTCGTGACCGTCAGCTCGCCAATGCCATCGTGGAGGAAATCTCGACCGAACTCACATTCGAAAGCCTGAAGCGACTGTCGGTATTCGAACGCGTCGGCTCAGACAACCAGTTGCCGCCAGAACAAGCGATTGCATTAGCTCTTACCGGGTGGCTTGGTGGTGAAAACGCGTCACAGATAAACCTCAAGCTCGCGCTCTCTACGGCTAAGGTACGTAATCTTTTGCGTCAGTATCTCGTGTCGAAAGAACCGGAAGCGCGTCATGATATCCGTCAGCGACTCGACGCAGAGGAAGCATTTGATGCCAAAACGGTAGCAGCAGTAGCGGCACATATGGTGCGTCCAGCCGCTCCTGCCGAAGGTCGTGAGGATGGCTTTTTTGAGTTCGAGGTTCGCTTGCCGTTCCAAACCGATAAAAACAATGTTCCTGCCCGTTACTTTGTCCAATTGCCCCCGGAATACGATGCTCGACGACGGTACCCTGCCATTATTGCTTTGCATGGTGCAGGAACCACGCCACTGCAACAGATTGAATGGTGGGCAGGCACACCAGCCGAGAATGGCCAGCGCAAAGGGCAGGGCGGCAGGCATGGTGCGATCGTCATTGCTCCGGCATGGGGCGAGGAGACGCAGCTTGAGTATCGTTATTCTGCACAGGAACATTCATTGATTCTTGCTGTTCTCCGCAAAGCTTCGCGTCAATTTTCAATTGACTCTGATCGAGTGTTTTTGTCAGGGCACTCAATGGGTGGTGACGCGGCATGGGACATTGGGCTGTCGCATCCTGACCTCTGGGCCGGAGTTATTATTCTATCAGGCAAAGCAGGTCGGTTTGTTCACCACTACCATCAAAATGCACGAACACTTCCCTTTTATATTGTCTGCGGGGCACTCGATCATACTACCTTTTCAGCCAACGAGATGGACCTTGATCGGTATCTCAACAAAGGATTTGATCTTACTTACGTGGAGTATAGAGGTCGTGGACATGAGCATTTCTCTGACGAGCTGATCAAAATATTTGATTGGACAAATCGCAAAAGTCGATCAAGTTCACCAAAAGAAATTGATGCTGTGAGCATGAGGCCCTGGGACCGCTTTTTTTGGTGGATTGAAATGAACTCACCACCGGATCGAACAATGGTACTGCCTGGCAACTGGCCACCTGCTCGCTTTGGTCAACCCTTCACGCTCTCAGCGAAAACCAGCACAAGCAACAGAATCACTGCCCGATGCGGTGCTAAGAAAGTTCGCATTTGGTTATCACCAGAATTCATTGATTTTCAACGGCCGCTCACTATCAACCTAGGCACACGTCGCCTCCATCAGGGTGAAATCATGCCAGATATCGACGTTCTCTTGGAAGATCTTCGAAGTCGGTGTGACTATCAACACCCGTTTTGGGCCGTTGTTACCAACAACCGTTCCGGCGAGGAGTGACCATCCAACAAACACGTCACAGCCATCGCTATTTATTTGGATTTGTTGCAACGTCTTGATCCTGCGTTGCTTCTGGACGAGCAAGCGTGATGCCTCCTAACCGCCACCCATCCTTCAGATTCTGCATGACGAATCCGCTCGTCCCGAAGTATTTCTCAATAAGCTCGAAATCAGGCAACGTACTCCCATCAATTTTTTGATCTCGCACACTCCCTGGCTCTCCGTCTCCTAAAAGACTGTTCAGAAGTTGGCCAGTCACGCTTTTTGACTTCGGCATTGCACCTCGCTTAAGCATCTCGAAAGCCGGACGTATTGACTCATCTGAACGGCCAAAACCCCAAAGGATAATTGGTGATGGGTATAGCTTTTTCAGCACTGTATCCATCTGTTTGTAGTCACCCATATTTGCAAGAGAATCGCTATCACTCATTGTTAACACCCGTTCCAGAATATCCCGGTGGGAGGCAATCAAAAGATGCCCATGCGCAACGGTCACCGCCGAATGTGGAAGCAATTTTTCCTCCTTTTCCCGCAGTTTTCGTCGACGATCACTTGGGCTGTCTTCTTCCTGATCTGCATGCGCGACAATCCCGCCTGGCGTTTCTATTTCCAACGTAGGAATCTCCATTGAACGATCAATTAATTCCCAAATAACGACACCATGAGCCTCAATCCGCCGCATATCCGGATCAGTCGACATACTTTTGCCAACCGTGGCCGCAACTTTTTCTGGATCAATGGCTTCAACAGCAATCACAAGTCGGTCACTATCGATATCAATTGGCTCCTCATAATCACCAATGAGTGTCACTCTTTTGCCTAAGCATGCAATCAGATCTGCCTCAACATCGATCTGAGGACCATCCGGATCTTCTTTAAGCGAAGCAATTACATCATCAAAAACACCCTTCTCACCAACGACATCATCTACTAGAGATTCTGCAGACTGAAAGGCCGTCTCGATGTCCCATTGCAACGACGACCAACTCGACACCCCTGCGGGGACCCAACTGTACGGCTGAATTTCGGCACTCTCGGGAAACCGAAGCATACGAGCAGCAAGATCGTACCGCTCGACTGATGAGGGGTCTCGTCCAGGAAGTGGTGGTGCATAGACAATTGTTTGATGACGCATTTGGTGTGGTCCGTCATCAAACATAATGGCGCCTCCTAATGCTTGAACTGCGTCAAAGCCTTGTCGACCGAGTATCTCAACATAATCTGGGCCCTTCTGCCGTTTTTTTGGAGGATGCGCTAACTTGTACGCTGCAGCAAATTCAAATGGACTGATGTACCAACGCAACTTCGATGGGGAAGTCGCCAGATCCTTCATTGATTCTTCGCTTACCTTTGCAAATCGTTCGATTGAAGCAAGACAATCCTGGCGGCCATTGTCTAAGACTGCGAGAACATGACTAACCTGAACCGGATCATCGCCAACGACCAGGGCTTTGCCTTCATGCACAACCGCCACCACTTGTTCTTCTGGTTCAACAGCATCAACATCGTCTGCACTTGGATCCTCTTGGGGGAGTCGATACACACGGATCTTCTCCTCGTAGTCAGCTAACCGCTCAGCTTTTTGTTCCAATAAACGTTCTTCGATTTCCTCCAAAAGAGCTTTGGTCTCTTCTTCATGACCCGAGGTATCGACAAGCAGCACCGTTGCGAGCCGACCAGCCTCAGGAACAATCGCCGCCATGGCAATTTCCCCTCCCGGAATTTCTCCAAGGTCCTCGAGAGTAAGGCCAAGTTTTCCAAGCCGCTGCTTCCCAGCCTTTGAAAGCTGCTCTCGAAAGCTTGTAACAAAAGCCTCCATACTCGGATCACGTAGGAGTTTGCCGTACTGGGTGCGATCAAAACTCGCCCCAAAATCCTCCGGATCGGCAATACTGATCCACGCCACGGTTGTATCTGGAAAAATGCTCTGACTTTCGGGAAATGCAGCTTCGTCAGCCCTTACAGAACCCACGCAACATACGACGAAGTAAATCGCACACAGCCAGCCAGCAAAAGCTCTCAAAAGGCACCGAGGGGGCATTGTGAGGCACCAACCCTGTATTCGATCGTTTGATATACGGTCCACAGATCAACTCCTTTTGATTCCGGCACCCTGCGGCTACCAGACGTAACTCCGAAAACAAATCCCTAGTGAATCCATCTGAACAACTGACGGCTCAACAGCCCTTACGTACGGAACTGTCAGATACAGAACCCGGAGTGTGTCAGGCTTTCCCATTTATCTCAACATCAACTTTCCCGGGCAAACCTCACAAAAAGCGGGTTTTCGGTACCATCTTATTGGATTTCCGGTCCTCATTTCGCAGCTTCCGAATCACGACAAACTCTGGCACACCAAAACCATAGACCATACTCCAATAACCCAGACGGTCAGGGTGACAGCAAATACGGTCTCCGTTCGTGCCCTAGCCCGTTGCAAGATGAGACATGCCATCAGTGTCGTGACTGCAATGACAGCAAGAAAACTCGCCGCCTGAAGGCCACTCCCAGCCCCCGAGCTCCCGACGGCAGCCAAAGATACCACGAGTGGTGGCCAGAGAATGATCGCCCCATAGCTGACTAGAACGATTCCGGCTTGGGATATTCGATTGGGTGTGGTGAGCGTTTCCAACCACCGAGATCTTCTTCTGCATGGCATCAGATACTCCCAGTCAGAGACTACTTTGTACCCGTCTAACAACGATGCTGCCGGAATTGCTGTCGCACCGAACACAATACTCGCAAGGAATTCATATCTTGGGATTGCTGACGTTGTAAGCAGTAACCAACCAACCATAGCCACAAGTAGGATTGCAATCACAATCATTCGAACGCTTCGTCGCCACTGCGACCGAACTGGTAGAGTTCCAAGGAACCCAATTGATGAGAATACATCCTCTTTGGGCACTCCAGCTACGGAGTCATTACGAAGCAGAATACTTCCGAATGACTCCGTATAATCACCTGAGAAAACGCCTGTAGCTAGCAAAAGGAGAACACTGCCCACGCATATCCAGCCAACGAAGAGGACAGCCGGAATCGTCCAAACAAGCCACGGTGGCAGAAACGCAAAACTCCAACCCACTATCGTGATGGCGGTCCATCCCGTTACAAGTGTGCCGGAGTATGCATCAGCAATCAGAAAACCGGAAACCAAAAAAGTAATAAGTGTTCCTGCTGTAAGAACTATGACACCCCATCCTCCGCCGATTAACCAAGGCAGTTGTTCCACTGAATAGCTCGGCTGGAAAATTGCCATGAAGGCAACTCCCAAGGCGAGCCCAGCAGTTGGCCAAAGGAGCCTCACGATGTGCCAATACACCCCATGCGTTACCGCTAAAGCTGACCAAGTGAAACCTCCAAAGACCCAACGCCTCGCATAAACTTGGAATGTCCAAAGGGGAATTGATGCAGGAACCTCTCCCATGCCAATGGCAACCGCTGCTGTGAGAATGCCCCAACCAAACAGGGGAACCCCTGACTCACTCACTGGTGCCAAAGCGGCACAGACCGCCAGACAAAGCGAAACCCACGACGCAGGTCGCAAGCAATCGTGCCGGAGCCAAATCCTCATGACGGTAGAAACCATCCCACCCTGACCCTCAGAAGGCTCTTCCATCCTGTTGTGCCGCAACGCAGATTATTTTCTCGGGCGGATTCCACCTTGAACCCTCAGCGGAAGCCCAAGAATCCGGAGAAAACCCTCGGCATCAGTCTGATCATATGACCCACCACCTTCCATTGATGCAATTGCTGCGTCATACAGACTCTCAGTGCTTTCTCTACTTTTTACAAGTATGTTGCCCTTGTACAAGTTAAGTTCAACACTGCCTGTCACCGGCTGTTGCGCCTCACGAATGAATGCAAGAAGAGCATCCATCTTTGCACAATACCAAAACCCATAATACACCGCTTCGGCAAATTCAGGTGACAAACGATCTCGAAGATGAACCAGATCACGATCAAGTGTCAGTTGCTCAATAAAACGATGTGATTCATACAGCAGAGTCATCCCGGGAGCCTCATACACGCCGCGACTTTTCATTCCCACAAGACGATTCTCAAGAATATCGATTCGACCAATTCCATTCCGCCCACCGATTTCATTGAGCTTCAGCACCATTTCGTGGGAGGAAAGTTCCTCGCCGTTAAGCTTCACTGGAATGCCAGACTCGAACGCAATCCGAATTGTCTCGACACGATCTGGTGCTTGTTGTGGCGAGACAGACATTCCAAAGTCCACGAGTTCGTAACCGTCTGTATCGAGTTCCTCGAGTAGGCCTGCCTCATAGCTGGTATGGAGGCAATTTTCGTCTGAGCTATATGGCTTCGCTTTCGATGCCTTTACAGGAATCGATTTTTCATCGCAAAATTCAATAAGTTCTTTCCGACCTGGAAAGCGTTTGCGGAACGCTTCTATTCGCCACGGTGCAAGCACTTCAATCGACGGATCGATTGCCTCAGCAGCAAGCTGAAAACGACACTGATCATTGCCTTTACCTGTTGACCCGTGTGCAAATACGGTCGCACCCTCGGCATGCGCAAGATCGACGCAAACCTTACTGATCAGAGGCCGGGCTATCGACGTTCCGAGGAGATACGTCCCTTCATATCTCGCCTGCCACTGCATGGTTGGAAACGCAAAGTCACGGCAGACTTCCTCTCGTACATCTACGAGAATCGCTTTTTTCGCGCCACAATTACGAGCTTTCTCAAGCGTCGCCTCTCTGTCTTCGCACGGCTGCCCCAGATCGACGTAGACACAGATTACTTCGTAGCCCTGCTCAATCAACCAGCCAAGGATTACGGAGGTATCAAGCCCACCTGAGTACGCAAGGATGCATTTCTTCATTCGTCATCTTCCTAAAAAGTGAATTGCCTATGGGGCATTACTACTCAAATGTGACAAAAAATTCATCCGAGGCAATGCAGACCCATCAAGCCTGCTAACTATTGGATGTAACACAGCAAAAACTGATCCGGGAAGCATGTTTCCATCCGTTTTTAGTGTGTCGCTGTTCATACTTCATGCACCATTGCCATGTTGTGACCGCCCGCTCCAAACCCTATTCCGGCAACGAGCACGATTCGGTCACCTCGCTCAAGCCGGCCATCCTGTAGCCCCCAGTCACAGACATGGTTCAGCAACTGATTCACGTCGGCTCCCTCAGGAACAGCCACTGGTGTCACGCCCCAGTACAGCGTCATCTGTCGAAGTGTCGCAAGATTATCGGTAAGGCCAATTGTGGGTACAGCACCTCGATGCTTCGATCTTGCAACAGCCGTAACACCACTTTTACTGGCGACCACAAAAAGTCGAGCATCCAGTTCTGCTGCGATGCGGCTTGCTCCTTCAACAACCGCCTGTGTGATCGGATGGAGTCCATGGACAAGCTGCTGAGGCCGCGGCAGGAAGTCATTTCCAACTGCACCAAGCCTACTTTTCCCCAACAACTCTTCGAGGTACTGCCGTCGTGAGTGCAGATATTGCCGCTCGGTTGATTGCGCGATACGCCGCATCATTTCCACAACCCGTCGGGGATGATCGCCGATGGCTGTTTCACCAGAGAGCATGCATGCATCGGCACCGTCAAGAATGGCGTTGGCTACGTCAGTCGTTTCAGCGCGAGTCGGACGCCGCGAATGCTGCATACTATCCAACATTTGTGTCGCTACGATTACCGGCTTTTGATATTGCTGACAGACCCGAATAATCTGCTTTTGCACCATCGGCATACTTGCGACATCAATCTCAACACCAAGATCACCACGAGCCACCATCACCACATCCGCTCCGTCGATAATGGACTCCAGGTTCTCAAGTGCCTCCCGCTTTTCAATCTTGGCGACAACGCGTGCTGACGATTTCCGCGTACGCAGTAATTCCTTGAGTAGATTCACCTCGACGGACGATCGCACAAAAGAGAGACTCACAAAGTCAGCGCCGACAGAAGCCGCCCATTCAGCATGCTTCCAGTCTTCCGCACTCATTGCGGCAACTGACAGTTCGACCCCGGGCAAATTTACCCCCTGACGGCTCCGAACAACTCCGCCTTGCACAACCCGACAACGAGCATGGTCGCTTGTTTTCTCTGACACAACCAGGCTGATTGTGCCGTCAGCAAGCATGATTGAGTCTCCTACAGCCAACTCATCAACAAGAGTCGGGTAGGTCGTCACAAAATGGTGTAACCGATCACATGCTGTGCCGCGAACAAAAAAGATATCGCTTCCCTCAACACACTCAACACTGCCGCTTGCAACTTCACCAAGCCGTATTTTTGGACCTGCGAGGTCAACAAGAACCCCTACTGGCCGGCCGACCTGATCAGAGGCGTGCCGAATCGTCGTGAGCGTCTCCGTATGCTCATCCACAGACCCATGCGCCATGTTTAATCGAAAAACGTCAACGCCCGCTTCTATAAGTGACTGCACACCAGCGTTACCATTACTTGAGGGTCCTATGGTTGCAACGATCTTTGTTCGCACAGGCGCACCACGGGGAGACGGCCCGGACTCGTGGAAGGCTGTAGAACCGGGAATATCTTTCACAAAGTCCCTTTGCAGAGTGAGGGGTAAAACTGGCCAACAAAATTCCTAGTTTACCCTAACAGAATGGTTCCTAGCATGCTTCAAAGCTTTTCACTTCCAAATAAAACCACCGTGCGATGGACAAACTCGACCGAGCCCATTCAAATAAAATCCCGTACGATAGACAAACTCACTTTAGCCCTTTCAACCAAGAGAAAATCCGTGTCAAACTCATGGGAGCAGCACCGCGTGCTCATCGCTGGCGGTACCAACGGGTTCGGGCTCGTATTAGCAAAACTCCTGAGTCGTTTCGGCGCTTCTGTCATGATTGTTGGCCGCTCAGCCCAAGGCCTCCGGGATGCCTTGGCCGATTGCGAAGCAGCAGCACACGCTGGCGGCTACTCGAATAATCAGGTGCAAGGCATCACTGCTGATCTCAGTAAAGATGGAGAGGGAGACCGCGCTGTTGCACAGTGTCTTGAAAAACTAGGGGGCTGTGACTCATTTTTTTTCTGCATCGGTCAATCAAGCCGATCCGTCATACTGAAATGTGATCCCCACGAAATACGTGATTCTTTTGACGCGAACCTCATGACAGCGGTAGAAATCACTCAATCCGTGGCAGACTCTGTCTGCCGGGCCAATGGCCACCTGGTATTTATTGGAAGCCTCGCCGGAAAATTTGTCACTCCGGCGATGGGTAACTACGCAATTGGAAAATCAGCACTCGCAGCTTTTGTTGAAGCGGTTCGCCTCGAAACAGAGCCGCGTGGCGGGCACGTTCTTCTTGTTTCTCCTGGCCCAATTCAGCGGATACATGCACACGAAGAACCCCCAACATCTTTTCATCGTTACGATGAACAAATTGCTCGTCACGGCTTGCCCAACAACGTGGGGCAACCTGGTGGCGGTGCCTCGGTACGGCTTCTAGACGCTGAAAAACTCGCCTCAGAGGTTCTTATTTCCTGCCAACGGCGTCACCAAGAACTCGTGCGACCAAAGAAGGCAATGCTTCTCGCCGGTCTTATTGAATGGTTCCCATCGTGGGGCCGAAAGATACTAAATCGATACACCAGGTCGAAAGATTAATACTCAGACCGAAAGACTCCGGGTTGTGTGGCGTCAATTTGCGTACTTCTGAGTTCCATAGTCGCATAACGTCAAATTCGTGGTTGTCTTTTAGAAGCTCACCTTTGGTCAAGTAAGGTTGTTTACTGTTGCCCATCCACCACCATCCGTCAGGCCGAATTTTTAACGCTTCTTTTTGGATCATCTAACAGCTTTCAATTTCTTGCTGCTTCAGTTCCCTCAGCTTCTGCCTCGGCGATCCCTAGATGCACTCTTGCTCCTTTTGCTGCGCTGGCGCTACTTTTTTAAACCATATTTCAGCCTTCCATTGAGTCATTCTTCCTTGACACGTTTCTGCGCAAAATGCATAGACGAAATGGTTTTGGGACCTATGTTGAAAAATTTAACTTGGTGACAAGCGAAACACTAAGTAGAAAACTTCTGTTAAATTCCGA
>CAXEMW010000099.1:0-11162 GCA_963997395.1 uncultured Planctomycetaceae bacterium
GGGGCGCCGGTCAGCGGCCCGCGTTTAAAACATTCAAATCTTTGTATGGCGTACAAGGAACAATGATTACCGCAGTGGATCTTCTCCGTGGACTGGCAGAATTGGCTGGGTGGCGTTGCAGGGAGGTAGAGGGTGCTACCGGCTATCTCGATACAGATTATGCGGCGAAAGGGCAGGCCGCCATCGACGAGTTCAGTAAGTCCGATCTGGTGTGTGTCCATGTTGAAGCCCCTGATGAAGCCGGCCATGAAGGGAACGCATTAGCCAAGGTAAAGGCTCTTGAAGAGATTGATGAAAAGATTGTTTCCCCCGTCATTGATCATCTGGAGCAGCAGGCGAGCAACGGAGAGCCTTATCGCGTTTTTGTGTGTCCTGATCATCCAACGTTCTGCTCAACGCGGATGCACTCCCGTGGTCTTGTCCCATATATCATCGCTGGTACAGGAGTGGATGGTATGTCCGCCCAATCGTATGACGAGAATGCCGTTGCAGTTGGACCAACTGTTGCGCAGGGCTCAACTCTGATAGGTAGCCTATTCGAAGATGCTGAGGCACAGTTCAAACCTAACACAGTGAATTAAAATTCAGCCTTTCTGAATAAAATAAGGATGAAGCCTTTTATGGCACGAGTTGTTCAAAAATTTGGTGGTACGAGCGTAGCCGATCCCGAAAAAATTGTGAGGGCTGCAAAGAAGGCCGCACTGCGGCATGCGGCCGGCGATCAGGTGGTAGTTGTGGTCAGTGCAATGGGGAAACAAACTGACCTACTTGTACGGCTTGCTGGACAGATCACTGATAGTCCTAGTGCACGTGAATTGGATATGTTGCTCTCTACGGGTGAACAGGTAAGTGTTTCTCTTTTTGCGATGGCCCTTCAAAGCATGGGGCACAAAGCTGTGAGTCTCACTGGGGGCCAGATCGGCATTCGCACCGATTCAAGTCACACGAGGGCTCGTATTCAATCGATTTCAACAGACCATGTGAGGGGTTTACTCGAGGGTGGTGCGATCGTCATAGCAGCGGGGTTTCAGGGGTTTGACCCAGATGGGAACATTACGACGCTCGGGCGCGGAGGTTCTGATACGACGGCGGTGGCGCTAGCCGCCGTTCTGAACGCAGATCGTTGTGAAATCTACACGGATGTAGATGGGATTTATACGACTGACCCGCGGGTTCATTGCGGCGCAGCGCGGCTGGCGACAGTGAGCCATGATGAAATGCTCGAACTTGCCAGTTTAGGTGCAGGGGTCATGCATTCACGATCCATAGAGTTTGCGAAAAAATTTGGTGTACCAATTATCGTACGTTCGAGTTTTGAAGATGGCCCCGGGACTGAAATCTCGTCTGGTTTGACCAGTCGACGTACCGTGAGTGGGGTTGCGTTGGCAAAGGATGAAGCACGAGTCACGGTTGAGGATGTGCCTGATCAACCAGGAGCCAGCCATCAGTTGTTCGCTGAATTGGCGTCAAATGGCATTTCGGTTGACATGATTATTCAAAACGCGGGTACAGGTGGAACGGCTGACATTTCATTTACGGTGACGAATCAAGATGTGCCAGCTGCGCTGGAGATTACGAACTCTGTCGCTGGACGTCTCCGAGCAGCTGGTGTAACGCACGATCCCGATGTAGCAAAGGTGTCCATTGTTGGTTCGGGCATGGTTGATGCAGAAGGGGTTGCTGCAACAATGTTTGACGCCCTCTCAGCAGCGAAAATTAATGTGCACATGATCACTACAAGTGAGATTAAAGTTTCGGTTCTTGTGGATCGAAAGAATGCACAAAAAAGCGTGGAGGCTGCCCACAAAGCATTTGGTCTTGATGGTTTTGTCGACGAAAGTTTTCCTGGCGATGCCGCGCCGGTTCAAAAGTCAGACCCACTTGAGGTTGTCAGACGATTGGAAGGTATGGAAGACCTTGCGATTGAGGACTGTCAGCTGGACATGTCTCAGGCGTTGGTGACATTCATGAATTTACCTGACACGCCTGGTGTTGCAGCGGCGGTATTCGAAGAAGTTGGACGAGCCGGCCTGAACGTCGATATGATTGTGCAGAGCTTTCCCCGAAACGGTCGGGCTGAAATTTCGTTTACAGTTCCTGCGTCAGACCGGCAACGGGCGCTTGCGGCAGCTAAAAATATCGCTCAGACTCGCGGTGCGGAGACGACAGATGTCCCCGAAGTGGCAAAACTTTCTATTACAGGTGTTGGCATAAGAAGCCATGCGGGGGTGGCTGACAAACTGTTCGCACCACTTGCTGATGCCGGCATCAACATTGATCTTATTAGTACGAGTGAGGTTCGGGTCAATGTTCTGGTTGCTGCCGAACACGGGGAGCGATCGCTCAGTATCTTACGTACTGCGTTCGAACTGAAATAATGGGCAGGATGTTCTAGATTTACGACAGTGAGACAAGAGGGTCACGAGCGGGTTACTGCCCGATGACATTCTCAAGGACATCTTCGGCTACATAGATCGGCAGGTTTGGTTCGCAGGTAATTGCGACAGCTATTGCATCCGACGGTCGGGCGTCAATCTCAACGATGCCCCCGTCTTTTTCTACACGTAGAGTTGCGTAGTAGGTGTGTTCTTTTAATTCCGAAATGACGACGTCTTGAAATTCACCGCCTAGGAGCTCGACGGCTGCGACGAGAAGGTCGTGGGTGAGGGGGCGCGGTGTTGCACTGTGCTTGACTCTGCGGTCAATGCTTGTAGCTTCAAAGAGGCCAATCAGAATAGGGAATGTCCGGTCTCCCTCAACCTCTTTTAGGTAAACAACCTGCTGATCATTCACTTCGCTAATGATGATTCGTGCGAGTTCCATTTCAACGCTCATAACGAACCTCTCGTATCCAATATTATCGACTAGAAAGAACCCTTCACGTATCAGATCACAGGGTTCACGTCCTAAAAGGATACCTCATACCTTCCCTGAAATCACTTGAACGACTGACTAGCCACCGGGTAGTTCCTTTTCCCGGGCCTGAAGTTCTTTCAGAATGACCCCCAGTTTCTCCCGGGTTTCCTCGAATTCAGCTAATTGGTCCTTTTCTTTTTGCACAATTGCCGGAGGTGCATGACTGACGAATTTGTCATTGTTTAGTTTGCCTTGTTTCGCATTGATGGCCTTGTCGAGTTTTTCAAGTTCTCGCCGCAGGCGTGTGATTTCGGCATTGACGTCAATGAGGTCGGCGAGATCGATGAAAATATCACAGTCAGCTGTCGAGATTTCAGCTGACCCTGCCACTGGTGTAATTTCATTTGCCAGGGCGACAACATTGCACACGGCCATTGCTTCAATGGCCGATTTCATAGGGTTGAGTAAGATCTCTTTGTCCGACGGTGTGCAAATGCTGACATCGACGGACTTGCGAGGAGGAATGTTTTGCCGTGAACGAATTTCACGGATGGCGCGAACAATTTCTAAAAATGTCTCAAACTGGTTTTCGGTTGCTGGGTCTTGCCATGTCACAGGTGGCCGTGGCCATGATGCAACCATGATAGAAGGAGGTATAGGATTCGTGTCCCACGGGTAGTGTCGAAGTCCATGGTCCTGTGAAAGATTTTGCCAGATTTCTTCCGTCACGAACGGCATGATGGGATGGAGTAGTCTGAGAATGGTATCAAGTCCAAGGAGTAGCATGTGGCAGGCTTGATTCTTCTGCTCGGGATTGTTTAAGCGGGGCTTGCAGAGTTCAAGGTAGGCACTGCAGAATTCATCCCAGGCGAATGCGTAAAGAAGTCGTGCAGCCTCTGCAAAGTGGTAGTGCTCGATGTTGTCTGAAACCTCAGTTGCAACGGTGGACAGACGACTTAACAGCCAGCGATCTTCGAGTGGAAAGTCTACGAGCTTGCTGAAGTCAGGCGTGGACGCTGCCAGAGCCTCGTCCTGAAGATACATGAGTACAAATCGTGTTGCATTCCAGAGTTTATTTGAGAAATTCCGACCGGCCTCAAAGCGTTCGCTTACTGCGGCTCCACGCGGAAGTGCGAGGTCTGATTCTTCGGTAGCCCATTGAGTCCGAAAGTCTTCATTGCATTTTGGGCAGGTGATTCTAGCTTTTGTGCGATTCTGATTGGTTTGATCAATCCTCGCTGTGCACGTCGGGCATTGAAACTCCACAGGCATGCGAACATCCTGGGTCTCCGTTGCCATGGATGCCATTCCAAAGCGTAGGGCATCTGCTCCAAGGAGCGAGATGACATCAAGTGGATCGACGCCATTCCCCTTACTTTTACTCATTGTCTCGCCATAACGGTCGAGAATCTTTGGATGAATCGAAACATGATGAAATGGTATTTCACCAGTATTGAAAATTCCAAGAATGACCATTCGGGCCACCCAGAGGGTGATGATATCCCGGCTGGTAACCAATGTGCTCGTGGGATAAAAATGCTTCAGTAATTCGGTTTCTGTTGGCCAGCCAAGAGTCGAGTGCGGCCAGAGTGCCGATGAAAACCAGGTGTCGAGAACGTCGGGATCACGAACAAGAGGGTTTCCATTGATTGCGTCGACTCCAAGACTTTCATTGGCTGAACATACAAACCATCCGTTCGGATGTGGGTCGTCAGATTCCTCCTGGTCAGGAGTCCATGCTACCGCCGGATCGTTAGAAAATGTATTTTCCAACTCTTCACGTGTTATGTTGGAAACATGCCATATTGGAATCTGGTGGCCCCACCAGAGTTGACGACTGACTGGCCAATCTCTTTTTTCTCCAAGCCAGTCGAGATAACTTTTTGCATATCGTTCGGGGTGTATCTGGATTCTTTTTTCGCGAACGACCTTCAGGGCTGGTTCGGCAAGGTCGGCCATACTGATAAACCATTGATCCGCCAGAAAGGGTTCGATTGGCGTTTTCGATCTGTCTGAGTGGGCCAGCTCAATGACCCGATCTTCGACCTCTAAAAGAAGGCCAGCTGTTTCAAGATCATTGACAACACGCGTACGCGCTTTGTTCATTGGCAGGCCTTCGTACGGTCCAGCCGCTGTGTTTAATGTGCCATCCGAGTGAAGGATGTTAATCATCGGCAACTGGTGTCGAATGCCGACGTCGTAATCGTTTGGGTCATGAGCTGGGGTGATTTTCACACAGCCTGAGCCCATTTCTGGTTTCGCCCATTCGTCGGTAATCAGCGGAATGGCTCGCCCCAAGAGAGGTAATTCAACATGCCGACCATCCTGAGCCATCTGTGCAAGCAATTCGAGGCGTGCAAGTACAGTTTTGGAGCGGGTTTGAAGTGATTCAATAGCTGCTTGAATATCGTCTTTTTCTTTATCTGGTGCTTGTTCCAGTTTTACGCGAAGTTCGCCTAGAAGCGACTGCATCGCTGCCGCCGGGTTCGGATGAACTGCTACGGCAGTATCACCGAGGAGTGTCTCAGGCCGTGTGGTTGCAACAGTGACTTCGGTGGGTTCGCCAGGTTTTGGATCAATCACCTCATATCGTATATGCCAGAAATGTCCTTTCACTTCTTCATGAAAAACTTCATCGTCGCTTACAGCAGTCTGGAGGAATGTATCCCAATTCACCAATCGCTTGCCACGGCGCACGAGACCTTTTTTGAAAAGACGGAAGAAGGTTTCCCGTACGGCTTTTTCACATTGGGCATCGAGAGTGAACCGGGTTCTATCCCAATCACAGCTTGCCCCAATATCACGCAACTGCCCAAGAATTCGCTTCTCGTATTGTGTCTTCCAGGCCCAGATGCGTTGCACCAGTTTTTCGCGCCCGAGATCATGCCGTGAGACTCCTTCTTCTTCCAGCAACCGGCGCTCGACAACAGCCTGTGTGGCGATCCCAGCATGATCCGTTCCGGGTATCCAAAGTGCAATGAACCCCTGCATTCGCTTCGCGCGCACAAGGATATCTTGAAGCGTATTGTTCAAGGCATGTCCTAGGTGAAGGGCCCCAGTGACATTTGGCGGAGGGATGACCATAGAAAAGACTTCGCCTCGTTGGTCTGGGTCGGCAGCCCAGTACCGTTTGGAATCCCAGAGTTTCTGGCAGCGCGCCTGCGCAGCGGCATGATCGTAATGTTTCGGTAATTCGTGCATAAAAGTTATTCAAAGCGAGAATCAAGGAGGCCGTTGACTCAGAAGGTGGCTGATCTTCGTGCCGTTTGTACGGCAATTCACATCGATTAAACAGATACGGCGTAACTCCGGCTAGAGTCACGCCGTATCCATCGGTGTTCAGAGGAACTCATCTCGTATGAGGTCCGGGTGAACCATCAATATTCGCTTGCTGCAGGTGTGTCTTCTGGCCCTGTGCCATCTGGTGTTTCTTCACCCGTGCCGCCCTCATGGGATTCTTCAGTTCCATCGAGACGAATAACCTTATAGCCGCCAATGGCGCGGTAGTAGATAAGCAAGCCAAGAAAACCGAGGGACATCGCTGCAGGAATGTAACTCGTCAATCTCAATGCCTGCCGCCCACCATATAAATATGAGTCTTGGACAGCTTTAAAATCTTTTGTCGCATTCTTCACGAGTGTTTTCTTCTCACTATTC
The DNA here is from genome assembly GCA_963997395.1 of uncultured Planctomycetaceae bacterium. Lineage (GTDB taxonomy): Bacteria > Planctomycetota > Planctomycetia > Pirellulales > UBA1268 > UBA1268. The sequence goes on from CAXEMW010000099.1 coordinate 6,514, forward strand.
GGGATGAGTGCCGCGTTTGTAATCGCATCAGTCGACTGTGGCCTCCCATCAACGAGTTCTGTGCCATTGGCAGCATTCAATTTAGCTGCGTCGAGTGCCCGGTATTCGTAACCCCATGACTTTGTAAAATCTGCCGCAGCGTAACGGCTGAATGTATCAGGAGCCGTCTCCTCGAGACGCTGGCTCATCTCGAAACCCTGCTGCGTTCCGATGCGTGGACCCGCGACCTGTCCTACACAGATCATGCCAGCAGCTCCGAGCGCACCCATCGCAACAGACCCGCTCTGAGGATATCGCTCACCGGCAACGCCAAGCATAGTCGGCCAGAGAAAGGCCTTCCCAAAAGAATAAAATGTAGCAGCGACGAAAATCATAAAGATGCTCTGGATTGGGGATCCTAGCCAGAGCAGTCCAAGACAGGCGATTATGCTGCTGCCGAAAAGCAGTCCAATTGGGTTGACCTTGTGAACAATAGGTCCTGCAAAGAACCGGAGAATAAACATTAGGAGTGAGGTGTAGACAAGAATTAGTATGGAGTTTGGTAGCAGGTTTTCCATGAGTTTGGTCATCCATGAATCAACACCTAATTCCATATATCCAACAAGCGCATGAAGCACGATGAGTACAAGGAATGGAATGGATATGAAACAGGAGAAAACAGTCGCAAAATTACCGGATGATTCGCCTACTGTTTCAGGGAATTTCTCAGGGAGGACCATGACGCCATAGGCAACAACGACGACAGAGAAACTTGCGAGGGCCCACTGCCACGGCAGCTGAACAAACCATGCGTTCTCTCCAATAAACCCAGCCGCAAACAGGCCGCCGATAATCATGCCTGCTGGCCATCCGGCATGAAGGATATTGAGGTAGTGTGTTTTGTTGTCCGGATACAGCTGTGCAATGAGCGGATTAATGACTGCTTCATAAAGTCCCTGGCAAATGGAGAAAATAAACGCGCTCCAGAACAGCACCTTGAAAACTCTCGCGGTGGCGAGTTCAGGATCGGTCTGCCTCCATGAATCGAAGAGGGGATTTGCGAGAAACAGCATGCCAGCACTGACAAGGTGAAAAACACAGGCAAGCAGAAGTAACTTTTTATACCCAAACTTTTCAACAAGGATCCCGCCGAAAAAAATCATCAACCCAAAGCCAAGGAAACCAGCCCCGAGGATTGCACCAAATTCGGCACCACCAATATTGAATTCTCTTTCCCAGTCACCACCAGCGGCAGTTCGCGTGGCAAAACCAACGCCTGATGCAACAAGTGTCAAAAAACTTGCGAGCATCAATTTTCCACGAGCAAAATTCATCATGAGTCTCCAAGGGTGCAAAAGGAATGCGTTTCGTGGTGGCAGTCTGTAATCTATCTAAAGACATACGAGATAAAGGACACAAAACCCTGCCGACCCCGTGCAAAAGAATAGAGTCGACGATGCCAATTCCTCAAGGGCAGAGCGTCTGAGCCTATGTACAGGGTTGCTCGGCAATAAATCAGGTTTGCTCTGTCTGCCTGTTTTTAGCTTCTGATAGCTTCTTTTTTGCAAGTTGTGTTGCAAGGTGAACTGCCTGGAAGAGGCTGCCAGGGTCGGCAGTCCCCTTCCACGCAATGTCAAATGCAGTGCCATGATCAACACTTGTGCGTATCGTCGAAAGACCGAGCGTAATATTTACTGCACGGTCAAAGGCGATCATTTTGATTGGAATATGACCCTGATCATGATACATGCACACCATTGCATCAAAGCGTTCTCGGGACTGTGGTGTGAAAGCCGTATCTGCCGGCACCGGTCCGTTCACATCAAGCCCTTGCTGTCTCGCTTGCTCAACCGCTGGTGTAATAATTTTCTCTTCTTCAGCATTTCCAAAAAGTCCATGCTCACCGGCGTGCGGATTCAGCCCGCAGACGAGGAGCCGCGGAACGGTGCCACGGATGGTACGTAAGGCGGTATTCGTGAGTCGAAGGACGGCGGCTATTCGCTCGGTGGTCAGGTGCTGCGCCACCTCGATATATCCGATATGTGTGGTCACAAAACTGCATGCGATGTCGGGCGCATACTGCATCATGCAGGTTTCCGATTTTGCAAAGTGCTCTGCGAACAGTTCTGTATGGCCCGGGTACGAATGTCCTGCCAGTGCTAATGCCTCTTTACTGATTGGACACGTGACGATTGCGTCAACTGCATTGCGCTTCGCGTGGTCGATAGCCTGCAAACAATATTGGAGCGAAGCGTCACCACATTCCGGCTGCACACGACCCGGAACAATCTTTGTGAGGCAGTCTGTCTGGCAATGGAGAATGGCCGGGGTGTCAACTTTTTCAGGGGATGAGACAACCGGACATACGATTGGTACCCCAATGCGTCTGCTGACTTCTTTTAATATGTCGGCATCACCAAAAACGATAGGAATGTGTTCGTGACTGCCGTTTGCTGATGTCTTGTGGAGAAGTCGTACGCATAGCTCAGGACCGATGCCCGCTGGATCGCCCATTGTAATGGCGAGAAGGGGTGTGGCAGGATCTCGTGATATCACGATTGCACCGGGTTGCTCTGTGGAGCTGTGCTGGATTGCGGTTCGGCGTCGGCTGCCAGATAGAAGTGGAACGAGTCGGCAAGGGCGAGCCAGCTTGCCTCAATGACATTTTCACTGACGCCGACGGTTCCCCATACTCGGTCGCCATCAGTGCTCTCAATTGATACTCGCACACGCGCTGCTGTCCCTTCTTGCGCATTGATCACTCGGACCTTGTAATCAAGCAGGTGCATCCGGTTGAGTTGGGGAAATATTGATGCGAGTGCCTTTCTTAAGGCGGCATCAAGTGCATTGACCGGACCGTCACCTTCAGCCACCTCATGGCGGATAGTGTGACCGACGGAGAGCTTGACGGTGGCTTCGGTTCGAACATTGTCGTCCTCGACCCCTGAACTTTCCACATCAACGTTGTAGGCGAGTTTCTGAAACTTTGGTTCGAAGGTACCAGCGGAACGGTCCACTAAGAGTTCAAAGGAAGCGTCGGCAGCCTCGAATTGCCAGCCTTCATTTTCTAGCCGACAGACCTCTTGTAGCACCTTGTCGAGAAGTACACGATCATTTTTCACATCGGGACGGCTGACCATCGCAGTGATATTCGATCGCCCTGAGAGCTCACTTACAAGTACCCGACGCGAATTCCCGACCAATTCCGGGCTGATGTGCTCGTACGACTTCGTTGACTTGGCAATTGCGTGAACATGCATGCCACCCTTATGAGCAAATGCACTCGCTCCGACAAAAGGCTGGCCTGGCCGGTAGGACATATTCGCTGTTTCATAAACAAATCGAGATAATTCTGTGAGGTGTGCGACTCCACCTGCTTCACCGCGGGCGTTGGCGAGAACCACCGTTTCTGGCAGCTTCAATGCTAGATTTGCCGCAACTGAAATGATATCTGCATTACCGCAACGCTCACCGATCCCGTTAATGGTTCCTTGAGCTTGGATGCAGCCGGCATTGATTGCACTGAGTGTGTTGGCAACAGCTACATCGCAATCATTATGGCAGTGAATTCCGAGCGGAGTCGCGATAGATTTGGTTACCTCAGCGACGATGGCAGCGACTTCAGTTGGGAGGGTTCCACCATTTGTGTCACAGAGCACAAGACGGGTTGCACCACCAGTTACTGCGGCACGGAGAGTCTCCAACGAATAGCTTGAGTCAAGCTTCCAACCATCAAAGAAGTGTTCGGCATCATAAAATACTTCTCTTGATTCTGATGTGAGGTACTCAACCGTATCACGAATCATATTGAGATTCTCATCGAGACTGACACCGAGAACAGTTTCGACGTGGAAACTGGATGTTTTTCCAACAATAGTTACGACGGGCGTACACGCTTGAAGCAGTGCTTTCATGCCAGGGTCGAGGCGTGCCTCCGTACCCCGGCGGCGTGTCATTCCGAAAGCACAGAGTTGCGCATGTTTGAGGCCAAGTTCGGAGGCACGACTGAAAAATTGTGAGTCCTTCGGATTCGAGAGGGGGTACCCACCCTCAATAAAGTTGACACCCGCTTCATCAAGCCGTTTTGCAATCGATAATTTGTCTTCGAGAGAAAAGTTCACACCTTCCCCTTGGGAACCATCTCGGAGCGTTGTGTCATAGATTTCAATCGTACGCATTGATTACCAATCTCTTGGGGAAACACCGACTATCAGAATACCGTCGTTTGACTCGCCTCGAAAGCCACCTCAAAGGCAGTTGACCGCTTTTGGAGGGATATTCCAAAAGGAGCGAAGGCCACACATCAATATTAAAGATATTTCACAGCTAGAACTCCTGCAAAAACCAAACCGGCTCCAAGGAACCTTCCCAACGAAATGGGGTGCTGGGTAATGTTCATGAGTCCATAGTGATCAATTGCAAGGGAGCAGGCCAATTGTCCTGCGACCACTGCAGCGAGGAATGTCGCAGTGCCAAGTCGGGGCACAAGAAGCGTTCCCGAAAGTACAAACGCAGCGCCTAGCGGTCCGCCAATCCAATTCCACCAGGCTCCGTCGCGAAGCATGCTTGTTGTAGGGAGCGGGGGACGCGTACAGACTAAAAATAGAATAGCGCATGCCATTGTTCCGGTAATGGAAAAAAAGGCCGCATACCAAGGACTCCCTAATGAG
>CAXEMW010000100.1:0-11133 GCA_963997395.1 uncultured Planctomycetaceae bacterium
GAGCATGAATTCCACGAGCAGCTAACGTCCAAACCACTGTACGAAGAAGTGACGACTCACCACCAAAAAAGCGAGCTGTGTCCGAAACATCGACTTGCAGACTCCTGGCAGAACAAACACTTTGTCTTCTTGACTTCCCATGATTCGCACCATGAATAACCTCCGGACCAATTGCAACGAGTGGAGAAAATCTGTGACACCAGCGACCCAACGACTCAAGTACACGAGTATCTCCCATACTATCTTCCGGAATAACACGCGCCACACGAGAAGCCCGTTGGCCATACACCGAAGCGAGTACCGCCAATGCTTCTGATAATGAAAAGCCCGGCTGAATCACTGGCCGAGATCTCTTGCACTCCGCAGGAGGCATAACCCAGGCCCAGGATACAACTGACAGAACACCACGTGCATTCTGTCGACAAACAAAAACGGGGAGCTCACGAAACCCTGGATGCTGGAGCAACTGCCGCTGCACAGGCCAACGAGGTAACGATATTGTCATGATGCGCAACGTATTTTTTTCTGACATTCCGGCCGCTCCATTGTCTCATAAAAACCAACGTGTTCTTTTCCTCTAGCAAGATCAAGAACACACTTTACCGAGGGTTCAGGTACGGCAGTCACTGTGTCCCATTGACCACCAACTTGCATCAGCGTGAAGGCACGAGAATGAATCCAGCGACCCGAGGCTGGTTGATGTCTTCCTGGACTACATGCCTTGCACAATGCTGCATGCTGACATCTGCTTTGAAGAGCAGGGGACGGCTCCACTTGAATTCGTGCTTCTGCCCATGTTGGCTCACGACGGGCATGGGATGGTCGCACAAGCAACCCCACAGTACCACTTGACTTTGCAGCCATTTGCCATCGACGCATTACTGTAGATGAAACATTTTTTGGCCATCCAACCACTGCTGCAATGCTTGGGCAACGCAGGAGCTGATCAATTGACCAGAATTCATCGGCTTCATTCGCAGGATATACAATGTAAAGCAAGTGTTCTTCTCTACCAGCTATTGCACTCCCCCTGCCACGACGATTACGAATCGGTGAAGAATCTTTCACTGAAGTAACTCGTACTGACTGTTCTAGCCACGGCATGACAGATGGTGGATAAAAACTTCTTCCACGATCTACAAGCACCACAGGACGACACCCAGTTGATACGTTCGTGTTCTGCAAATGCATAGCCACAGCTAGAGCGAACGTTGTTGCCCCAGAAGCTGATGCCATACTCTCATCGTCGGACTCAAGCCATTCCATAAGAGTGCCCAGCCGCACCCCTCTATATCTCAGAAGGCGGTCGAGTGATGGCAGGCCACTACTCACGACCGTTGGGCCGGCTCTCTCTTCAATGCATCCCGGCAACGAGGAACCTTCTGAAACCATGCGAGAAAGTTGCTGCAACTGCGCATGACCAGCCATCTGGTGAAGTTCCGTACACGAAGGATGTGGGGGAATATGCTTTGTCACAACGCAAAACCGGCAAAAGTATATAATGTACTTATGTACAGTATTTTATCTTGCCGGCACCGTCAAGACTGCAATTCAGCACACCTTTGTCTGGTCGTATAATCGATGACTCTTCCACTCCCACCTGCGAGTATTACCCATGCAAACTCAGCAAACACGCCACTGTCAGACTGCACTCGCGAGACTTTTTTGCCTCCTCATAACCGGATGCATCCCGCTCCATTTCCTTCCCACATCAACGAAACTTTCCGCCGAAGAATTCATTGAATTCCAACAAGCCGACTCTCCTGCTGTTTCCAAGGCGCTAGGCGTCACGCCAAAACACTACCGCCAACTTGAGCCGTCGCTGTATTACCTGTCACAACGATATTCTGACAGTTTAAGTGGGCTCTCCTTAACACAACGACACGCTCGTCTGGTCGCTCTTGCACAATTTATTGATATGAAGAGAACTGCCGTTGCAGATGCTCCAGTCATTGGGCCTGGTTGCAACTTAATCGGATTACTCGATCCTGATCATGGCCTTGACCCCAAAGAGATTTCATCGCTTGCTTCAGCCTATGATTGCACTTCCACAATTTTTAAAAAAACCAGCCCTTCAGAAACCCTTGAAGAAGTTGGTGACACATTCCTTCAGTCAGTTGCTGCTGCAGTTGAGTCACAAAACATACCGACAACCATCATTGTTCTGGGGCATGGGCTGCCGAAAGAAATTCAGAGCTACCATATACCAGTTGACCGACTTGCAAAAACACTGCTAACTGCTGCGGCACACACAAACGACTCTTCTAGCATTGACCTCGGTCATCTGACAGTCATATGTGATGATTGTTACAGTGCCGACTTCATGATTAACCTTGCCACGACAATAACCGACTCCTGCCGCGCACAGTCCCTTCATTTGAAACAATTACCGACACTCATTGCTGGCACAAATCGAGATTGCGTTGGTCATGCCGATGTTGGACAAAAATTCGTGCCACACTTCTGGCGAGATGTTATTGAACTTTTTTACATCCGAAGGCCACGCCCAACAAAAATTACCTTAGGGGACTTTTTCGAAAAAGTTGACAACATGATGTTTGGTTATGGAAGAAGACCAGTCATCCAAGGATCTCGTGTTGTTGGCTACCGACTCATCGATCCAGAAATGGTCCAAGACCCAGTTGTATTTGTTCCTCTGAGTAACGCTGACCTTAATGCACTAAGAAAAGCACTTGGTTTACAAAAAGAGGCCGCGTGTGACCTCTTCTTAGATATCGGTTAGCCAGCGAACATCCTAACCCTTTCAATAATGTGCCCGTATCGCTTGAGTCATTCCGAACTTCGACCAATTTTAAAAAGTCGGTACATCGGCAAGTAACGGCAGGGGACATTGGAGTGTCAGCAACGACAGGCTCGTCACGTACACTCTGACACCTGAATTTCTATAGCTCGCTGACTGGCTCAGTGAATATCACCATCGACCGCCAGTTTCATACTGTGCACTAAGGAGACACAACAAAGCTACATTGAGCATACTCTCAGGGATTATGCCTTATATTGCTCGCGCTGTAGATTTGGCTTAACTCCTTCCGGAGTGACATCACTTTCGATATCAAACCACTCTTCTTTAAAGTCGACGCGAGGCTGTCCATCTGAATTCTTCAATGCCATATTGCTCACTAAAGCAATGACTGCATCAGCAATCGCAACTTCTGGCTTGCATCGAGGCTGGTTTGCAGGATCCGGGTTCCGCACACACCAAGCCCAGTGCTCCATTTCTTCGGTATAGCCACGGGAAGGTGGGGCTTTCCCTGATGCCTCCGTTGGAACAGCAGCGACACTTCCAGCGCCACCACTTTCTGTTGTGTCGAGCACGGCCTCACCACTTTTCGACTTTGAGACTGTCACACGGGTGTCCCGCGAAGATCCCTTGTAAAGCATTACATTTTGTTCTTGCTCGAGAATGAGGGTCCCCTCGGTTCCCATAACCACCTCACCATATCCACCAAAACCGTTTCCATTGATTGATGAATATGTGACTACGATTTTCTTGTTTGGATTTTCTGCGTAATCGGGCGCCGGGTACTCGAACATGCAATAGACGTGATCATCAACCTCACGGTCGTCAGGGAAGATACTGCGATTCCCTACAGCAGTCACTGTCAGAGGCTTCACTTTCTTACCTTTTCCGTGCATGGCCGAAATAAAAATACCAGCGGCATCGAGCTGATGACTTCCAAGCTCTGCCATCAACCCACCACCAGTACGATTCCACAGCCGCCATCGAATCAGTTCTTCAAGGGGTGTCCGAGGCGACCCGTCTGGCAACTGCTTCTCGGTATAGCCAAACATCTCGGCAGCAACATCACTGTCTGCCAACTGCGCTTCTAATTGCGCGACTCGCTTGGCCCATACGTCAACTTCCGATGGCTTTGATTCCTCAAGCCTTCGTTTCCAGCTAGCCATTTTACTGAGAAGCGCCTCGTCAGTAGGCAGCGGTGGCTTCCAACTATCTTTACCAGGCAGATTCCCACGATGCCATTGGGCACGAATCGAATGCAGGTCGCCAATGAGACGAGCATCGCCAATCGTGTGCACAGCGTTGTCATACAAAACACTGTAGTGACGCTGATGACCGGTAGCTAGAATCTTGCCCGTCTCACGAGCGGTTCGACCCATCTCCTTGCACTCATAAATCGAGTGCCCCATGAGTTTCTCAGTCAGCACGTGTTTACCTGCCCGCATGGCCTTAATGGCTGCCTCGGCATGAAGATGCAATGGTAATGCGATGACAACAGCTTCAATATTTTTATCGGCGAGCAATTCTTCATACGCACCGTACACCTTGACCTGCTTACGGGCTTCGTCCTCAGTCTTCCAGCCATACTTCGACATAAGACCAGGCCGCACTCGCTGAGCATTCGGACTGGATACATCACCGTGAAAGGCACGGAATACGTTGTAGGGTCGAATGTCTGCAATCGCGACAGCTTTGAGATAGTCGGGGTTATGTGCACCTATCAGCACACTTCCTTCATCACCCGTTCCAATAAAGCCAACCCGCAGAGGATCGCCAACACTTGCTCCATACCCGAAATAGATTGAGCCGAGCCCAGCTCCTGTTGCCAAACCCGCAGCAACAGTGCCGGACAGAAAGTCGCGCCGCGTCACCGCAACGGCTTCATCAAAATTTTCCTTACCCACTTTTTGCTGTTCTGGAGTTAGGTTCATCAAATATTATCTCCGCTTCACTGACTTCGTAGTAAAATTTTTTTCGATCGATTCCTGAAACATACTATTTCTTGGAGTTGCAGCACATCTTTATTGGACAGTACTTTTGAAGTATAGGCATCAGAAATGCGTCAATACCTGCCCATGCTCCAAGTGGTGCCGACGCCAAGACAAGAAGCCCTGCTATTTCGACCCATTGCTCGTAGGTACTCTGTGCTGCGGGCAGCCAAAATGGCTGTGATGCCACGACAGAGAGAAGAAAAAAGACACCTCCCATTGCATTGAACTTCGTCAATACTCCGATGACCAGACACGCACCAATGGTGGTTAGAGACCAACTTACAAACCGATCTGCTTTCCAGAGCCGGGTCGGCTCAATTGCAGTAGCAGCTGTTCGTCTGTCTTGAGCCGATAACCTTTCATTCCACGTTGATACCAATTCTCGACCAACGGCGTCTGCTTCTTCCATCCAACCTGCTCTCTGCACCGCTAGCTCCCGCTGCTTGGTGGAAACTCGGTCTCGCATGAATGGAACGTCTCGAGCCATTGCTGATTTCTCAGTCTCTCGAAGCCGGATGACCTCCCTGCAATAGCTCACAAGGTCTGCCTGGGCATCATTAAGCATCGCTGCAAGCTTCTTGTCGGCAGCATTAATTGCTGTTGATGACATGTCAGGCCAATTTCCTGGAGGCGTCCACCCAGAGGCCCTTAGGACGTTTTCGCGACGCACCCCCAGTTTTTCCCACTGTTCAATAAGAGATAACCGCCAGCTTTCTGCTGCATTCGCAACTATCGCAGGATCAGTGTCTTGGACTTTCCCCAGCGTATTCTTCCAGTCACCAGTTTCAGGAAGATCTGCCTTAAGGAAGGGAGAGAGCGGTCCAACTGCTGCTTTCCGAAAGCCCACACTTGACCACGAAGGATCTCTCAAGTGACTGGAACCTTCAAGAAAGAAATGAAGACCAATGACTATTCGTAAAAATGTAAGAGCGGCTGTCACCACCACCGCTGTTCGCATACAACTCATGCTCAATGTACGTCCAAAGAAAAATGGTTCTGGAATATAAATGTCACCAACTCAAGTTTATGACTGTCAGACGCCTATGAGGGCGAACAAATCAATAATATCCCATTTTTCAGGTATCTCGTACTTTTGCAACAAGTATTGATAGATATCCAGCCTCGATTCCTATATTGCGCTTCCCGAGATTGATCGATATACCTCATAATAATGCACTCAATCAGTTTTCAGTCGGTCGAAGGCGCCGACTAGATGCCTTGAAACCTGTCGGCCTTCCAATTTTTCACCTCCTTCTAGGCCACAAGAAATTCTCCGTGCGAATCGTTCTCTGTTACCCGGTTGAATCTCGACATATCGAACAGATTCAAGCTGTTTACCCAGGCGCAACAGTGGTTTCTGCTGGGCAGGAACATGTCGCGAAAGAGCTACCAAAAGCCGATATTTTCTGCGGACATGCCAAGGTACCTGTACCGTGGGAAGATACCGTCAAAGCTCAACGTCTTCGTTGGATTCAGTCATCTGCAGCCGGCCTAGATCATTGTCTTGTCTCCTGCGTCGTCGATTCTGACATTGTTGTATCAAGTGCATCGGGCGTTCTTGCTGATCAGGTTGCAGAGCATGCACTTGCTCTTGCTACGGGATGCAGCAGAAAAATCCCTTTATTCCTTCACCAACAGCACCAGAAAGAATTTGTACGAAGGCCAACTCGTGACCTTACCGGATCAACTGTTCTCATTGTTGGATTTGGAGGCAATGGACAACGACTAGCAGAAGTTCTCCGCCCACTGAAGACCCGCATTATCGCCACGGATTACTTCCCAAATCGACCAGCTCCACTTGTAGACCATCTTGGCGCACCAGATGAATTGCATGAACTCCTGCCACAGGCTGATTTTGTTTTCCTTGCGGCACCTCTCACTGACCAGACACGAAAGATGTTCGATGCCTCCACCTTTTCTGCCATGAAGCCCGGCTCCGTACTGATTAATGTTGCCCGAGGCGATCTTGTAGTCGAGCAGGCAGTCGTTGATGCGTTGGAATCAGGCCATCTCGACTCTGCAGGATTTGATGTCACTCCGGAGGAACCCCCAGCGGCGGAAAGCCCTCTGTGGACTGCACCGAGACTTATCATTACTCCGCACGTAGGTGGGCAATCTGAAAAAAGAATTGACCGAATGACTGATCTATTTTGTGAAAACATCATACGATATAGACGGGGCGAGCCACTGATCAACTCTGTTGACAAAAAATTAGGTTTTCCTCCGCCAACTTCCTAACTGTCATTTCGCCATAAACAACCGTAAACCCCTTCTGAAACGACTTCCCTCCAGCATTCCTTCCCCAAACAGCAACACCCGTCCGGCCAAAGGCCGTCACTCATGTCAACAACAATTTTCCAAGATGGCCAACCAACCTTACCTGCGGCAGGTGTAGCAGGGGGCCGCTGTCCAGACGCGCTCCTTTCTCGATACGGCGATGTTCTTGATGGCGGCCGGCTCAATTGGACTCAGTACCATAATCTTGGACGACGTCTTGGTTCCGGGGGGCAGGGCGTAGTCTTCTTGACCACTCGGAAAGGAACTGATGGGTTTACACTGCCGGTTGCTCTCAAGGTTTTTTCTCCTGAGCGATATGATTCAGAAAAATCATACGGTGCAGCGATGGAGGAAATTGCGCGTGTCTCTGCACAAGTCGCTCAGATTCAACAAGACAATCTGCTCGATGTACAAAACTTTGTTGAACAGCGTCAGATCAGAATTATGGAGATGGAATGGATTGATGGGTATGACCTTTCGCGACTCCTCGCCCCGGATCTTCTTGAAAAAACACGAGAACGCGTTTCGGCGTCTCGCTGGGAGTACTTGAATAATGTCATCGTAACTCCGGGGCCACGTCAGTCTCGTCTCAAACCTGGCGTGGCAATTGCAATCGTGCGCGAATGCCTGGCAGCCTTGGCGGCACTTCACCGAGTCAATATTCTTCATGGTGATGTGAAGAGTTCGAACATCATGGTGAAGCGCACTGGCAATGCGAAAATTATCGATATCGGTTCAGCCGTAGCTCTAGAAACTGCACCGTCTCGAAGGACGTGCACCCCCGCCTACGCCGCCCCGGAGGTATTAGAGGGACGTGAACATTCTCCGAGGTCAGATCTCGCGAGCCTCGGCTATGTACTCGTGGAAATGCTGAGCGGCCAACCTCCATTCTCAGGCCTGTCGTCATTCCAAGACCTACTTGAGGCGAAACGTTCTCTGGCTCACAGACTGCCCCAAATTCTTCCGGGTGAAGTGAGTTGTAACGAACTTCTGATGAATTTCTGTAGTGGCCTCGTTGCTGCAGATCCAAGCCAGCGATTTCCTAGCGCTGAAGATGCCGACTTGAAGCAGGAAGGTGCAGCAAGTTTCCACCGCCAACTTATTGTTGGTGGCTTAGCCAGTGAATACGAAAATGAGATTCGTGCGTGGCTTCAGGACATGACAGGCATTGTCTGATTCTTGGGCAATCCGGGAACACTTGCACTGCCTCTCATGGATGCCTATTCATCTGGTGAGAGTTGATGATACATCCTGCCGATTAATTTCATTGTGAGACGTGGCGAGAAACGCTTCAGCATCCAAAGCGACCAAGCTAGTCGACCGAGAACCACACAGTGCTGCCCCCGAAAAGTTGCAGCCAGGACATGCCGAGCCACTAACTCCGACGTCCACGCTGTTTTCGCCATACGACGATTTGCCTCTCGACGCTCCATGCCGTGGGAGAAGTGCCACGAATTCAAAAGTCCGGACCGAAAAAAACCAGGGCACGCGACAGTAACGCTTGGCTGCCCTTGAGACTCTGCTGCAAGCGCATCTGACAAGGCAATAATTCCTGCCTTACTCGCAGAATAAGCCGCCATGGATGGTGGCGACAAAAGCCCTGCAATCGAAGCAATATTTAATAGTCGTGCTGGCTGCTGTTGGCTTCGCATGCGCGGCAGAAATGTCTCGCAACTAATGGCTGTTCCAAGAAGATTTGTGTCAAGTACTCGTTGCCACTGTTCAATTGGCAATTGTCCGACTTCACCTGTTGCACCAACACCAGCGGCATTCACAAGAAGATCAATGGTGGGCCATTGTTCTAGAAGTTGATCAGACAGTCGGCGCCAGGAGTCGACATCACGAATGTCAAACGGACTGGACAGATACTTTCCACCACGAGAGAGAACATCATGTTCAAGATCTGACCACGCCTGATCACTCGTGTCTTTCGAATCGACAGTTGCGATCTCCCACCCGCGACTTGCCAACTCTTTCGTGATTGCCTTACCAAGGCCACTCACAGCACCCGTCACAATGGCTCGTCCAGCGTGGGGAATAGGCATTGTTATAGACCACACCGTAAGAACGTCGGGAACGCCCGCAGCGTTCAATCGACAAGCGAGGGTGACCGGACTCGAACCGGCGGCCTCCAGCGTGACAGGCTGGCGCTCTAACCAACTGAGCTACACCCCCCTCGAATTTCTCCAATCAAAACAATTGTAGAAATTCAGGGCGAGAAACTCTCGCGAGGAATCAGAATATAACAGAAAAAGGATGCCAGAAAGGGGTCTCAGCCTTTTCCGACGAAAACCTACTCGGGAGTGACGAAAGAAAAGCCAGTCAACGAAAATCTCGGGTTTGACCACAAAAGAAATGTGCACCGGTATGGCACCTGCGGCCGGGCGGCATCATTCTTTGATTTTTTGGTACGTCAGAAATATGATTCGCCCCGCCTTAGCCCCACGCATGAGACCGGAAAGCTTACAAAAGACCCGATCTGTATCATTCCATGAAGACCACGGGCACGGTAAACTAGACGTTGGGCTCGACTACATACCCGCACAATTGTCTCTTGATTGGGGAAAGGAAGTTCCGTCCATGCCACTGTTCGAAATTGAAACCGAAGCACACATCATCATCTCATGGGCAGAAAATGAACATTCTGCATCTTCTGTCGTCGCTGAAGCGTATCCCCAAGAGAAAATTCTTCGCCTCACTCGTCGACCGCGAGACACGTGGGTCATATCAAAATCTGCGTTGGGAATTGTGTCCGAAAGCCACAACGATCAGCCACTCCTGCCGAGCAGCACTGCCCGCGACTGCCTTGCTCGAGCATCTGGTGACAAACTTCACGCCATTCGTCTCTACATGAACGAAACCGGAGACGACCTCGAGCGAGCCAGAAAAGTTATTGAATCAAATATGGTAATGGGTTGGTGACTACCGAACATCGAGAAATCTTCTCCTGCTCAGACCAAACCTAGTTCGGTATCTGCGGACTACCAAGCTGAGCCTCGAATGAGGCCGGAGAAATATCTTGATCAGGAGCCGGTTGCCCGCCGACGCCATCGAGGCGATGCTCCGATTCTGGTGACTGAACAATAACTGGGCCTGCTGGCTGATAACTCGAAGTGCCGCCCGGCCTGTATCCAGGATCAGGACGGCGAGAAGTTGGAGGCACAGGCGGAGAATGCATCGGTGCCTCAAGAGACGGATGACCTTGCGGAGCAGTCAATGGTGACGCTTCAGGAGAATGCATCGAGGACTCACTCTGCTGAGCATTTGAGCGGGTTTCGGGGAATGGAACTGCTGGTGTCCCAACGGAAGAGGGAGGCATCTCTGAAAACCTGCTTCTCGACGAAGGTTCATCAGAAGCGGTCTGCGAAAATGCAGGACTCACTGGAGAACCGACTGCCGGCGGACTACTAAATCGGCTCCCAGCCATACTGGCAGACGGCTGAAGACCAGCGACCCGCTGATCCCCCAAACTTGAAAAACGTCCACTTGCCGCACTACCCGCCATCGGTGGAGGTGATGTGCTCGCGGCGGCAGAGCTAAACCGGCTTGTCGTGTCAGATGCCTGAGGGGCACTTGCTAGTGAGCCAGCTGCAACTGGTACCGCTGCTGGTACGGCTGCAGGCACCGCTTGATATGGACCTACCTGCGGTTGCGGTGATGCGGATGCAACCGCACTTGGCGCTGGTGTCGTTGGCTGATCAGGCGGAGAGGCTGCCCCATATGTCACAGGAGACTGTGGGGGCGGAGATGTTGTAGCAACCATGGCAGGCAGTGCCTGATCGCCAGGAAGAGCCTGATCGCTCGGCTGCAACGCGTAGCTATCAGGTGTCGATGTTGTTGGATAGGGCTGCGCGGTTGCTGATGGCTTTGTTGTATCTCCCTCAAACGTTGGTGCCTCAGCAAGCGTTGCAGGATCAGGCCCACTCATACCGAGTGATCCCCACGAGGTACCCATTGATGACCCGCTCTTACAACCACTGCCGCAGGCAATGAGTACGAGTAGACACGACAACACAACTGTGCCTACTACGGCACTCCAACGGCAATGGTTGATCCGGGTGATCAGATGCATGAACGTTTCTCCCAAACAGCATGGCTAGAAAA
>CAXEMW010000101.1:0-11112 GCA_963997395.1 uncultured Planctomycetaceae bacterium
CTGTTTCTTCGTATGCCGTTAATTCTCGGTCCCATGGCTCGAGCGCATCAAAGGAAGAACGAGCAACGACCTCAACTTTTTTTTCGAGTGGTAAATCCTTTGCAAGTGTTGCGGTGTCAAGGCACATCGGCCACGGACTGCGGCCGCTTTGCCACTTAAGCGGTTTGTTTTCTGCTTGTGCACGATGTTGGGTGATTCCAGCAGCAGTAAGAGCGGCACCGGCCTGAAAAAATGAACGTCTACTTGCCTTCATGGTGCGGTCCTCGATTCTCGGCTGCATTCTTTTTGTAGAGAGACATGTGTATCTGAATTATCTATTTCATGCTTCAAAGCGTATTCCGTCAACTCTCTTGTTTCATAGAAGAGGAAATTGGATCTGTGGACCTTCTGCATGGAGTTGGTGCTCTTCCGATAGAATACTATCTGTTGTGGTGCAGGCTTTATGCAGAGCCTTTGCTAATGGTTGTGGTCACGGCGTTTGTTTGCAGAGGGTTGTATGGAGACATCCACCAGTGTGCTCGTGTGTGGAGCTGGGCCTACTGGTCTTGTAACTGCTCTGGAACTCGCACGTCGTGGTATTGATGTTCGTATTGTTGATGCAGAACGAAAGCCTTCGCAGTTATCAAAAGCAGCCGTTCTCTGGCGTCGATCACTCGAGGTTCTCCATCCATCTGTTCCTGTCGAGCGATTTACTGCCCACGGAAGACCAGTGCACGGAATCCAGTTTGAGGCCAACGGTAGTGTTCTTCAAGAAATTGACTTTGATGTTGATGCTGGACGATTTCCACACGGTCTCTTGATTCCTCAAAATAGAACAGAGGCAGTCCTCAATGAAGCACTTGAGAGTCTTGGTGTGCAAGTGGAATGGGGAATCGAAGTCAAAGACGTGTCATCATGTGAAGAGCATGTTGATGTGCACTTTTCTGATGGTGAGCAGTCACGATTTTCCTGGCTTGTTGGTGCTGATGGTGCACGCTCGACTGTACGGAAATGTCTTGGTGTGCAATTCCCTGGTGTTTCCATTGATCGGCGATGGCTACTGGCTGATCTGGAGTTGGTAAACAGTGGTCCAGAGGGCCGTATACGAATGTTGCTTTCGAATGCCGGCTTGCTTGGACTTTTTCCATATGGAAATAGCGTCTGGCGGGTAATCGCTGACGCTGGTCCAATTGATCCTGAGACGCCGCGAGTCGATCCATCATGTGAGGATATGCTTCGCATTCTTCGTTCACGATCAGGTCTTGATTGGACGGTAGAAAAAGCTCTGTGGCTTTCAGAATTCCGTATCAATGAACGACAGGTCGACCACTATTGCCACGGGCGAGTCATTCTTGCCGGTGATGCAGCACATATTCATAGTCCAGCAGGTGGGCAGGGCATGAACACAAGTATTCAGGACGCAGTCAATCTTTCCTGGAAACTTGCCATGGTTATCAAGAAACAAACAACAAATTTATTGCTCAATACATATCAAGACGAGCGTCATCCTGTTGGTGCTGCGGTTGTTGAGGGTTCTGGCAGGATGCTTCGTGTCATGATGAATCAGAATCCACTCATTGGGTTTTTTCGTCGTTGGGTGTTGCCCTATATCATTGGGCTGCCACCAATACGCAAGGAGGCAGTCAATCGACTCTCTGAGGTTGATGTGGAATATTGTGGTGGACCACTTGCTCACTCAAGATCAGACCATTGGATCGGACGACGGTGCCCGGATGTTTCATGGGGTGAGGATGGTTCATCAATCTACGATCTTTTTACAGGGACAGGGTTTACCATCCTACGGCTTGGTCACGGTTCAATGAGCGATACGATGTGGGAGCGAGTCATCCATGCTGCAGACCCAGATGTTGTTCTTGTTGATGCAGCAACGCCAGATGGAAGTATTGCTGAAGAGGCGAAGGCCTTTGCTACATCATTAGCAGTTGATGATGGAACGATCGTTGTTGTCCGGCCTGATTCGTATCTTGGGCCAGTGTCTCAGGACATTGAAGTTGTTGTGTCGTGGTTCAGGCAGCTTCACAATTTTGAATAATGCAGAACGAGATACGTCTTGGTCAGGCTTATTTGAACTCAAGTTAAAACTGCCAGATGATATCGCAGCCACCGTAGAATTGGTCATTTTGAGTTCCCAAGCCACCAGCGGTTTTACCGAATGGTAATCCTACGCCTTGAGCAGCATTGCCCAGATCTTGACTAAACCAGTCGTACCGGAGCTCTGGTCGAATGACGAGATTGTTACCAACAAGATAGTTCATTCCCCATGTCATGGCCCAGAAATTTCCAGCAAACCCTGTAGCTTCTGGTGATCCATCACGAAGGCCGTACTGTACTCGGGTGCCGTTATTATCTCTGAACCACTCAAGTCGAAGGCCACCAATAAGGTAGTCAGTGAAGTTGTAGAACAGGTATTGGTTCACTCCATACCAATA
The DNA here is from genome assembly GCA_963997395.1 of uncultured Planctomycetaceae bacterium. Classification (GTDB taxonomy): domain Bacteria; phylum Planctomycetota; class Planctomycetia; order Pirellulales; family UBA1268; genus UBA1268. The sequence continues at coordinate 2,430 of CAXEMW010000101.1, forward strand.
GGCAGAACCTGGCTGCTGTCCTTGTGTTTCGTAATAGAAAGGACTGTCTCCACCAGCATACGCCTGATACCCAAAGTCACTTTGGTACACGTATGTCAGTTTGTCAGTGAATTCATTTGAGTAGACGATGCTTGTGACTGTTCGATTTCCAACAAAGGCTGTGTTGGGGGCGACGAAGCTTTCTGCAGCAAACTCATTCCCACTTGAGTTGGCCAGTGTGAGGGCTTGTGATCCATCCGAACTTGAAAACGTCACAGCTCCCAAGAACGATGCATTGCTTGTACTTCCAGGGAAAGGATTCGCCTGGTTTGTTGGCAAGCCAACGTCCCAGTTATCCCACCCATTGGTGATACCACCAATGATCGACAACTGATCGTTTGGATTCCACGTTGCGAGTATGCCGGTGTGGGTAAACGGTTCGCCATACTGCATGGTGTATGCATGGGTGTAAAAGAAGTTGCCGATTGCTGGAACAACTTCATAACCGATCAGGGTATAGAAATGTCCAAACTTGACATTCAGTGCCTGGGTTCCCACTTCGCCATAGAGCTGCGGCATAGCCAAGCCATAGTAGCGATTGGAATTCCATTCAGTATCAAGCCCACCAGCGACAGTGTAAAGAAAGTCGGTACCGTAGAGCAGGTCGACTCGACCACCCAGGCTCAACTGATCTTCCTTAAGAATCCGTTCATTGATGAGGTAGAGCTGGTTCATTTGTCCCTGCCAGGCACGATCATTAAAGGTGATCGGACCATTCCAATCTGCTCCCCACGCGTTGGCGCCAATACCAACGTCAATGAAACCGTAGGTTTCAATCCCTCTGTTCAATAAAAAGTCTGTTTCAAGATACCGAGTCGCACCTTCTTCAATGGCGGCTTCCTGGGGAGCGGCTGCACGATATTGGTAGACGTCTTCATCAGAAACACCTGCACGTGGCATGAGTGTGACTGGAGCCGGTGCATCATTCTGTACATAGGAATCATTGAGCGTGTTGTCGATGAAGGCTGCAGGTTCACCGGCGAGAAGTGTTGTGCTAGCAAGACTGGCAATAACACATGACGCGATGGTATTCCTTGTGAACTTTGCCATGTGATTTCAACGTAATGAATTAAGAAAGAGCCCCATCTACCTGCATATTGCGTTACAAAGGGGTAAGGCCTAATAACTACCGCTACCTTTCTATTCGGCACTTGTAGCTGCGGGTACGCACAACCATAATTAGATGGGAAATCCCTTTGCAATCGATACAACTTTACAGAGATTTGATCTGTTGAGTTGTTCCGTGACTTGCTCAGTATCGGGCATGCTTTGCGCGGCGAATCAACGCATGAATCACTTGTACGAACAGTTCTGTTTTAAAAGGTGTGAGAATGATTTTCCTGAGGTGATCAACCTTTGCATGATGCGTCAGAATTTCCTTATGACGAGCTGCACCTATAAGGAAAACAGGACATTTAGCAAGGTATGGATCCCATGAGAAAGCATTGAATGTCTTCAATGCAACTTTGAGTTGCTTGTGTGCACTGATAATGAGGAGGTCAGGCTTTGGCCAATTTTTGAAACGAAATTCAACACCTTCAGGCCGTTGAGTTGAGAGAACCCGAAAACCTTCTTTCCTAAGAAATCCAGACAATTGATCCAACGATGTTTCATCCGGTTCAAATACCAAGACGGTTTTAACATCTTTTTTCAACCGCCGTACTTGGTTCTCCATCCGATGTCCGTGGGTCTTGGGCTCACCACGTTGAACGAACTGTCTGGTAACGGAGTTACGGCTATGTAAAATCTTTGACGCCATACAAAATGGTAGGCAGTAGTTTCAACGTGTCTGAAAATTTCGATCATTCGCTCGTTGCTGCTTAAGCCAGGTAAGCAAGCCTGAACATCTTTCTTGAGACGAGTTCCAGCCATGTGTTGCTGACTACCTACTCGGCTGGTCGCGAAAGCATGTGTTTTTGCGGTCTATTTTGGGAAAAATAGGGAAACCAGAACAGCGGAACGTTGTTCCAGTCCATGAGTTTCGTAACCAACTTGTTCGGTCAAATAAAAAAATGAGCCGAGCCTGTTAACAATCATCGCAGTTCTCGGTTCATATCGTAGAAAATCTACAGGGAAGTAAAGACTGCACAGGGAGGTAACAATGGATCCGCATGAAATAGAGGCAAACGCAGCCATCAGTTTAGTGAAAGACTTTTACGGAAGCGTTGATTCTCCTGACAAAAGAAAAAGCTTTAGTCATCAACACGTCTGCGCGGTTGGTGAATCGAGGAACGAGCCTGACCAAGAGTTGGTTTCGGTAGGTGCGAAGACAACAGTTCAGATTTGAGGAGTAGCATGAATACACGGTATTTTCAACAATCATGCCCAGTCTGCGGTCGCCTCGTTCGTATAGATAATACTCTGAAGTTTACGGTCGTCGTCTGTCAGCATTGTGGTGGTAATTTTTCGGCTACTGGAGAAAATCTGGTCGTTACCACTTCCAAGAAACTTCCTGGTACTCGAGGAAAAAAAATAGACGCACTCCTTTACAAGAGTGACCGCCTGCTTGGCTCAAAAAGACTGAGTCACTGTTGAGACCTTTGCAAGCCGATGGCACTTGTGGGGAAGTAACAAGTATCAAAGGATCTCAACTTCTGCTTGGATTGATTCCCCTGCGTCTGCCCTTATTGTTGTCTTTCACCTGCGTGTACGCTTCTAAAGAAGCATGATTCATTCCAAAAATTGGTGTGGCCACACCAATCAATCAGAATAGCTAAAAAATCTTTTTACGCTTATTCTTCTCTCGATCTCAGAAAGACAATAGAATCTTGATCTGTGGTCATGTAAGGGAATTTTTGTGTTGCGATATCATGTCCTGTTTGGAGGGACTGTTTATGAGCAGAGCTTTTACAAGTATCAGGAATCGATGGGGACTCTGCTTCGTTGTGTGCGGTGTACTTGGTTCCGTGTATGCCGATAAACCACCGACTGTTGGTGATGGTCAACTAGGTGTCCCGATCGCTTGGGAAGACTGTGGTGACGAACCCAACAGCGTATGCATGCTTCAGAAGACACGTGACGATGTGTTGTACCTGACACCAAATGAATCTTTCTTTCCTAAGCAGGGATTAGTTGCTGCTGGACAGGGGCAGGTTCCTGATCTTGAAAATCTGAATAGTGGCAAGTCATTTTCTTGGATTGAAAAGTGGGATGCCGGTGATGTGGCAGAATGGGTGTGGTTTGCGCCGCAAGCCGGTGAAGGCACGATTACTCTTTGGATGTCAGCGCAGAGTAGTGGTGGCATGTTTTCCATGTCGATGGATAACAAGTCCGTTTCGTTCTCCGTGAATTCTGGGAAAGAACCAGGCGTGGCATTTACCTGTCCATTCCAGGTGACCGAACCTGGTCTGCATCGCCTGCAACTTGTCTGTGAGAAAGCAGCAGCGGGCACTCAGTTTCATTGGATGGCTCTCAGGGGTTCTTGTGTAAAAAATGCTGCTGTTCTGAGAAAGCGATGGCGACCATCGGCTGCGCACACCAAGTTCTCAAGTTCTCAAGCCAAAAAGCCAATTCGTCTTTGGGTGATGGAGATGGATGCCGTTCCTGGTGACCTTGGCTTTTATGCACCGATTACAACACCTTTTGGGTATTACGGTCCAACGTGGCAGGCGGATGGAACGGTGAATGCCGGGTTTAATTTTTCACTCTGGTCATACGGACGTGGTCAGGCGGAACCACCAATTGAACAGCTTTCGCATCTCCTTGCGATCGGTAATCGTGATGCAACGTTCGGTGGTTTTGGGCATGAAGGGACGGGTGTCAAGATTCGTGACTGGGATCCACTCATTGGCCATCAAGGACAACGGCAGGTGTTAGCGCTTCGAGTAGTTCCATCTAAAACGTATGACACCTACTACAGCTATTTTTATCTCGCAGATACAAATGAGTGGCGATTGTTTGGCGTGGGGAATAAATACAATAAAGGCAAGCCGCTGAAGTCCCTCTGGGTCGGTAGCTTTGTTGAAGTACCAGGGCCGCCACATGTTCAGCGGACAGGTTTATACCCTCGTGAAATGCGGTATCGGGGGTGGGTTGTACAGGAAGATGGTCAATTGCTTCAGCTTGATCACATGTCAGGTGGAGATGTTGATAAGCAGACAGGGCTGACATATACGCATCGAGGAGTAACCGACGATGGTTGGTTTTTTCTGCGAACAGGTGGGCTCAGCTTTCATACGCCACTCTCTGCAGGTGGCGTTGATCTTACAAAAGGCAACCAGTTAAAAGACCTTCCTGCGTATCTCGCACCAGAGCATAAAAAGTCTTTATTAGGCGTTCCTTCTGAAGTAACGGTTCAGTCAGCGGAAGCTACTTCTGCTGGTCTTGCAATAGAGTGTCAGATTGAAAGTCTTGGAAGCAATCCAGAACTCGCGGCGTATTGGGGAACGCAAGATGGTCTTACATTTGCAGACCGCTGGGAACATTCAGAACGTATCCCAAACGTAAAAGACGGGAAGAATGAGTTCACATTGAAAAGTGCCACACCTTTGACCAATGCCAGACTACGACTTTTCCTGAAGAATGATGATGGGCAGTTTTGGTCTGTGAATAGCACCCGTGTTACAAAATAGTGAAAAACACACCGGATCTGACTAGATAACGACTGAATTCATACAGATGGCAAGAACTCAAAGGGCAATGAGGAGCAGCCAATGCATTCTGCACTGAATAACAATCTTTTTCTTGTTAAAGAGCACGTTGGTTTATTTAAAGCGGCAAATAATTTTGATATTTATGATCCGCAGACTGGTGAAGTCATCCTGCATTGTCGTGAACCACGACTTGGAATGCTGACAAAGTTATTTCGCTTTACTGAATATAAAAGATTCACACCATTTGAGATTGAGATCACCACGCCATCCGGTGAGTCTGTCTGTTCAGTGCATCGTGGGTTTTCATTTTTTCTTTCAACGGTCGAAGTCCGTGACGCACAGAATGAAGTAATCGGATCGTTCAAGCAGCACCTTTTTTCTATTGGCGGTGCGTTTACTGTATTGAGTGCTACTGGCAAAGAACTCTGTCACTTAAAAGGTTCGTGGACAGGATGGAACTTTCGGTTTGTAGCCGATGATGGAACAGAGTTTGCCCACGTAACAAAAAAATGGTCTGGTGTTGGGAAGGAACTTTTTACCAGCGCAGATAATTATGTACTGGAGATTGACGATTCAGTGCCGAAGGATAATCCGCTTCGGCAGATTATTTTTTCTGCCGTCATGTGTATCGATATGGTGCTCAAAGAATAGTCAGAGTGGGTTCTGCTGGTTGCACAGCGTGTTGAGCCATGATGAGTCCTGAGACAATCGGGTATCGGCCAAGCTACTCTTTGAGCAAGTGGTCAGGAAAATCTTTTACTGTTGTACAGGCAATCTGTTCCATGACCTGTTGAAGTTGTCGTTTCAGAATCGTAATTGCCTGGCCGCCACCTCGTTTGCCCATCGCGCCAACGCCGTACATGAAGGTGCGTCCAAGGAACGTGAACTGGGCGCCGCTTGCCAGGACGCATGCAACATCGGATCCATTTCGAATGCCCGAATCAAGCATGACGGTCATCTTGTCCCCAAACTGTTGTGCCAGTTTTGCCATTGGCCGAATCGTTGACTGGCCAGCGTCGAGTTGCCGTCCACCGTGATTTGAAGAGATGATTCCATCGACACCGATTGCAAGAACTTTTTCAGCATCTTCTTCTGTCACAATACCTTTGACGACGAGTTTTCCTTTCCAGAGATCACGTAATTTTTTAATACGGTCTTCTGTAAGCCTTCCTTGAAATGTTTTGTTCATAAACAAGCCAAGGTGCTTCATATTGAGTCCCTTTGGTATGTATGGCTTCAGTGATGCGAATTCTGGTTTGCCAGCGATAAGTTGCTGTGCGCACCATGAAGGTCGCTGCATCATTTGAACGATATTGCTAAGCGTCATCCGTGGAGGGATAGACAATCCATTTTTTATCTCTTTGGGTCGGTATCCAAAAGTTGGTGTATCAGCAAGAAGGACAAGCACAGGAAGGCCGGCATCTGCAGCGCGGGCAACGAGTTTATCTCTGAGGTCTTCTTCAGCTGGGTGGTAGAGCTGAAACCAGGCACGTCCGTCTGTAATGTTAGCCACGTTCTCAATGCTTGATGTACTTACAGTCGAGAGGCAGAATGGAATATTCTGTTCATGTGCCGCTGCAGCGAGCAGTTCACAGGCTTTTGGCCACATCAGTCCTTGCAGGCCGATGGGTGCAATGCCAAACGGTGCATCATATTTCACGCCGAATAATTCGACTGAAAGATCGGCACCCTCATATTCACCAATGTACTTTGGTTGTAATCGAACCTCGCGAATTTCAGCTGTATTGCGAGCGAGGTTGATCTCACTGTTACAGCCACCTTCGAGATATTCGAATGCAAACTTTGGCATCCGACGCTTTGCCTTTTGACGAAGGTCTTCGATCGAAGGGTATCGTGGATCAATTGTTCCTGACATGTCGTTCTTCCAACGGTTTCTGCCTGGCTGTCGAGACTGCCGGGTTGTACAAAGTGCCTCGACGCGAGATGAGATTCATTCAATAGTACCATTCCGTTATTCGTTCTGCTTCAGCCTACGAATGGTGTTAAAAGATGCTGGTTTCAGCGAGATTATGTGAGATGTCGTTGATGGAAAGCACGATGCAAGTATTTCGCCTGATGCTCGGCATATTGACGGCCAATGATGTCATCATGGTTTTTGGTAGGCCTCCTCTATAAGTAGTTAGCCGACAAAATCTCTAAAAAAAGAACAAATTGCCGAATAATACATAGAAAAAGCCGAAAAGTTGGAAAAGTTCTAGAGGGCGTTGCAGGTTTTCGCTAAAAACTAGGTGTCGGTTTGGGAATTTACCTACCAGTTGAATCGGATTAAAAACCATGGCCTCAATATGGCGACGGAGTTGGCGTTTTTGTACGCCGGGTGGACGAAAAAGGGCTATTCGAAAACAGGCTTGTCAGGCGTTTGAAAAACGCAGCAAGTTTGCTGACCGGGGGCTTCAGCTTGAATCACTTGAGAAGCGATATGCGCTTGATGCTGCGCCTTTGTTAGATCCTTCTGCATCTCCCCTACTTAATTCCGTTGTAGAAGATGTGGGTGTTCCTGTTGGTGCTGTTGGCACACTTGTCTCGGCACTCATTGATGATGGGGGCGCACTTAGCAACTTTAGTGACGCGAATGGGGATTTGCCTGCTGTTGCAATTACGGATGTCAACCTTGGTGGTGGCACGCTGCATTACTCACTCGACAACGGCACAAGTTGGTCTAGTGTGGGTGCTGTTTCAGCAGACTCAGCCATTGTGCTTCATGCTGACACTGATACTCGTTTGGCATTTACGCCGGCAGCAGATTTCAATGGTGCAATAAGTGATGTCATCACTATCAAGGCATGGGATCGTGGTGATGGACACAGTAATGGAACAAGCGGTGTAGATGTACGGCAAGGTGTGATTAACAGCTTCAGTACAGGAGGCTTACCTCAAGCTGTGGCAATCTCACCTGATGGCAACACGGTGTATGCCGCAGCTTATAATGGTGGCCTGAAAATCATTGATGCGACAAATCCAGAAAATCTCTCCCTGCATTCGACCTATAGTTCAGCCACGTTGGTAAAAGGAGTCACACTATCTCAAGACGGCAACACGGCATACATCGCTGTTTATAGTGAAGGCATTCATGTTCTGAATGTGACTGATCCTGCGAGCCCAACGTTCCTTGGTGACTATGATACTGCTGGTAATGCACAGAAAATAATTCTTTCAAACGATGGAAATACTGCGTACGTTGCAGATCTTGATGGTGGGGTACAGATTCTCAACGTGTCAGACCCATCCGACATAACTTCTATCGGCACATTTGACACTGATGGCACTGCCGAGGACTTAGCACTTTCCCCTGATGGGAACACCTTATATGTCGCTGACGATTCCAATGGTGTTCTCGCATTAAATATCTCAACTCCTGAATCACCATCACTTATAACGACAGCTACCTCGAGTACTGCTGCATTAGGGATTACAATTTCAGATGATGGCTCAACTCTTTTTGTTGCGGACAGCTACAATGGCTTGAAGGCATACGCTACAGGCGGCTCTCTTACCCTTCTTTCCACCCATAACACTTCTGGGAATGCGCGTGGCGTTGCTCTTTCAAGTAATGGTGCCGTTGCCTATGTAGCAGACGAATTATCTGGCATCCAAGTAATCTCGGTTAGCGATCCAAATAATCTCGCTCTGATTACAACATTCGATACGCCCGGCATGGCTTATGGGAGCGTGGTGGATTCAACGTCGGATAATATCTATGTCGCCGACTATGTTATGGGCCTACAGGTCATTCAGCATCTTGATGCGTTCTCAGTTGATACAGACACAGTCAGCATCGATGTCTCACCAGTGAATGACCCTGGTTCGTTCTCTGGTGATACTTCAGGCACAGGTGCAGAAGACGCCGAGGACGACATTACCGGAACGCTCACCTTTACCGATGCGATTGATGGCGACTCTGCTCCGAACTACACCGTCATATCAGCAGCATCCAATGGTACTGCCTCGATCGACGCGGCTGGTGTGTGGACGTACGCACCGAATGAGCACTTCAACGGCTCAGATTCCTTTACTGTGAAGGTTACTGATGA
>CAXEMW010000102.1:0-11085 GCA_963997395.1 uncultured Planctomycetaceae bacterium
ATAGGAACTCATACCGAAACGAATGAGATCGAGCGTTTAGCCCAAGAGGCATCCATGCAATGGACGAGCAGCTTCAATCCCCGTCCCTGTTCGTCGGCAGATTTTATTGATCTCTACCAACGTGCATCAGCCAAAGCGTAACCCCCCCTTTTCAACGTCACATCATGAACAACCTACCGAAAGCACTGCTTCCATTTCTGCTCCTCCTTTCCTCTACCCCGTTGCCCGGGGCTGAAAATGCTGCAGGCCCCGAAGCATGGCCCATGTTCCGAGGCACACCAAGCGGCGCAGGGCGATCAACAGTCGTCCTACAACTTCCTCTTAAAGAACACTGGAACCGCCGATTTGAAGGCGGTGCCTTCACTGCCACACCAGTGATCTACGCCGACACGATCTATCTTGGAGACCTCGATGGTCACTTCACCGCGCTGTCGCTCGATACCGGTAAAACACTCTGGCAGTTTGATTCATCTAACTCAGGCTTTCCATCTGCAGCTGCTGTCTCGACTGAATCAGAGTTTCCATTTGTTGTTGTTGGTGATGATCTCGGTGTCATTCGATGCCTGAATACGAATAGTGGCGAAGTTGTCTGGGATCTTTCGATGGAAGGTGAGATTTCCGGTGGACCAACAATCCTGCACTCGTCCGAGACACCCGTCGTGCTTGTCGGGTCTCAAGATGCCACGCTTATTTGCCTTCAGCTTACTGACGGGAAAGTTCTCTGGCGGCATGAAATCGCGGATCAGATTCGTTGCTCACCAACCGTAGCTACTGCGGAAGACGGCTACCGGGTATTCCTTGCTGGCTGCGACAGCACGCTTCACATTCTCGATGCAAAGAATGGAAAAACAGTCGCTGAAATTCCACTTGGAGGCCCAACTGGAACGACCCCTTCGATCAGCGGCTCAGATGTTTTTTTTGGCACCGAGGGAGGAATTTTCTTTGCCGTTGATTACATTCAGGAAAAAGTTCGATGGCAAGCGGGCGGAGACTCACAAAAACCTGCGTATCGCTCAAGTGCCACCATGGCCGGCAACATGGTTTTTGTTGGTTCTCGGGGCCGTGCAATCGAGGCTTTTAACACGACAGATGGGAGCCTCTGCTGGCGACATCCCATGCGTAACCGTGTCGACGCATCACCAGTATCAGTACGCATTATTGAAGAGGGTGCATCAGTAGAAAACCCTTCCGGAAGTGTTCTCGTTGCCGATGCAGCGGGTGACATAAAACTTCTTCGAGACCATGACGGGGCACCATGCTGGGAATTTAACGCTGGCGGTGGTTTTTCTGGATCACCAGCCGTTGTTCGTGATCGAGTCGTCCTCGCAAGTGATGATGGTGTCGTCTGGTGTTTTGGTCACCATTAAACCTGACAAAATCCCAAACTCTTTTGGCCTATTCTCGATCCCGCTGTATTCCTTTCATTCGTAGAGGGCGTGAAGCATGGCATGGCAACAACGCATAATCAGACTGACACCCCGCAGCCGCGGATTCCATCTAATCACTCATGAACTTGAGCAGGCACTTGCACACATGGAAAAACCGCGGGTCGGACTGCTCCACCTTTTCCTTCAACACACCTCTGCAAGCTTATCGATCAATGAAAATGCGGACCCAGACGTTCCGTATGATCTTGAAATGGCTTTCAGGAAGGTGGCCCCTGAAGACCTGCCGTATCGACATACCTGCGAAGGTCCAGATGACATGCCTGCTCACATCAAGAGCTCAATGCTGGGCTGCTCTCTCACCATTCCCATTAGTTCAGGAAAGCTATGCCTCGGCACCTGGCAGGGTGTCTACCTGTGCGAACATAGAATCCGTGGAGGATCTCGCAACCTTGTCCTGACTGTACACGGTGAAATAGGAAGGCTAGCCGATCAGTAGCACACATTTTTTTTGCACGCTAGTAACCAATTCAAAAAGTCGATCTCCTCCGTACCTCCCGAATTCCTGAATACGAAACAGCTAAAAAAGGGGTAATCCTGGCAGACGGGGCGATTTTTTTGGACTTTTCCAGAACCAAGACCCGGACTGCTCCGTATGATTTGAGTAGCCACGATACGAAGCTGGCAAAAGGAGGAATAAAATAATGGCCCGAAAAGACGCACTCTCAAGCCTCCGAGCAATCCTTATTCGACGACGGGATGCTCTCCGAAACGCACTGAACGGTGATCTTACGTTACTAAAAGAACTGCGAAGTGAGTCGCCCGGAGACGTTATTGATGCCGCTGTAGATACCGCGCAGGACGAGATAAGCTCTCAACTCGCTGAGGTGGAGGCACGCGAACTTGGATCAATCGAAAATGCTCTGGAGCGCATGGATTCTGGTGCCTACGGAGCATGCGAGGTATGCAGTGGAAAAATACCCCTCGCACGGCTTCAGGCCCTACCCTATGCCACGATGTGCATTCAGTGTCAGCGAGAAACCGAAGAATCTGGTGGACGCTGGATGGCAGAACAGCAGGCAGAGGCCTAATTACGTCGTTCCCTAAATACAGGCGACCCTCATTTTTTGACGTTTTCGCGATGTATACTTTGATAGGAATTTGTATGCAAAGTGGAGACAGAGCATGATGGCGGCCCCTTTTTCTTCCGTTCGAACTCACATCGTTGCAGCCGCATGGCTGGCCCACATCATTAGCGGGCCCATTATGGCTGACGAACAGACCACAACACCGGTACGCCCGATCCAGCCGACAACAACGGACACCACAGACCGCGTCGACCCATCAATTAGCCGTCGTCTTAGCCTCACCGAGCGAGAACGTCTTTACGACAAAGTAGTTCGCGATGCACGACAACTGGAAATGCAAGGCGCACAACTCCGTAGACTTTCAGTCCTTCTTCGTCCTGCCGTTGTGCACATTGATGCACTAAAACCAAATAGTCGTGGTCGCACATCACGTGATGACGAACAAGAAGCTGGCTCAGGGGTGATTACAAATCTCGCTGATGAAGTTGTTGTCATAACAAACCGACACGTCATTCACGGGGCTGACCTGGATAACATCACGATCCGACTTGATGACGGACGTGAAATCCAGCCATCGCGTGTTTGGACAGATGCTGACACTGACATTGGTGTCATGCTCATCAATGAGTCCCATCTGCCCACTGCCCGTCTTGCAGAAGGTGATGGTGTCCAGATTGGTGATACTGTTCTTGCAATTGGGAGCCCCTTTGGACTCGCTCACTCTGTCACACTTGGTATTGTTTCTGCAAAAGGGCGCAGAGACCTTGAGTTAGGCGAGGGTGGTATTCGCTTTCAAAATTTCATCCAAACCGATGCGGCAATCAACCCAGGAAACAGTGGTGGACCACTTGTCAATCTTCGAGGTGAGGTTGTTGGACTCAACACCTGCATAGCAAGCAACTCAGGTGGATTCGAAGGTATTGGCTTCGCAATTCCGATTTCAATGGTGATGTTTGTTGCCCGACAACTGGTAGAAACTGGAACCGTGTCCCGGGCCTATCTTGGAGTCGCCCTCGATAAAGTCTTTACTCTGGCCACAGCTCATAAACTCGGAATGACTCGGCCGGTAGGGGCCCGCGTCACCGGCATCACACCGGGCTCTCCAGCAGAGGACGTTGGTCTTTTACCAAATGACATTATCTTGGAATTCGCTGGCAACCCGATCGAAGACGACGACCACCTTGTTAGCATGGTGAGTATGACACCGACGAATCAGGAAGTGCGGATCCGTGTCTTTAGAAACGGCCAGCCTCTGTCACTCGAGGTGACTGTAGCATCACGCGAAGCATTCGAAACTCCACAATAAGGTTACAATTCACCTGACAGCTACGGCCTTGCCTTTCATTTCCCTTGCTGGGAAATTCTCACAAGGCTGCCTAATGCCTGCACTGCTTTTTTTGAATCAATGGCCTGCTCCGCAAGCATCCTTGCCTCTGGAAGATCGGCTGCACGCCCGGCTGCCCATAACACTGCGGCGGCATTCAGAAGAACCACGTCGCGAGCTGGGCTCACCTCTCCAGCTAAAACGCGTTGAATACACGCTGCACTTTCAGCAGCATCCGCCACCAACAGGGCCTGTCTCTTTGATTCAGGAGCCGTTTTGAGACCAAAGTCTTCTGGAGTCCAAACCATTTCTTTCCGTCCGTCTGCAGAAACATCAATCACATGCGTTGGTGCAAAAAGCCCAACCTCATCAACACCGTCTTCTGAAGAAACGATCACTGCTCTTTGCAGACCAGCAAGCCGGGCTGCCTCTGCTACCGCCGACTCCGTACCGGGCCTTCCGACGCCGATTACTTGCACCGTAACATTGGCCGGATTGCATAATGGGCCAACAAGGTTGAACACGGTTGGCTTTCCTATTCGACGGCGCACGGCCCCTACTTTTGCCATAGCCGGGTGATGGGCGGGTGCGTAGCAAAAGCACATACCTACTCGTGCGAGACAATCAGCAACACGATGTACAGGAATGTCCAAACAGACACCAAAATGCTCAAGCACGTCAGCCGAGCCTGTTTTGCTTGAAACTGCCCTATTCCCGTGCTTCACCACAGGAAGACCCGCTGCTGCGACTACAATCGCAGTTGCTGTCGAGATATTGAATGTGCCCGAACCATCGCCGCCGGTTCCACAGGTGTCAACAATTGGGGCAGAAACGGATGCATGCAATGGCACCATCCGCCGCTTCAGTGCATCAACAACGCCGATGATTTCTTCAGCCGTTGGCAGCCGGCTTGCCGAGCCTGCCAGCCAATCTTCAAAATCGGCAAGTGGCATGTGATCATCAAGCACTGCATCGAGAAGATCCGTGATCGTTGTGCGATCGAGTGACTTCCCATCCCGGCTGGCATCGGCCATCTGCTGCCGTAGTCTGGTTACACAATTTCCGTCCATTTTTCATCCCGGGACAAAACAAAAGGAAGTGAATCGGAACAGTCAGTACCGCACCTCTCCGCCATATATGCTGACGGACAATGTTACAGACTACTACACCATGTGACGATAATGTCATGTTTCCGTACTCGCTCTGGAACGGTACGATGCCAATATGGCAAAAAAAGTAATTATTGATGTGGACCCAGGAATTGACGACGCAATCGCTCTCGCCATTGCGTTATTTGACCCGGGCCTTGATGTACTTGCTGTAACCGCAACTGGGGGGAATGTCTCGCCTGAACAGGCAACAACAAACCTTCAGGCGCTTGTCACCTATCTCGACCCACCGCGAACCCCACGAATTGGGATTGCTACAGAAAACGCAAGCATGCCAGAGCGGGCCCTGAGCATGCATGGGCCCGATGGACTCGGTGGCCTCAACCTGCCTGCAGTTCCGTTGCACGGCACACATGCCGCTGAAAAGGTCATGTGGGAAACAATCAAGGCCCATCCTCGAGAAGTCACTCTCCTGAATCTCGGGCCGCCAACAAATCTTTCTCGTTTGCTTCGTCGTGACCCCAGGATCGTCGAACTGCTTGGTGACACCATTCTTTGTGGGGGCACCTTACATGCACATGGTGGAGCGAGTCCTGTTGCAGACTTTAACTTCTACTGTGACCCGTTTGCTGCTCGACACGTGGTCTGTGAACCCTTTCAGAAATCGTTAGTCCCTCTGGAGACAACGTCACAAGTTGCATTCGGATTAGAAATGCTTGAACAACTTCCTGATGCTTTTACATCTGCCGGAAAGGTTTTTCATCGTATGTTAAGCCATGCATTTCGAGCACATCGACAACTTCTAGGGAGCGAGGGCATTCACCTGCACGATGTAGTTGCTCTTGTCGCAGTAACCAACCCCGAACTCTTCCATCAAGAAACAGTTGCCGCAGATATTGAAACTGCTGGTGAACTCACCTCGGGAATGCTTGTTATTGACCGCCGTCATGCCCGAAGATGGAAGCCGAACCTTGATGTGTTCACTCATTGCGAATCCGCCGCCGTAAAGGACTGTATTCTTCGTGGACTAAGGACAGCGGCAGATGCAACCTCTTAGCGAATCTAGGCGAGACAACAAGAACGCCAGGCATCGCTGAAGGAAACTGGCTCGTATCCATCGAACCTGACTTCTGGCACAGTGTCCTTGTCACGATAATGGCACAGTCAGCCCGTCATACGCCAACTCCATGCCGGTGGGCAACAAAGACGACACCGAGCCATGGTCAATCTCGTGCGACATATGAACAAAGTATGTTTGGCGGGCAGCGATTCGCTGAGCCACTTCAACGGCTTCATCGATTGAAAAATGTGTGGGGTGATGTGCTGGTCGCAGACAATCTAAAACAAGAACATCAAGACCCTTGAGTAAGGGCCACGTCTGGTCTGGTATTTCATTTGTATCGGTACAGTAGGCAACATTCCCGATCCTGAAGCCAAGCACTTCAAAAGCACCGTGATGCAGCCGCAGAGGAACAACTGTAGCTCCGAGCAAGCCAAAGGAGTCGAGACCTATTTGATGGAGGGTCATCTTGGGTAGACCACCTCCAGCAACAACAGGCTCCTCGAACGCATAATCAAATGCTCGACGAATTCGTCGCTCCACCCGAGGCTCACAATATACCGGTAACGGACCGCCCTTACGAAAACAGAGTGGGCGAATATCATCGAGGCCGTACACGTGATCGACGTGATCATGCGTGTAAACAATCGCGTCAATTGAGCTGATGCGTTCTCTCAAAAGCTGTGAGCGAAGATCCGGAGTCGTATCGATAAGTAGCATGCCGTCAGGCAACCCAAAGACCACACTCGTTCGTGTTCGTTTATTTTTTGGATTATCACTTTGACAAACACCACAACCACACCCAACAACCGGCACGCCAACACTTGTACCAGTACCAAGAAAAACGAATTGGCCTTGGAGGCTTCGGCTCGATGCGACTTCAAAATGCGACGGAGACATAGAGACACGAACCGCTACTCATCGGGAAATTATTTCCAGGTCACAACCATTAAACCCAGAAGGTACCAGATTCCACCGCATGCTGTTGTAGAGAACAACCGAGCGGCTCATACCCCCTCTGCACTGCACCCAACAGGACCCCTCAGCACATTTTGACGGCAGTGAGCCCCACTCACCCAACCAAAGAACCATGCTTGCTTCAGAAGCACAGCAAAAATGTCAGTTGGACCACCTGCCGTGTGCCGCTGGAAACGAAACCATGGGCTAGCGGGGCCACCTTACCCGGCCCTTGGCCAAGGCTGCCCGGAGCCTGCGAAGCCCCGAGAACATCACTGTTTCCACCATGATTTCCCCATTTGTGAAAACACTTGACCGCAGAAGACCAAAAACAACCGACCATGAGGGCACTTTCTTTTGAAAATAAAAAATGCGAGTAACCTTGACCCCCTACCACCATCGCTGTGAGAATTAAGATGTTGACAGCAAAGTGAGCACCTCCCCGTGTGGTTCTTGGAACTACCTGTAGTCAACATGCGTTCGACAAGCGGTGAGGCTGAAGACCGCACACCAACGATTACCGGCTATTCTCTTCCCCTTACATCACCATCATGGAACAACTGGAACGCATCTGGGACCTCGTTAGTAATTTTGCATCCGCCGTAGGTTCATGGGTCGAGCGATCCATCACCGGTCTATTCGGCTCGTCAAATGCTCGTTATCTCAAAAGGTTAGAAACAAAGATCGAGGCAATTAACTCGCTCGAGCCTCGATATGAGGCGATGACGGATGCCGAACTACGAGCGCAAACTGACGAATTCAAACATCGGCTATCGGCCGGCGAAACCCTCGATGACTTGCTTGTAGAATCATTTGCTGTGTGCCGTGAAGCTGGACGCCGCTTCCTCAGCATGAGGCATTATGACGTGCAACTTATCGGCGGCATGGTCCTGCACTCTGGGGCGATTGCCGAAATGATCACGGGGGAAGGCAAGACACTTGTTGCAACACTCCCGGCTTATCTTAATGCACTCGAAGGCAAGGGAGTGCACGTCATTACAGTAAATGACTATCTTGCCCGACGTGATATGGAATGGATGGGGCCTCTCTACATGGGACTCGGCCTTACGGTCGGTGCGATTCAATCTGGCATGGAGTCTGATGAGCGTCAACGATCATATGCCTGCGATATCACATACGGAACGAATAATGAATTTGGGTTTGACTACCTGAGAGACAACATGCGGATGGCAGCTCGGGGTGACGAACGCTTCCCCCGTCAAATGCAGCAGTCACAGGGACGGCTCAACTTTGCAATCGTCGATGAGGTCGACAATATTCTCATCGATGAGGCGCGAACACCTCTTATTATTTCCGGCCCTGCTCATGATGACGTCACGAAATACGCACGAGCTGATAAGGTCGCACGTCAACTCAAAGCAGATGACCATTTTGAGGTTCAGGAAAAAGAACATACGGTAAGTCTGACAGAGTCTGGTGTTCGGCAGGCTGAAAAACTTGCGGGCGTTGAAAGCTTCTACACTGCGGGCAACATGGAGTGGCCCCACCTGATCGACAACGCTTTGAAGGCTCACTACCTTTATAAACTTGATGTGAACTACGTTGTCCAGCAAGGCGATGTTGTCATCGTTGACGAGTTCACCGGTCGCCTTATGCCTGGTCGCCAATGGTCCGACGGCCTTCATCAGGCTGTCGAAGCAAAAGAAGGGGTTCGAATCAAAGAAGAATCGCAGACTCTGGCAACAGTCACATTGCAGAACTTCTTCAAGCTGTACAACAAACTTGGCGGTATGACCGGGACTGCAATGACCGAGGCAAATGAGTTTTGGAAGATATACAAACTTGACGTTATTGCCATCCCTCCAAACCGTGTTCTCCAGCGAGTCAATCACTCAGACGTTATCTTTCGTACCGAACGTGAAAAATGGATCGCCGTCGCTGACGAAATCGAGCGAATTAGCCGCTGGGACTCAGTCAACCTCTCAAACAAAACGACCAAAATCGGAAGTATTGCGAAGGAGTCCGACGAGGGCATTGAATTCCAACTCAAAGGAACAAAGAAAACTGAGTTCATTCCAGTTGACCAGATTCAAAGCGTGCAACGAAAAGGACTTCCCATTCTTGTCGGCACGGTTTCCATTGAAAAAAGCGAGCGGCTTGCGTCCCTTCTCGACAAGCGCGGAGTTGCTCATCAAGTGCTCAATGCGAAACAGCACCAGCGTGAAGCAGACATTGTCGCACAGGCAGGCCGACTCAGCGCTGTGACAATAGCAACAAACATGGCTGGGCGTGGCACCGACATCATTCTAGGTGGCAATGCAGAAACCATGGCGTGGGCCCAACTGCAAAACACCTACGAAACACGGCTCGATGTCCCAAAAGATGAGTGGGACAATCTCATCAACACTATTTCCGAACGCGAAAAGATGAAGACGGAGGGCAGCAAAGTTCGTGAGATGGGCGGGCTTCAGATTATTGGAACGGAGCGGCACGAATCAAGACGAATTGACCTTCAGCTTCGTGGGCGATGTGGTCGCCAAGGCGATCCTGGGAGCAGCCGGTTCTACCTCTCGCTCGAGGACGACCTCATGCGAATTTTTGCTGGAGAGTGGGTGAAAAATATACTTACTCGATTAGGCATGCAAGACGGCGAGGCGATTGAAAGCAAGATGGTCACTCGTCGTGTCGAAGCTGCACAGAAGAAGGTCGAGGAGCGAAATTTTGAAATTCGAAAAAATCTACTCGAATATGATGAGGTAATGGATGAGCAGCGGAAACGGGTCTACGGTTTCCGGCAACGAATCCTGGAAGGTCATGCTGCAGAGAGTGACGATGAAGTCCTTCTTGATCGTGACAGTGAATGCCGTGAACTCATTCTCGAAATGGTCGATCGTCAAATAGATCAGCACATCGACACATTCCTCGACAGAGACTACGGGGCGCAGACATTTGCTGGGTGGGCTTCATCTCAACTTTCGTGTGAACTTGAAAGTGCTGACTTTCGTGGATTAAGTCCGGAAGAAGCTATTCGAATTGCCCACGAACAAGCGACACGACAGGCCGAAGCGCAAATCTTTGAGGCTGTTGAAGAGAACCTTCCCCAAAGTGAGGACGAACGGGACTGGAACTGGTCAGCTCTCGCAAGCTTTGCCAATGCACGTTGGAAGCTTTCCGTGAACGACCGCGACCTCAAGCGTGTCGGACGAAATGACATTGCTGAATGGCTCCAACAGCGAGCAAGTGAAGCAGTCGCGAAAGTTGACCTGAATGATGGCGAACGATTCCTTGCGCCAGACTTCGGTGTTTTTTCGGCACGATCGTGGACAGACTGGCGATTTGCTATCGAACTACGTGATTCAGACCTGACTGAAATCTCAGGAAATGATCCGGATCCCGAAGCATTCAAAGAGATCGTGCGAGAAAAGGCGAGGGAGGCCTATCAGCAACGAGAAGTTGAATATCCTGTACTTGTAGGACTAGCCCATTTCACTGGCCGCCAAGACGACGGGTCACGAAGAGTTGATCGCGACGGACTCATCGCCTGGGTGAAAGACCGGTTTGACTCAACTCTTGACGAAACATCACTCTCGCCCACCAGCCTCGATGAGCTGAAACAGACACTCTGTAAAGCAAGCGCCCGGCGCCATAAACAGCCCGATTCGCCTCGGACTGAAATGCAAAGAATGGAGCGTGCCGTTCTCCTTCAGATACTGGACAATGCTTGGAAAGACCATCTTCTCGCGATGGATCACTTGAGAAGTAGCGTTGGTCTTCGTGGATATGCCCAGGTTGACCCGAAGGTTGAATATAAACGCGAGGGCATGCGAACATTCGATCTCATGTGGAGTGGCATTGATGAACGTGTCATTGACATCGTCTACCGAATCGAACAGGTCGAAGAAGATGCTCTTCGAAGCACCTGGCGGGAAACGGCCGCTATCCATGAAGACACACCTTCTGCCTCACAATTTGAAGAGCCTGAAAGGCAGATGTCAGATGGCAGTGATTCTGGCCCAATCCAGCCGATTCGTAATAGTGGCCAAAAGGTCGGAAGAAACGACCCATGCCCCTGCGGTAGTGGCAAAAAGTATAAAAACTGTTGCGCCCGCTCCGCGAGTGCGTCCACCGGCTGACTAGGTGAGGTGTAGTGATAGCCCTAAACCTGCTCTATCTGCTGGTGGGTATTACTGCCTTGCCCTGG
>CAXEMW010000103.1:0-10971 GCA_963997395.1 uncultured Planctomycetaceae bacterium
AACAATTATTCTGCTTTGAAAGCTAACCTCCCGTGATGTGCGATTGCAACCGGTCGTCAATTTTTACGTTGTCGGGGCCACCTCAAAGTCGGCGCTGACGGCAATCCCCATCTCAGGGTAGGCTCGTCACAGAAGTTTTGCTCATGCTCGAAATAAGGAGTCTCAATCCAATGCCAGGTCACCATGTGCCTCGTTGTCGTATCCAACTCTCGATCAGTCATGTCGTTGTGTTCTGCTGCATTGCCGGAAGTGTTACGAGTCAAATCTGTGCCGCACAGCCTACTGTTGAATACGCCCTGGGGCTCAAACCCAAGCAGGTTGTTCAGTATGACATTCCAGACGACAGCGGACTTAAGGCCGCCACCCTCGCGATGGAAAAGGCGAACGACATGACGTCTTGGGTTGTACGTTCTTCTCAAGGAATTCTGCTACGACGTTTTGCAGATACCAACGGCGATCGAGTAGTGGATCAATGGAGTTATTACAAAGACGGACTTGAGGTCTACCGTGATATAGATACTGACCACAACACAAAACCGGACCAGTGCCGCTGGCTAGGGATTGCTGGATCCCGCTGGGGCATTGATTCGAATGAAGATGGCATTTTAGATAGCTGGAAGATTCTTTCTCCTGAAGAGGCAACGGCGGAGATTGTTACTGCGTTAGCCAATCGAGATCAGTCACAATTTCAGCGACTGCTTCCGTCAGAGGCAGAACTCACGGAGGCTGGTTTTAACCAAGAACTTCTCGATCGGGTGCGTACACAAGTAAAGACAGCCAAAGAGCGTTTTGGAAGACTTTTACAGGAGCAGAAGGAAGTCACTCCTCAGACGCAATGGACAGCAATGTTGGCAGGCTTGCCAGGTGTTCTTCCAAAGTCTCGAGAAGGAGAGTTCGACGATGTTGTGGGATATGACAACGTGGTTGCCCTCACGGAGGAAGTCAACGCGGGTGGTGGACAGGTCTTTATCGGATCATTAGTTCGTTTTGGCAACGTTTGGCGACCACTTGATCTTCCACAATTGCCTTCCGGCAGTGAGACGATGGCCGAGTCGTTCTCTTTATTTTCACCTGAAGCCGATGGTGTTGCTTTTCAAGCAGGTGATAATGGGTCTGAGAAACTGCAGCCATTTCTTGAGCAGTTACGAGCGATTGAGCAGAAGATGCAAGGAACGACAGGTGCCGATATTGCAAAGCTGCTCACCAAGCAGGTTCAGGTCCTTGAAGAGGTCGCGAAACTGGCTGAGGGCAATGAAAGAGAGTTTTGGTTACGTCAATTGGCTGAGACGCTTGCTGCTGCTGCGCAGGAGGGGACGATGCCAGATGCTCTTGCGCAATTAGAGAGTTTGTCTGATCGTCTGCCAGCAGATGATCATCTAAAATCATTTCTTGCTTTCCGTTTGGCGTCTGCGAGGTACGCAAGTAGCATGCAGAAGCCTGGTGCTGATATCGAAGATGTTCAGGCGGCTTGGCTTGAAGAACTGGCTTTATTTGTGGAGACGTACCCTGAAGCGAAAGACGCTGCAGAAGCGATGCTTCAAATTAGTATCGCAGATGAGTTTTCAGGAAAAGAGGAAATCGCAATTGAGCGGTATGAGCAAATCGCAGAGCGTTTCCCGTCGTCGGCATCAGCTCGCAAAGCCAGTGGAGCGCTCCGTCGGTTGCAGGCAGTTGGCCAACCACTTGATTTAAGTGGAACAACAATCGATGGCAAAAAGCTGTCACTCCGTGCTTTCAAGGGCAAGCCAGTCCTTGTCCACTATTGGGCAACCTGGTGTGAGCCTTGCAAAGTTGACATAGCTCGTATTCGTGAACTGCAGGAAAGGTATCAACGCGACATTGTGGTTGTGGGGATCGCCCTTGATGGAGACAAGTCATCGCTACAGCGTTTCCTTCAGTCGAAACCACTCAATTGGCCGCAGCTCTATGAACCAGGTGGGCTGGATGGCCGATTAGCAGAAGAGCTGGGCGTGCTGACTCTCCCGACCATGCTTCTGCTCGATAAGGAAGGAGTGGTTGTTGAGCGAAATCTAATGGTGACCGATCTCGAAAGCAGTCTTAAAAGTATCCTTGCAGACTGACTCAAATCGTATTGTCACCATATTCACTTGCTCTGGTGCTCGTGAGAAAAGGTCGTTACTATCCTGTCGTGTTAGGAAAATATGTTCGATTGAGGTTCTGACATGTTTCTATGCTTTGCCGCAACTGCCGCGAACCCCCTGTTTTGCCTTGTTGGGCTGTTGCAGTTGATTGGTCTTCTTGTGGCTGGTGCGACGCGTTTCACCCAAGGCACACCTTATGAGCGGACAGGCCAGTGGTCGTGTCTTGTAGCCCTCGGGCTGATCGGAGCCATATGCGGATTGACGCTCCAACTCGGGCCAGGAATAGCGACAACAAGTGCCGTTACGCTTACTCTCATGACGATGATTGTCATTATTGAGTTGCCTCGTCGCCGGCCCTCCACCTAACCGGCCATTGCCCCTCACCTTCTCTGCCTTCCCGCGATCGCCAGCCTTGCGTAATTCTCCTTTTGCAGCCGTGTTTTTTCCTCAGAATCGGAAAAAAACTCCTTTCCGGCACTACCCGTTGCCGAAGCAATAGGTATGGAAGTGTTGCCGGATGCCTTCACAGTGTTGCTGGCATGCTGGTTTAATTTTGCAAGGAGGGTTCGTAATGTTGATTAGAAAATTCACCTGCCTCGTGGTAGCTGTATCTGTTGCCGGCTCGGCAGGGTTTACTCACGCTGAAGATATCGCCAAGAGCGTTGCAGTTCGTCTGCGAGATTCAGGCTCACTTGATGGCTATCGTGTGAAGGTTCGTGCAAAGCAGGGAACTGTTTGGCTTGAAGGCGAGGTTTCCGACGCCAAGAATATTGCAGCAGCCGTTGGGCTGGCTGAGTCAACAGCGGGCGTTGAGCGGGTTGTAAACCGGCTCGCTGTAGCGTCACAAGCGTCTGGCAGGCAGTCAAACTTGGCTCTTCCTCAGCGTGCCTGGGATGATGCTGGTGTTCAGCAGCCTCGCCAGCAGATGGCCGCCGCCAAGAAACTGCCGAATACACCAAATGCTGAGTATGCATCGAGTGAAACGCAGCAGGTAGCGTGGGCAAACGAAGACATGCTCCGCCCTGAGGGTGGCCGTCCCGCCGTACCCCCCCGTATGGCAGCGACGCCGCGTCCCATGAGAATGTCGTCTTCAACGCCAGTTCAGCCTGTTGGCATGCGTTCTATGTCACGTCAAGAAATGATCAGTGGTGAACAGGTTGTTCCTGGTTCGATGCGGTTCTATGAGGGGGCAGCCCAAGTGCCAACCGAGGCAAGCACGCCGCCAGCCGGGATGCCAGGCATGGCTCCTGGGGGTCCTCGTCCAATGGGAGCTGCAGGTGTTGGTGCGCCTCCGATTCCTATGAGGGGCGATGGCCCGAACATGCCGAACTATGCCTGGCCAAGCTACGCGTCCTACCCAAACTATGCTGCCCTGCAGTATCCAACGCAGTATTCGCCGGCTGCGTGGCCCTACATTGGCCCGTTTTATCCGTATCCACAGGTGCCGCTTGGTTGGCGTAGAGTGTCACTCGAATGGGATGACGGCTGGTGGTACGTCGATTTTGATGAGCGACATGTTCATAGCCATCATCGGTAAGGAGTGAGGCGGGGCCATTTCATGACCCAATTAAATTGATTCTTCGGTTGCACCCTTTGAGTGCACTTCCAAATGGCCCGCCCGGGTGTCCCTCGGGCGGGCCTTTTTGCTGCAGCCCCTCTCCGCTGGAATTCATAAAAACGGAAAACTGGACGCAAGTTGCGTCATGCTCAAGGTCGATAGAACCGTTAGTGATGTTTTTTCCACATTACGCACGAGGACAATTTGATGAAAACCCTACCGAAGCTTCTAGCTTTAATACTCTTTTTGGCTCCAGTATCGTTCACCCAAACAGGTTGCTTCTGGCTGACTGCACAGGGACCAAATCTTGGCCCACTTGCCGTCCCGATTCCGGTGCCTGTCGGTATTCAGAAACAAAAAGAAGATCAGTTCTGGAACTACGAACGCTACGAAAGAGCTCCTGTTCTTGGCCCAATACCGCCAGGGGGGCCGTGCGAGGCTCTCGATGAACCAAGTGACGATGAAGTCATGAGGGCACTTGAGAAAGCTCGCCCTGTTCAGGGGCCTTGGCCTTTCTTATTCGAAACACAACGAAATAATGTGCGAATCACAAAGCATAAGATATCAGATTATGTTGATCCGCCGAGACACTACCCACTTGTTGGTCCTGCTCAATTGCATCACGCCAATTACAAGTGCACGGTTTACTTTCAGGAAGTAAAACGTGTTGGGTGGCCCGTTCCTCATACTCTCATTGACGAGGACTGCCAAGAAGTCGTTTATATCGATCATGATCACCTCCACATGGTTGGCGATGTTGATACGGGTGCCGATGCCAATTTTTAACGGCTTTCAAAAGAGGTAATTAGCTCATCCTGTTGAGTCATTGTTGAAACTCGTGCGTGCCCCCACCGTGCCGTTGCGGTGGGGGCTTTTTTTCATGATGGGCAGAATCAGGTAAATGTCGTCAGAAAGATCGCAACCGCATATCCGACTTATGCATTGCCGGAAAATTGGAGAAAGGTAGCGTCTTGGTCGGAGTGAAGGGTTTCCGGTTGATCGGATGGCGATTTGACCTTGAAACTCCGTAAGTTATCATTCTAGGAGCAATAGTCTTTGTAGCTTCGAGTTCTTTTTGTCGTCAGTTTTCCGTCAAATAACCACAGTGTGATGTGGACTGGACCTGACGGGTAAGGAAAGGTTCCTCATATGTTCGGCCTTGGACCAACAGAATTGATCATCGTTGCAGGAATCGTGCTTCTGCTATTTGGCACTCGGTTGCCTCGAGTTATGCGATCGCTTGGTGAAGGCATTGTTGAATTGAAAAGAGGACTGAACTCTTCTGAGGAAGAGCGGATAAGTCAACCAAATGGACAAGGAACCGATACGCCAAGTTCTCATGAATAATTAGGCTACTCAAAGAGTTGACGCGTATTCCAACGAGCCTGGTCCGTGATTAAAAGCAAGTAGTTAGGCGACACATTCACTGGTAAAAAAATGTTTGGTCTTGGTCCGCTTGAATTAATGGTGATCGGTGTTATTGCGGTTATGCTCTACGGAAAGCAGTTGCCCGATGTCGGCCTGAAAGCGGGTAAAGGTCTTGCGGAATTACGGCGCCAGTGGTCAACCATTTCCCGCGATCTCGATGTGACCGGTGAGATTAAAAATAGTCATGGACAGACGCATGCTGGTTCGCAACGGCTTTCGAGCCAATTTGATGATGAGGAAAATGCACGGACCAGTCCAGCTTTTGATCCACCACGTTCTTCACCCGAGGCTTGATCAAGTCATTTTCTGTGATGAGGAAAAAACGAAACTCGAACATCGAGTGGGTTCTTTTGGGTTGTGCAGCTCTTTTCTTTGGTGCTGGGTGGACTTCGTTCCATATTTACATGACTCGAGTTTTTGCTGTCGCTGGTTCTGAAGGGCTTGCTCCGCCTTATGTCCTCCTCAGTATGAGTCTCGGCATACTTCCTTTGTGCACTGCTTTGTTTTGCTTTTATGTCGGGTTTGGGCACATTAAATAATTGTGTCGGTAGAAATGGTGCCAGCAGTTCAACGCAGTCTCTGCCGTGTGCTTCTCTCGAAGGCATGCAGTGAATACTTGTGGCTGAGATTCAAAGTGGGGAGCTCTACGTCGTTGTAGACATTCAGATGCATCAGGAATGATAGGTTGTACAAACAGCATGAGTTTCTTGTTGAACGAAGTTTTTGGAGAGTCGCAGGACGTCAAAAGCCTGCCTAAGTCGCCAAGGTCCCAGGGAAAATCAATCAGCCCCCGTCCTAGCGGACAGGCCTGCTCTCATCAGTAATCAGTATGACTTCCTGTTCGGTTAGTACAGATGAAACAATGCGATGATTTTTTTAATGTGAAAACGAAGGTGGGAAATTTACTTTTGTATCGCGTGACGAGTAGTTTTTTCTAGGATTCAAAAAAGGTTGCCTCCAGTGCTTGGGTGGGTCTTTAAGCTTTTGTGTGACGATGGTATGAAAACGTTTTGGTAAAATATTCTCATGTTTTGAGTGAAAGCTCGACATCAATTGGGTTCAGTAACCTTCGGAAAAAGAAAGCCATGCGATTTATTGTCTTATCCCTGATGTGCGTTTCGACTCTCGGTTTCCGTCTCATACGTGCTGAGAATCTGTACGTGTCGCCGACAGGAACTGAATCAAACAACGGCAGTCGTAGTAAACCTTTTAGTAGTTTGAAGACAGCGACGGATCGTGTCAGGCCCGGTGACACACTCTGGTTGGGTGAAGGCCGATACGAAGAGCCATTGAAACTGGTGCAGAAGAAGAGCGTCAGAATTCTTCCGATGGAGGGTTCTGCTGTAGTCATTGATGGAACTGTCGAAATGCCAAAAGAATGGGTTCCAGATGGCAATGGAGTCTGGAAACAGAAATTAGACTTCGAACCCTTTCAGATGTTTCATGATGATACGCTTGTCTACGTTGCTCGGTGGCCCGATGCAAAATTTGAAGACGAATCCATCTGGCGAATGATGGAATGCATGCGGAGTGCGGATGGTGGTTGGGATAAACATAAAAACAAATGGGTTGGGAAAACGCGATTTGGTCTGCTCTATGACGATCGGTTCCATCGTCCTGAGACGCCTGGTTTTCGTGAGGGCGATAGTCGTTATCAAGTGGATTCAGAAATTAGCTTCCAGAATCAGCCCGAGACACTGGCGGAGACCGGCAAAGATTTTACAGGCTGTGTTGCCGTTCTGAATATCGGGCACTGGCGGACATGGGCACGTCGAATCACCGACCACAGCACCGGACAAGATCATTTCTCGTACGACACCGCCGGCTTGCCCGAGGAGCAGGTCCAACATTTTTCAGGGTATTATATTTTGGGGCGGGCCGCATTAGACCGCGCAAACGAATGGTGGTTTAATTCTGAGACGAAGACGGTCTATTACATGCCTCCGGAAAAAAAAGACCCAAATTCGATGGATTTGCGAGGGCGGGTTCAGGACTTTGGGATCGAACTCGATCGTTGCACAGGAATTGAAATTCGTGGATTACATTTTCATGCATCGGGTTTCTGGCTGAAGGAATGTGATGACGTGTCAGTGCGTGATTGCAGCTTTGACTATCCAGCCACGCACCGATTTCTCCAGGGTCAATTTCAATATGTTGCTCCCTGGAACCCGTCGTCAAATGGCAATTTTATGCCAAGCTTCTTCGGTGGTAACCAAAACTCTTTTGTGAATAACACCGTGCGGTGGTGCAATGCGCCGGTTTATTTCGGCAGTGAAGAAATGGTTATTGAAAACTGCCTGTTTAGTGACATTGAATGGGACGTGAATTCTAGCGGAGGTTCTGGCGCGGTCATGATTGGGAAAAACAGCGTCTTTCGTCGGAATACTCTAACGCGTTGCGGTAACTCTGAGGGCGTTCGTGCCGTCGATGAAGGAACTACCCTGACCCATAATCGTTTGTCGAAAATGAGTACTCTTCAGCACGATGGATCGGCTTTGAATGTGGGAACTACGAAGCACTCTAAAGTGCTTGTATCACATAACTGGGCTCATGACTGTAATCGACAGGGCATGCGATTTGATTACCACGGTTCTGGAATTCGTCGTCAGGACAGCCAACTCTACGGTGACGGCGTCTACATGAATAATGTGACATGGAACACGACAGATAGTGAAGTGAAAGGGGATCGGCATCTTATTCTGAATAATACGGTGCTTCGGAATAACCATTATCCGAATGTGTTTGAAGAAGAAGTTACGATGTCGATTCAGGGCTTTATGGTGATGCATGAGATTTACAGCAATGCAAATAGCCTGATTCGGAATAACCTCGGAACACTGCGGAGTCGGTCATTTCATTTAGACGCTGAACCAAAACCGTGGTGGAAACGTTCAGACGGAAGCATAATGCCGGTGGCGACGGTATTGCCGGGAAAGGCTGACCATAACTTTTCAGAGAAGGGAGCCTCGTGGAAGTATCTACGAGATCCAGCGAATTACGATTTCCGTCCCAAGGCAGGCTCACCGCTGGTCGATGCCGGAGCATTGGTAAATCAGAATGAATTGCCAAGCTCGGCCAACAATTTTCCTGGACAGAAATATGTTGGCTCAGCACCAGATATTGGAGCTTATGAGTATGGAGCTTCACGCTACTGGATTCCAGGACGTTTGGAAAGTTCGCCAACAGTACCTATACCAAAAAACGGTGGTAGGAATGTACCGCTGGATGCAGATCTTATGTTTCTTGAGGCCTATCAGGCCGAAGAGCATACGGTTTATTTTGGAGAGAAGCCAACAAAGCTAGATGTGATTGCATCCTTGAAGGACACTGAAGAAAATATCGTTAGCCCTCCGAAGCTGAGGGCAAAGACAACGTACTACTGGCAAGTGGGTGCTGTTAAAAATTCAGGTATTGAAACCCGCTCGCCAGTTTGGGTATTTACAACAACCGGTACGCAATAATTTTTTGAATTACAAATCTTATGACCGAGCTTTGTGCAGTCCTCCGATTGCTTAGTATCTTGTGCAAATGACTCAAAGAAATATTTTGATGCGTATCGCTCTGAAATTACCGACGATATGTCTGAACGTGCCAAACGATGTGTCAGAGTGAAGTTGAGGGAGACTGGTAGGAGACTGGATTGACCAAGCCTGACCGATCTGATTTGGCTCGTGTGTAATGCTCGGCTGTAGAAAAGCAGACAAATTTTGAAACGCTTGCACGCGAGTTCGCGATGCTTTTGGAAACGCTTTAAAAAACGGCAATTATCCCTTAAGCGGGTTAAACACTACCGCAACGATAAAAAACATGGACGCAGCGATAAGGGCAACACAAGCAATACACATGATTTCACCTGCCGGGAATTTAGAACTTCTAAATAATAGGCACGCCCTTTTTTTTTTACAGTTGTCATTTGATGAAATGAAAAAAACAACAATTATGACGGCGAAATTGGTTGCTTTGTAGACCTTAGGCAGTACGAGGTTTTGGGTGGTACGCATGGCCACCGCAGTGACATGTACTGAAGCGTGATGGGTACACATGAAGCTTTGGGAAATGTTGTTTGCATCGCACGACAACGTTCTTGAGCCAGTGGACGGCGTGGTTCAATGCGGTTGCCATGCGTCGGCTTATGACGAATGGAATACTTATTCACATGCCGGGAAGGACAGAGGCCAGATGTCGAAAAGGCTCACAGGTGAAAGTAGCGATCCGTGGTAAATTCGTTAATGTTTTGGCACGTCGTTAACAGCCTTTTCAGTAAGAATTGGTGGGATGTGGTCGAGTGGGACGGTGTTCCCCTACGAGCATGGTTCAGTTTCATGTTCGTATGATTCGGGTACTAATAAGTTCAAGGAAAAATTGTTCTGATGAAAAGAATCCAGTTAATCGTGATTGCATGGATAGCTTGCTTCAACGTCGTCTGCGGACAAGAGTATGAAATTGAATTTTTAACACTCCCTCGTGCAGTTCGTCTGGTAACTGAGAGCGAAGAGGGAGCGACAAATTTAATACTGCCCAATGTTTTATCAATTGATGTTAAGACAGCGAAGGAGTTAGCAAAGGCCCCGCATTCCGGTCTTTTGTTAGATGGTCTTTCTTCGATAGATGAAGATACCGCTCACGAACTTGCTCAGTTTTCTGGGTTTGTGCTAACACTCAACGGCCTCACCTCTATCAGCCCGGAAGTTGCTCGAGAACTATCAACATTTGAAGGACGCGCTTTGGTACTCAATGGTTTAACCACCATCAAAAAGGTACTGGCATCTGATTTAGCTAAGTTCAAGGGCCACGCGTTATTCCTTGATGGTTTAACGCATATTGACACAGAAGTGGCTGGGGAACTCACCGCTTTTCAGGGGGGGTGTTTGGGGCTTTACGGTCTGGGAACAATTAATGCGGAAGTCATGCATGTGTTAATTCAATGGCGTGGTGAAAACCTTAGTGTTTGCAAAGAAGGCCTGACGACGGATGCATGCTTCATCATGGACAAGCACAAGCACTCGTGGAAAATAATCGGAGATGTATGGGCCTCCTTTTAATACGACCGGCCTCGCCTGGGGTGTTTCGCTGACAGAGTGCCCTGCCCTCTGGCTTCATGGGCTGTGATTGATCCGGGTACTGCAACCTGTCTGGTCCCAAAAAACTCGGTTCATGGGGCTTCGAACAAAAGCAGATCTCGATGCGTAGTAGTTCTTCAGTTGCGTTGAAGTTTTTTCGTGAGATTGGGCCCACATATGGCCCCGACTGTGCAGGAAGTGTAATCACGTGCAGGAAACCTTTTGGAATCCGTAGGCGTGATAGGACCTGTCGGTGCGTATCGCGTTTTTCTTAAAGAAATCAGTGGAATTCGGATGAACCATTTGCAGAAAAAGCCAGTAGCGGTTTCCCCTCGTCTCAGAATGAAGGCAAGGAAAGCACTAGCTGATCTTGACGATATGCGGTTACGGCAATTGTTGGAAACGGCGCGTCGTGTTGAGCGGTATGCGGTAGGTCGTACAGAGCAATCGGTGGCTAACGCTCTGGGTAAACCGCTCATATTCGTTCGAGCAATGATTGCATTCTGGAATTCCGCTGGAGTGCTTGAGACGAAGCGGGCACGAGCCAAGTTCCTTAAGAACTACGGTAAGAAAAAAGTTCGAATTCTTTATCAGCGTGATGTTGAAAGATTATTCGTAACTCACGCCGCTTGATCAAAAGTTGAAAAATTATTCAACTAGATTCGGATGCTCTTGAAGAATTCGATCAAATAAAGGTTGAGCACTGAGCCAACTGGAAAACGGGTTGCCAACGTATTTGTGGGTGTGGGCAGCAGTCTCATGATCAAGTACAACTGGGGATCCAGCTGCTTCAGCTAAAAGCTGCGCTTGACAAGAACGTTCC
>CAXEMW010000104.1:0-10956 GCA_963997395.1 uncultured Planctomycetaceae bacterium
TCAGGTGGTTGTCCTGTATGACCCTAATTACCCCGGAGACTGGCTCAGGAAGACGTTCAACGAAGATGTGGCAAAGTGTGCTAGCGCAATCTTGGGCGGGCCTGTGGCAGTAAATTGGAGCCCTCTTGAGGAAGTCTCTTCTGAAGTCACGGCACCTGCTGATGATATGAAAGAGGCCGGTACCCAGAGGGGCTCTATTCCCGATCCGAAAAGGTCCGAAGTTCACAACGCACCAAGGATTCAGAAAAAATCTTTCCGTGCTGGATCTGATTGTCACGATTCACGTGAAAAGTCGCTGAAGACTGCGAAAAAGCACAGTTTACAACGCCCCGCGGTCAGGTTGGATGAATTTTCGGTCGGCCCGAGCAATCGGATGGCGTACGCAGCTGTTGAGTTAGCAGCCAACCGTCTGGGTGAAATGTCCCCAGTGCTCGTGCATGGTCCAAGTGGTGTTGGGAAAAGTCATCTATTGGCAGGAATCTGTCACCATGCTCGTCAATCCCGACCTGGCTTAGCCGTAGCCATGTTCTCAGCAGAACAGTTTACGACTAATTTTCTGCAAGCGCTGCATGGAAGTGGTCTGCCTGGCTTTCGGAGAAGTTGCCGAGCAGTTGATTTATTGGCTATCGACGATCTGCAATTCTTCGTTGGAAAGCGAGCGACCTTGCTTGAGTTGCAAAGTACGGTGGATACGCTTCACCGGGCTGGTAAGCAGATAGTATTTGCCAGTGATCGTGATATTGAAAGTCTCTCCGGTCTTGGAAGTGAGCTGACAGGCCGATTGCGCGGGGGAATGACGGCAGGAATCATGCCCCCGGATTACGAAGTGCGACGGGGTATCGTTTCTGGATTGGCCAAGAAGAGGGAAATCGATTTGCCGGCTGATGTCGTTGATTTTCTTGCCAACAGCCTTACCCGCCATGCCAGAGAGTTGATTGGTGGCATCAACAGGCTGGAGGCCGCAAGTCATATGCTGGGTGCTCCGGTGACCCTGGATTTAGCCAGAGAGGCTCTTGCTGACCTTGTCCGATCAAGTGCCCGAAGTCTACGCCTTGCTGACATAGAACACGCGGTATGTGCAGCATTTGGAATTTCCGAGGCCGACCTCAAGTCAACGCGTCGCTCACGAGCTGTTAATCATCCTCGAATGTTGGCCATGTTTCTTGCTCGTAAGCATACTGGTGCCGCCCTTGCTGATATCGGACGACATTTTGGTCGCCGAAGCCATTCTACGGTTCTTGCAGCTGAGAAAACCGTCCGTAAATGGATGACGGCTCAATCAAGTATTGTGCTTGCAGATGCGACGTGGGACGTTGATCAGGCGATTCGCCGTGTAGAGGACGTCTTGCGAGCCGGTTGAGGCAACCCCACTTCCGATTTCTAGGTCTCTACGAATACCTGTCACTTATTGTAATCGCGGGGAGTCGGAGACAAGTTGTTCTTTACGGCTCGCCTTGTAGCGAATACTCGATGCCGGTCCGTGAAATCCGACAACGCGTCTGTCGACGCTTACTGACCGTTTCAGTACGCAACCACGAACGATATCAAATGTAATTTGTCCCGACCAGATTCTCTCAAGGAGACGTGACTCTGTCTGGGTGTCGTGAATAGGTGTGAGGACCGTCGTGTCTACTTTGATGACGGCACGAACGTCATCGAGCTTCGATACCTGATACCGAAGTCGTGTTCTAACAGTCTTTCGTGCCCCTTCTGGAAGGTCGACGACCACGGTATCAGGAACAGTCCAGATCGTCCCCACGGTCACTGGGTCATCGGGCAAGGGTACCACCATGAGGTCACCCGTATTTGAAGGAGGGCTTGGGAAGAAGTTTTTACGGTTCATTATCCGCCCACATGAGTCAATCGTTAGTTCAGAAAGAGGCTTACCGAGTCCAAGTTGTACTCCCCCATACCCTTCCGGTGGTGTTTCTGGACTGTCACTATCCCACCGCACTGTCTCAGTGCCACTCGTTCGTGTCATCATTTTGACGTGGTCGACTAAATGCTCGAGTGTCGCGGATCCATCCTGCTTCACATCAATTATTTTCCAGGACTTAATTGAATCAGTTGCAGTTTCAACATGCTGAGTGGTGCCATTAATGGTTGTCTCGGTAATCGCGCGATGAGAGACCTCTGCTGAAATGGTTTCCCCTTGGCTGAATTTATAGCGAAGGAGTTGTGAAGGTTTTTCTGGCAGAGATCCTTCTTGGGCATTCAGCTTTCCACCCCAAGTGAGTAGTCCTGCAAGGAAAATGAAAGCAACGTACTTCATGTCAGTTTTTTTCTTGTGCCGGGCGGGTGCGTCAAACTTCACGGCATTCAATTTCTGATGATGTGTTTTGAATATCTCCTCCCCATGCCAATTTATCACGGAGAGTGGAGTAGTAACCATGTTGGTTTGTTTCAATGAGGCAAAATTTTGGTTTGGCGCGTGATATTCGGACTTTGTCCCCGGCTTTCAGTGATAGCAGCAGGCGACCGTCAACAACACAGGAGGAACCGTTGTTGGGAGATGGTATCACTAAGCTGTAGTTCCGAGATGCTGTGTCGATAACAGTGCGATGAGTAAGGGTATGAGGATTCAGCGGAGTGAAAATAAACGCCTCGAGTGATTTCCTGACAATCGGACCTCCGGCAGACATGTTGTATGCCGTGGACCCAACTGGAGTACTAATGATTAAGCCGTCGCCACGATAGATAGTCGCCAATTCATCGTCTACGTGGAGTTCAACTTCAAAAAGTGAGAAAGGTGGGCCGGCAAGAAGCGAGGTCTCGTTGAGGCCAAGATCGCTGGCGACCATTTCATTTTCTCGTAAAACACATGTCTCAAACATCATGTGTTCGACCAGACGGAACCTCCCTGCGATGAGTTCACTGATGGCCATTTCAACTTCATTTGGCGAAAAATCAGCAAGAAATCCAAGCCGGCCAAGATTGACTCCGAGCACGGGTGTCTGCTGGTAACCCATCCACCGGGCAGTTCGAAGAATCGAACCATCTCCACCCAGGACGATGACCAGATCGGCATCGTGAGCGATGTTGGAAGCAGATCCTTTTTTGGGAGAAGGCTCCCACGCAGTTCTGGCTGCAAGCATGGTTTCGACATCGTGGCCAAGAGCAGTCAGAAGATTTTGAATTTCGTTGGCGAGTGGCTTGGTTTCGAGAACCTCTTCTGGGCCAACTACTGCGACACGAAGGCTTTCAGTCACTGGATTGCCGGAGCAAAGACGGCTTCCAGTCATGGGTTGAGGAGTACTGGCGTCTGTCGATGAAAGCTTGGTGTCATCAGCCATAAGGATTGAGCCTGGGGGCAGGACCACGAATTGTTCATTCGTGGTCAGTCTTGAAGTGGAGTGGCGACGGCAGTTGTTGCAGTGTGCCCTGAAAGTTCTCTGCAAACACCAGCAATTCCGCTTGCGTCAAGCGTCAGACTTGAAAGTAGATCGGCTCGGTCTCCGTGCTCAATAAACTGATCAGGTATACCAAGCCGTCGTATCGGGCCCGTATGAAGAGCAGCGTCATGAATGGCCTCGAGAATCGCCGAACCGAATCCAGCGTGGAGAGTATTTTCTTCAACAGTAACAACCCAAGGGCTCATTTGTATTCGCTTGAGGAGTGTGTCTTTGTCCAATGGTTTGATAAAGCGTGCGTTGATCAAGCCGACATTGAGTCCTTCTTTTTGGAGTTCTTCAACTGCCTCCAAGCATGATCCAACAAGACTGCCACAGCCGATAATCAGCCCGTCTGGTCCATCGATAAGAGGTTCGCACTGCCCCACGGTTACAGGCAGTCTGTCTTCCCCAAATCGATTACTGAGGCCCGATTCGAGAACTGCTTTTGGATACCGAATGGCAACAGGTCCGTCGTGCTTAAGTGCCCAGGCAACCATTGACGTGAGGTCGTGTTCATCGGCCGGAGCAAGGACGGTCATGTTTGGAAAAAGTCGCATGTACCCTAGATCAAAGACGCCGTGATGCGTCGGACCATCTGGTCCAGTGAGTCCAGCGCGGTCTAGCATGAATACGACTGGTAAATTCTGTAAGCAGACCTCTTGAAAGATTTGGTCATAGGATCGCTGGAGAAACGTACTATAGATGTCAACGATAGGTCGGCATCCAGCTTTCGCTTGACCGGCAGCAAAAGCAACTGCATGTGATTCGCAAATACCAACATCAAAAAAGCGATCAGGATA
This sequence comes from uncultured Planctomycetaceae bacterium, assembly GCA_963997395.1. Lineage (GTDB taxonomy): Bacteria > Planctomycetota > Planctomycetia > Pirellulales > UBA1268 > UBA1268. The sequence continues at coordinate 4,193 of CAXEMW010000104.1, forward strand.
TTCTTCTCTTACAGCCTCCAGTTTGTTTCCTTGACACATCGCAGCTGTCATGACGGTCACTCGGTCATCATGCTTCATGCAATCGGCAATTGCAGCACTCGCAGCATCTGTGTAGCCCCGAACCGAAGATTTCTTGACAGCAACAATACAATCGTCATCATCGCACTCGAACGGCGCAGGTGTGTGGAAAAAGACTGGGTCGTCTTCTGCAGGTTTGAATCCATGCCCTTTTTCCGTGAGTACATGTAAAAGAATGGGGCCTTCTTCATCTTTGACGAGTTCGAGGTATCGAATCAGGTTCGGGAGCGTGTGCCCTTCTACAGGCCCAAAATATCGAACCCCGAGAGCTTCAAACAACATGCCACCGTGAAGTGTGGCTTTGAGTGAATCCTTTACATTTACGAGCATTCGCTCCATGGATTCCCCAACCATAGGCACACCTTTAATAAGGTTCCCTGCTTTGTCACGCAGGCCTCGGTACCAAGGATTGGTTCGAACCACATCAAGGTACTCCGCCAAAGCGCCTACCCGCGGGCAGATCGACATCCGATTGTCGTTGAGGATGATAATGAGACGTTTTTTCAAAAATCCAGCGTTGTTAAGCGCTTCAAAAACAATTCCAGATGGGAGTGCCCCATCTCCAATGACTGCAACACTGTGGCGATCGTTGTGGCCCTGCAATGAGTCTCCACTGGCGAGGCCAAGAGCTGCGGACACACTGCAGCCGGCATGGCCAGTCATGAACAAGTCGTAAGGGCTTTCCGAAGGGTTTGGGAACCCCATAAGGCCACCACGAGTTCGAATTGTATCGAACTTGTTGTATCTCCCCGTAATGAGTTTGTGGGGATAGATTTGGTGCCCAGTGTCCCAGATGAGCCGGTCTTTGCGAAAGTCAAAAACACGGTGAAGAGCTAGGCAAAGCTCAACGACGCCGAGATTTGATGCAAAGTGTGCAGTCCGGCTCGCAGCAACTTGGCACAACGCTTGCCGCATCTCTGTTGCAAGATTTTCAAGATCGTCGGGAGAGAGTCCCTGAAGGTCGTGCGGTGACTCAATTGTTGGAAGGATAGTCGACATTATCTCCGAAAGCTCCTGCGTAATACCGTCTTCATCAAATTAACAGACTGTCTCGTCAGCGGATTTCAAGAGTCTACCTCATATAGTTGTAGGCTGGCGACAGGCCTTTGCGGAGCTAGGAAGAGAGAGAAAAGACTATGTTTGACGGCTCACAATCCATCTGGCCAGTGCACTGAGTGAGTCAGCAGCGTTGCCGTAACCAGAGATCGCAGCCGTCGCTTGCTCAGCGAGGGCATCAGCTCTTTGTCGGCTGAGTTCCTTCCCGATTACTGTGGGGAAGGTGATTTTGCCACGCTCAGCATCTTTTCCTACACGTTTACCCATACTCGATTCAGACCCCTCTGCATCGAGAAGATCGTCGGCTATCTGAAAGGCGAGGCCGAATGATTCACCGTATTCTTTCAGGTTACGTCTGCACTGGGGATGACCACCCGCAGCCAAGCACCCGAGATCAAGTGAAGCCAAGAACAAGCGGCCAGTTTTTCGTCGATGAATTCGCTCCATCCATTCCACTTGCTGTTCAGGCGTTTGGTTGGAGAGATCAGGGACCCAGCCGCGCTCTGCAGCGAGATCATCCACTTGTCCGCCAACGAGTGACTCTGCACCTGCTGCTTGAGCTAATACTCGACAGGCTTCAGGGACAACATCTACGGGCATGCCACTGGCGAGTACCTGAAAGGCAAGTGGTTGGAGAGCATCGCCGCACAGTATTGCCGTCGCTTCATCAAAAGCACGATGGCAGGTTGGGCGACCTCGTCGTAAATCGTCGTCGTCCATTGCAGGAAGGTCGTCATGAACGAGGGAGTACGCATGGATCATCTCAACCGCCAGAGCAGCCGGAGCAGCCTGTTCCCAGGTTCCCCCACACGTCCGCGATGCTTCCAATGCTAAGGCGGGGCGAAGCCTTTTTCCGGGAGCTAACAGAGCATGTCGCATCGACTCGACCAATCGAGGGGCTGCCTGGTCAGAGAACGTCAGAGCAGATTCGAGTCGCGGGTTGATGAACTCCTGAACCTTTGTGAGTGTTTCTTGAACCAGCTTTTGTAAAGAGTCGGCAGAGGCATCCATAAACGTCTCAAAAAAGTCACAAAATAAAGAATCAGAATCAGGGTTTCACTCAGACCAATATATCCGAAGGCATCCAGCCCCTTGTTCATCAACGAGTTTCTACACGTGTTTTACGGTCCAGCCGTGGGGTCGTCCATTCCGGGCAGTTGATGTCGAGGCCCTTGCCCATCGGTGGAGGTCTTTTGTCGTTTTCGTGTGGCTTTCCGCGCCTTCCCCTTTGCAGTTGTTCTTCTCGAAACGGCTTCGCTTTCAGCTGAGCCGGTGGCTTTCTCGAAGACTAGAGTGCCATCTTCATCAATTCGCACCAGAGTGACAACTCGCTGCTCTATATCACTGAGCTCTTCATGCAGGTGACGCAATAAGGAGACACCTTTTTCGTATGCGGCAAGAGATTCCGTAAGCCCTAAGTCCCGAGACTCCATCTTGTGAATGATCATGTCGAGTTCATCAAGTGATTCTTCGAAAGAAGGTTGTTTCGTTGTTTTTTTCGGGTTTTTTTCAGTCATAACCGCCCTCGTCTTATTACGTTTCTTCAAAATGTTCGCCCGCGTCGCGGTGTCTTGACTCCACGCTTCGTTCAACACGACTGTACAGTTCACCTTCGGCTAGCCTTGTGGTAATGGTGGTTCCCGACGGAGCTTGACGCCAAGATTTGATGGACTCGTTTGTTGTTGCATTCGTTGTAACTGAGTAACCTCGGGAAAGAATTCCAAGAGGGTTGTTGGCTTCGAGGAGAGCTGCGGCTGTGGACAATTGGTCCTTTGCTTGTTGTGTTTTCTGGAATCCTTCGTGCTGTAGCCGCAGAGCCTTTTCGTTGAGAAGGCGTCGCGTCACATTGATTTCACGGTATGGTGATGCAAGTGGTTGTGCAGCAGCGAGTCGATTCAAGTTTTGGCGGGCTAACGAAATGCGTTGAACCAACCCCTGATTCATTCTTTTTCCAGAAAGTCGTAGGCGATCGAGGACCTGTTGGCGATCTACAGCAATGTGGACGGCAGCATCAGTTGGGGTCAAGCCACGGACGTCCGCAACGAGGTCAACAAGAGAGAGATCAATCTCATGGCCAATTCCAGAAATAATTGGAATTGTGGACGCAGCAACTGCCCGCACGAGAATCTCTTCATTAAAGGACCAGAGATCCTCAAGGCTTCCACCACCACGAACAATTGCGATGACGTCAAGCAATGGATGTATTTGTTCTGCCTTCGCTAACTCTGAAGCCAACTCCTCAGCCGCACCAGCTCCCTGCACGCGAGATGGAAAAAGCACGACGTCAGCAATTGGCCAGCGGTTTACAAGGGTTGTGAGAAAGTCTGAAACGGCAGCTCCGGATGCACTGGTAATGAGTCCAATACGACGAGGGTACTGGGGCAGACTTCGTTTTCTGGCAGCAGAAAAGAGACCTTCCTCCTCAAGGCGTGCATGTAATTCACGTAGTTTTGCCTCGAGTGTGCCCATTCCTAGAGCATGACAGCGGTCAATCGTCAGTTGGTAGCTCCCTCTGGGAGGGTACACTTCAATTCGGCCATGACAAACAACTTCCATGCCGTCGGTTGGCTCTATGGCAAGCGAGCCTCGAGTGCCTCTCCAGATGACACTGCGGAGGAGTGCTGCTTCGTCTTTGAGTCCTAAATAAATATGGCCGGATCCGGCAGTTACTAGATTGGTGACTTCACCTGTAACCCATACATCAGTAAACCGTGATTCAAGGTGATCCTTGACGCGAGCGGTTACCTGCGACACGCTCAGGGCATCCTTAGGAAGATCTGCAGGTTGTTTTTTTGTTCCACGCTTCATTCCACATATCATACCAATCTGCGACGAAGTCGCTCTACCCAGTTTACGAATAACGAGTTCACCATGACATCACAGCCAGTATCCGAGGGAACCCCCCCTCGGTTTGCTCTCCTCATTGTTTTTTTGACAGTTTTCATCGATCTCCTGGGATTCGGTATTGTTCTACCAGTGATGCCGAGACAGGCTGAGCCTTACTTAAGCGAACTCGGTGTATCGCCAATAGCAGCAGGCGGAATCATAGGTATTTTGTTTTCAGTGTTTTCACTAATGCAATTTATTTTTAGTCCGATATGGGGGCGGCTGTCCGACAGATTTGGAAGAAAGCCGCTCTTGATTTTGAGCCTGCTGGGTTCGGTAGTCTTTTACGCTTTATATGGCTATGCCGTGTCGTTGCCATTTGATCAATCCACACTTGCATTGGGTCTGATGTTATCTTCACGTGTCGGAGCAGGAATTGCCGGGGCAAGTGTAGGGACTGCAGCTGCCGTGATTGCAGATTGCACTACGCCAGAACGGCGAGCACGGGGTATGGCATTAATAGGTATCGCATTTGGGGCAGGATTTACGCTTGGCCCACTTATCGCGTACTTTGGCTTAATCATTTTTAATGAGCGTCCATGGGGCGTTGGTGCGCTCGCGTCACTCCTTTCATTCGTAGCACTCCTTTTAGCGGTTTTCGTTTTCCGTGAGACGAGGGTCCCAGGTCGAAATGCAGCAAAGGAGTTTTTCAGTATCAGTCGAACCCTGTCAGTCCTCCGAATCCCGGCGGTTGGTGGTCTGATTCTTATTTATTTCTTGGCAATCTTTTCATTTGCAAATTTCGAGGCAACACTTGCGCGGTTCACTCGGGCCGCGTTTGGAATGGCAGACGACGATAATTTTTTGGTATTTGCCGCTATCGGTGCAGTTTTGGTTGTGGCAGGTGGCCTTTATCGTCCTCTCGCCAAACGATATTCCGAAATATCGTTGATGACTGCCGGTCTCGTTCAAATGATCGTTGGGCTTGGTGGACTGGCTATGGTCTCCTGGTCGTTATTCCAAGGGGGAGGAGGCACAGATCTGACCGCAGTCCCTAATGATCAGGGGGGCAGTCTGAAGACTGCTTTTTATATTGCCTCGGCATTCGCGGTATGGGGATTTGCTTTTGTGAATCCCTCGGTTTCTGCGCTCGTTTCCCGGTCTGCAGATTCTTCTGAGCAGGGAGAGGTGTTAGGAGTCAATCAGTCTTTTGCCTCGCTTGGTCGCATTCTTGGACCACTCGTCGGATCTCTTTTGTTTGCCGCGCATTCATCTCATGCGATGCCATTTGTTGTGGCGGTGCTTACACTCTTCTGTGTTGGTGCAATCTTGGTGAATGTGACACGTTCTATCCGTAAATTAAATGACTAGATGAGAAAAACCTACTTCCGTCTCGGAAGTTCGGTCTGTGTCACATTATTTGAATCATCACGAATGAACGACTCACGATTAAGATCGAGCTGTTCTATTTTTCGATAGAGTGTGGCTCGACTGACCCCAAGCTCTTCTGCCGCCTCAGGTATTTTTCCTTCTGTTCTGCGTAAGGCCTCGGTAATCAATATCTTCTGCCAGTCATCCAGTCGCAGTGATCCTCTGAGATTTTCTGAAATTTGTTGAAAATCGGGAAAGGCCATCGTCTGTAATTCTTTGGGTGTCGCATCAACTGTATCAACCGAAGCGAGTGATGCTAGGAGTTTTGGTTCACCTGAGTTCGCAACTCTTCTATGCCCTGCGCATGCAGCTGAGGCAAGGCTGATGAGCGAGACAAAAAAACCAAAATCGTTTTCCTGCAAGCGGTCATTTTCGGCAGTTGCGCACAGTACTGCCCAAGGGTGATCGCCATCGAGTACAGGAACAAACATAAGTCCATAGGTGTGATTGCTATCACCCTCATTGTGGCGATCTTGTTTTACCCATACGGCATGCCCATCACGAATGAATTCATGACAGTGAGATTCTTCGAGACGCTCTGTGAGGTCGCTTGATGGTGGAACAACCAGAACGGACTCCATGGCATCCATTTCGTGAAGTTCAAACCAGCCAACTGCGTCGGCCCCGGTATGTTCGGCAGCAATTTCTACGGTTGCCGCAATAACGTCTTCGATTGATCGTGAGGCTAAAAGGTGAATGCTGGTCTGATAAAGCAGCATCGTACGTCGGCCTTCGTCAATAACCCCATCACGTGCACGCTGAAAGTTGTGTCCCTCAATTTCACCAACGGGCTCACACCGAAGAATTGTTTCAGGTTGATCCCCTGATTTTTCTGGTGTGCGTCTAGAAGGGATTCGAAAAATAAATTCGGTTGTACCGATCCGAATCGACATTTCAGGTCGGAGCAACATTTCTGTGACGCGTTGGCCATCGACCCAGGTGCCATTACGGCTTTCGAGATCACGAATCTTCCATTCGCCGTTGGAAGCATCTCTCGATATCGCTGCGTGTCCGCGACTTGTGAGTCTATCAGCCACAACAATGTCAGCCTCTGCTGCTCGGCCTATCGTGTTATCTTGGTTCGAGCGAAGCAGGAAGCTCGGCCCATTGCGCTGCGCAATTTGAAGTACGAGTGTCGCTTCGAGTTGGAACATCGAATCTCTCAGGCAGCCTTCTGGAGGCATTGGCGTACTGGGAGTTGAGCTGCTTGACATGAAGCCAAGTTCCTAATCAGAGAAGGGAACAATTTTCAAGAAGTTCTGGTATTTCCAAATTGAGTACGCAGACAATTTTCAAAATGACGGTACGATATTAGGAACAGTATAACCAAAAGGTATGAGTTTAAATGAACTGCCACGAACCGCAATCTCATC
>CAXEMW010000105.1:0-10948 GCA_963997395.1 uncultured Planctomycetaceae bacterium
AAGTTATATATTTCTTATTTGATTTTAATCCATCTTTATCAATGTCATTTTTAATAGCAGTTCGAAGAACACGATCAAAGCTGAATGCACGTCCAGATTGCTCATCCCCACGAACTCGAGTGACCGGAACAACACCTGCCGGTAAGTCTACGAGATTAGCCAGCAGACACGGTGATGCTGCTGCAACAAGACGCGCTGCAGTTCCATGCTGCAAAGCGGGCAATGAAGATACTGGACAAATGATAGCATCAAATTCCTCGGCTGTATTCTGCATATATGTGACAATCTGTTCACGGTGCGTAAGCAATTTTTTGAATCCTTTCGGGCTACGTGGTCCAGTTGCCGTCAAAGCAGCTGCATCAATTCGATTCCCAATGATCCTCATGAAGGCCGAAAGAAACGGACGAACCCATCGTGGCAAACCCCCTATCCGCAAAAGTTTTGCAATACCAGGAATAGGTTTATCGTCACCAAAGAGGTTCTGGATATCACGCCCACCATCGGCGGAAAGAAGCCCGAACATGACCCAGGCGGCCTCTTGCGCAACCTCATCCCGAACACATTCAACATGGTGCCCGGCTTGAACCAGAGCCTGAGAAGCTTCACGAACTGCCCTTTTTATTGCTGGAGAGGGTTCGATAATTCCAGCATCTTCCCAGACTGCAATTTTCATCGCACGAAATGGTTCTTCTCGATTGATTACCAGTTCAAGAGAATCTGCAACGAGTTTGAGATCAGCAACATTTGAGGCTAAGAATCCGGTACGAGAAGATATGACGCCAAAGTTTGGCATCGAATTGAAGGCTCCTCCTTTGCCCAATATACCTGATGAAGGCAGAAGAGAGGGGACACCGCACGCGTGCGCGGGCTGACGAACGCTACCAGCCAAATCGTTACCCACGCCTAATGAAACCACGCCAGCGGCAACCAGCGCCGCATCGCCACCGCTCGATCCACCTGGACCTCGTGCCTTCGTCTCCGGATGATTGGTTTGTCCCCAAACTGGATTAGTTGTTTCATGCAAATACATGGCTTGCGGAATATTCGACTTTCCCACAACCACAACGCCGCGTGCTTTGAGTTTTTGCACAATGGACGCATCTTCAGTATCAACAAAACCGCACCTAGAAGGGATACCAAGCGTTGTCTGAAGTCCCTGAACTGAGAAACATTCTTTTATACTAGCCGGAACACCTGAGAGAGAGCTTTGTCGATCAACGTTAATACATACTTCTTGTGCATCCTCGTATTGAGGTTGTGCGAGCGCATTAAGCCACCCATGCGTCTTTTGAAATTGCTGGTACGAGTCCGAAAGCACCTGCTCTGGACTGATCGTTTGATCGTGGACAGCGCGTACTATTTCACCGATTGAACATCGGGGCATCAAGAACCCTTCCTCAACTTACATCTCGTTAGACCACGGCTCCCACCGGATCCGCTGACAGTCCGTGTATAGGTCCATAACGTCGGTAAAGACTTTCCACCAAATATTTCTCAGACACCGACTCCCCGGAAACCTTCTCTACAAGTACTTCAGACTTATGGGTTCTACCAAAAGCATGAATATGTTGATGAAGCCAGTGGAGAAGTGGAGCAAAGTCCCCTACACGAATTTGTTCAGCAAGGCCGACACCCGCCTGATGAGCAGCATTCATTATCTGTGCAGAAAAGATATTACCTAGCGTATAGGTCGGGAAATAGCCGATTAAGCCGGCCGGCCAATGAATATCCTGTAACACACCCTCCCGGGCGGTCGGCGGCCGCTTGCCAAAGTCGGCTTCAAAGCGGTCGTTCCAAGCATCTGGAAGATCAACAACTGCAAGATTTCCATGAATGATCTCCCGTTCAAGATCAAACCGCATCATTACATGCAGGTTATACGTTACCTCATCCGCCTCAACACGAATAAAATTCGGCTCAACACTCCTCACCGCTTCTGCCAATTCATCTGATGTAACATCATCGAATGATTTCGGGAAAGCTTTTTGAGCAAGTGGATAGCACCATTCCCAGAATTCAGGTGAACGACCGACAAGATTTTCCCAGAGCCGTGATTGTGATTCGTGAATGCCAAGAGAAGTTGCCTCGCCGGGCGGCAAACCAAACCAATCAACTGGCAACCCCTGTTCATAGAGACCATGCCCAGCCTCATGGAGGACACTGTAAAGAGCTGTGGGTAGAAACGCTTCATCCCAACGGGTCGTGAGCCGACAATCGTTAGGACCAAGCGTTGAGCAGAAGGGGTGAGCTGTTGTATCAAGACGTCCTCTATCAAATTGAAAACCAATCTTTTCGATAATTTGGCGGACAAATGTCTGCTGTGAGAGAAGTGGAAATGTACCCCGAAGGACCGCGTCTTGCGGCCCGTTCCTTGACTCAAAGCAACCGCGAACCAGAGGAGCCAAAGCTTTCCGCAACCTCGAAAACGTCGCATCAACAGACCTCCATCGAGCACCTGGTTCGTAATCATCCATTAAGGCATCGTAGGGGTCCAACTCTGGACTTTGGCACATCGCCAGTTCTCGTTTCAGTGAAAACATTTTTTCCAGATGGATGACCATGTTTTTCCATTCTGATGCTTCAACCGCGCACACCCATTCCTGTTGGGCTTCAATTGATGTCCGAGCAATCTCTTCAACAAGCCTTCCAGGAACACGAGACTGTTTCTGGAAATCTTCATGAAGCAGCCGAATCGTTGCCTGAACAACTTCGGGGGCATTTGTCGCAAGCGAGCTGTCCGCAAGTTTTTCTAGCCTCTCTCCTTGCTCTTTCTTTGTTCGCTGGGCATGAGTAAGAGCTGCTAATGTCGCTGCTTGGTCCGCTCGGAAATCACCTGCAGCAGCTGGTAGCATCGTCTGTTCGTCCCACTGCAGCAAACCATCGACAGTTGCCAAAAGAGACACTGCCTTTGCATGCTCACACGAAGCGATAAAATCCTCGTAACCAGATTGCTGATTGACTAGATCTGAATAATTCACTCTTTCTCCACCTCACAAAGGTCAAAATGTTCTATTTACCGCGTTCATTTTTGACAATGACAAGGCGGCACTACTTAAATCTGAGTATCATGATAAATGACTACAGTACACAATTTTGAAATCCCCACACACAAGGACAGTCATCCACGATGCTTGATGCACTCATTATTGCAGCCCACCCAGATGACGCTGAACTTGGAATGGGAGGAGCCATTCTGAGAATGCTTGAAGATGGCTTGCGTGTTGGCATCCTGGATCTCACCAATGGCGAGCCCACTCCGCTTGGAACACCAGAAATCCGGATGAGTGAAACACAAGCAGCGACTGACGTATTGGGTATCACATGGAGAGAAAACCTCGGTCTTCATAATCGGGAACTTCAGCCTGACTTAGCTGCACGAGCAGCTCTTGCCGGTGTTATGAGACAAACCCGGCCTCGCTGGCTTTTTACTCATTATTGGGTCGATGCCCACCCTGACCACGTTGCTGCGTGTGAACTTACTGAAGCTGCACGATTCTGGGCAAAACTTTCAAAATGTGATCTACCATCCAAGCCCCATCACCCGGAACGCATCTTCCACTTTTGGAGTGTCCACCAAAAAACGCCCCCTCAACCATCTTTCGTGATTGATACAACCAAGACCCACCAAAAGAAACAAAAAGCTATTCTCTGCTACAAAAGCCAATTCCCCACCCCTGAGTCAGGGTTATCTGTTCCCGAGCGAGTAGCAGCCGGAGATGCTTGGTGGGGGACGATGATCGGCACGGCCGCCGGGGAACCCTTCGCCTGCCGTGAACCAATTGCTTTGTCCGGATTTGGTGACTTACGGTGACTTTCACGAAGAGACCGTTCTTCTCAAAAGGACGTTTCGTACACCTCGTGAAGTCTGGGCGCTTCAGGCAGGCTTACTTGTGTCAAATTGAGTGACCGATTGAGTACAGCCTGCTTGGGTAAGGGAGACTTCGCAGGCTAGCACACAGAACTCTGGTGAGCAGCGTGCATGAGAGCCGAAGAACATCTCAGGCAGGCACCAGGACCTGCCGCTTGCATTGAACGTCAGTACGCTCTCGCTTTCGCCGGAAGGAAAGGCACTCATGGCCTCTCGAGATATAAACGTCGTTGCACTTGTAAAGGGCAGTGAGCGATATGTGTTTCTCTACGATGACGACAGCAGAACAGAAACACTGAGAACGCTTAACCGCTACGCTTCAGATCCAAAACTTAGCTTTTCCTGGTACGACGCGTCTGTTCTTGGTCAGAAAGTTCGTCAAAACAAGTCTCATTCACGAAGAGAAGGCATAGCTCCACGAGTTGACCGTCGAACCTCATAGCTTCAGCGTACAACAACTGCCTCCGAACAATGGTTCCACAACTCTCTCATTTCATGCTTAAAAGGTTATGGTCGATCACGCGGCGAACCCTGCTTTTAGAGAGGCTTTGAATCGCTATCTTCGTTTCTTGGCAGCTGAAAGAGGTGGTGCAATCCATACGGTAAAAAGTTACCGTGAGGACTTGCTCCAACTTATTGATTATCTTCAAGAAGCCGGCTGCAACGGACCAGCAGACGTCACGACCGTTGTGCTTCGCCGTTATGCGGCAGCTCTTCACGCAACGGGCTACGCACCAACTACAATAGCTCGCAAGCTAGCGAGCATCCGCAGTTTCTATCGATTTGGCCACAGAGAAGGGTGGGTCTCATCAAACCCGGCCCAGCCTCTCCGAAGTCCAAAGAGGGGCCGCTCTCTCCCAAAATTCTTAACCGGAGATGAGATAGCACGTTTGTTAGTGGCTCCATCTGCCACCACTGACGCAGGACTTCGTGATCGAGCCATCCTCGAGCTTCTCTATTCTTCCGGTGTTCGCGTAGCCGAATTAGCTGCAGTGAATGACACCGATCTCGATCTCGAATCTGGCACTGTGAAAGTGCGTGGCAAAGGACGTCGAGAGCGGCTGGGGATAGTTGGTTCACACGCACGCCAAGCAATCAAACGGTGGCAACAAGTCCGAAAGAGATTTGGCAAGCGACAATCAACTGGTAGCACACACCCCCTCTTTCTTAATAAATTTGGCGGCCGGCTTTCGGTGAGAAGTATTGGCCGTTTATTAGAAAAACATCTTGCAACAACTGGACTCACCGGCCGAGCAAGCCCTCATACACTCCGTCACAGCTTTGCCACACACTTACTTGATGCCGGCGCGGATATTCGAAGTGTTCAAGAACTTCTCGGACACAAAAGTCTCGTTACAACGCAAATTTATACTCACGTTACGACGAGCCGTCTAATTGAAGCATTTGAAAATGCACACCCACGTGCACGCTAGCTGATCATCTCATTAAGCAAGCCCACGCCTCACCGCCCAAACAGCGGCCTGAGTCCGATCACTTACGGCGAGCTTTCTGAGAATATTTTGGACATGCTCTTTCACTGTTTCCACGCTTATTGTCAGAGATTGGGCAATTTCCTTATTGGAGAGCCCCAGTGCTACGTGCCGCAAAACCTGCATCTCTCTCTGGGTAAGCGGGACATCCGGATCAGGTGTCACGACACGATTGGCCATGGTCGTCGCCACCCTACGCAACTCTCCAGCACGCACTGGGAGTTGACCTGAAGCAGCTCCCGTAATTGACTCCAGCAGCTCTTCTCGGCTGGAACCCTTGAAGATGTAGTCATGGGCTCCCGATGCAACAGCTCGGGCAATGTACGTTGGGTTGTCAAAAGACGTGAGCATAATGCACCGCACACTCGGGACATCTCCACTAATTTTTTCGAGCGCAGCCAGACCGTCATTCCCTGGAGCCATTCTAATGTCGAGCAAAACAACATCAGGCTTGTGCTTCCGCGCGAGACTGACAGCTTCTTCGCCTGAAGAGGCCTCCGCAACTATCTCAACGTCTGTACCATCAAGGAGCCTCACAAGCCCGCATCTCACGACCTCATGATCATCTGCGATAATAACTTTGACACTACCTGAACCCATCAAACCCCTCTGCTTAACCAAAAACTTTTTTTATTTCAGAGATTCCGATCGACTGCTTGAAAGCGGTTTAGCTTACTGATTTTTATACCGCCTTTGGTCTCTATATCACCAAAAACTTGCTTAAGTACTTAAATCGAATGAGTTGGAATTGCGACTTGTTTGAACGAACTTCTTTTTTCTGAATTAACAGAAAAAATTTCCTTCAAACAGTTACCTCATCCGAACTTCATAAGCGGACATCAATTTTTCATTTACTCATCTATTTCGTCTGGGTACTGATGATCAAACATTCAATATCCAGTCTTCGAAATAGAGTTACTGAACGTGGCTGTGGATTCGCACCTAAGACCAAAAGTTTTTCGGTGCGAGCTGCCACTAGGCAGGAATTTAATTTTAGCACTTAATCGGAATCCCAGTACATACCCAACAAGATTCCCGCAAGCTGGGGTTCGCATGGGGGAAGCGAATGGGCAACCTCCGTCGGGTTGCACACTTCTACAAGTGCATAACTACTTAATGCCAAGGCTAGCAGCTTCGTAACTAATCTTATTCGTCTCGTTTGTTTCTCACTCCATTTAGTGAGGTGGCGATCCACCATCCCTCATCAAATCAAGTAGCTCTTGCGCACCCTGGCTTAAGAGCTTCTCCGCGACCTCGCGGCCAAGTGATGCGGCACTTTCTGAGTTTCGCACGTGCGACGAACAAGACGCTGTTCGCATTTCCACGTTTCCTCCAGCATCAGATAATACACACCCTCCCAAGGTGAGCTCGTCATCTTCTCCAAATTCCCCCCAACTACCAATTGGTGCGAGGCACCCCCCAGCAAGAGCCGCCAGAAGCGCACGCTCAGCGATGGTTGCCAGATACGTTGCAGAATCATGCATCGGTTCAAGTATTTCTCGAATACGTTGATTCGCTTCCTTGATCTGAATAACCAAGGCTCCCTGAGCCACCGCAGGCCAGAACTCTGGTGGCTGCAGTAATTCCGTTATCCTTTCCGCACGGCCAAGTCGCTCAAGGCCTGCAGCTGCGAGAACAACCGCATCGAGCTCCCCTTCATCAAGCCGCCTCAGACGTGAATCAACGTTGCCTCTGATAGCAACAATCTGCAGATCTGGACGAACCGCCTGAATCTGAATTCGTCGCCGAATGCTCGCTGTGCCAACACTCGCATCCGCCGGCAAATCACGAAGCCCGACCCCGTTCCGACTGACCAAAACATCAAATGGTGTCGCCCTAACAGGAGTACATGCAAATTCAAGGCCAGGGGTCATTGCTGTTGGCAGGTCTTTCAGGCTGTGAACCGCCAAGTCAATTCGTTCTTCGAGAAGTGCTTTTTCAAGCTCACGAACGAAGACACCATCATTTCCAATCTGTGCAATTGGGACAGTCTGCTGCTGATCCCCACGAGTCGAGATGATAACTTCTTGTACTTCAAAGCCAAAAATCCGCAGTTGATCTATGACATGACCTGTCTGAGTTCGGGCGAGCTGGCTTCCACGAGTTCCAACCCGTACCATCTCACCAGCAAGTTTTCCCACGTTTTTTCGTTTCCTCTGATATATGTTTTGTCTTAAAAATAATTGCTTCGCTTACTCTAACGACCTTCAGAACCTTATAGCCTCATCTGTTCTTGCAAGAACAGCAGCGTAAACAACTGTGGCATTAATCTCCAGCAGACAGCGTGTTATAGCCGACAGCGTAGCTCCAGTGGTTGCGACATCATCTACAACGAGCACTCGTTTACCTGCGAGCTGACGACCCACACCAGAAAATTTAGCGGAGGCATTTGCAGGTCGCATTTTGGCCGATACTGACTTCTGAGGCCTCGCCAATATTTTTTGTTTTATATCACAGCGATACGGAACTCCGAGACGTGACGCAATTTTCCTTGCCATCGTATTTGCAGAATTCGTTCCTCTCTCCCAACGCTTACGCCAATGCATGGGAACTGGAACAACAGCATCTAACTTCAAATCACGAATGGCCGGATGCTGTTCAATAAGAAGATCCGAAAGAGCTTCCACAAGACCTTCGCCTGCCGGCCTCTTACCCGCCAAGACACTTTCACGTAGGCGCTTTTGATAACTACCAAGTACAAAGATCTGCTGCCACAAAATCTTTTCCTCACCCAGTTGCTGAGCAATCTTTCGACACAAAGAGCATGAAATGTCACTGGGCCTCGGAAGACCACAACAGCCACAGCGAGGACTCAAGTCAGTTACTTCAAACCGACATGTTTCACACAGAGGAATATCGTTTCCAGCCTGTAGATTTTCTTGCGACTGGTCTTTGAAAATGTCTTGACCGCACGCCACACAACTTGCTGGGAAAAAAATGCCGCTCAATTCGATCAGCTGCTGCCTTGCCCAGCCTTTGCAACTGACCCAACTAATCGGCAGTCGTCTGTAATCTATCACCATTTCATTTGTTCCCAATTTAGAACAGACAAAAGAATTGACGCTGACAGACAGCCTACCTATCTTTCCGGAATTCGGCATCTATTCCCTTGGCAACTTCATTTCATGCTGATTGATCGCTACCTCATTCGCGCACAGCTACAATCATTTTGTATTGTCTTTATAAGCCTTGCAGGCCTGACGTTCGTCATCGATGCATTCACGAACCTCGAAGAGTTTATGCTTCATGCCGAAAAAACAGGTGGGCTTTTACGGGTGCTTGGCATGTACTACGGCTATCGACTCATCTCATTTTTCGATGCCACAAGCCCCATTATTGCTCTAGCCAGCGGAATGTTTGCTTTATCGTGGCTCGAACGACACAACGAACTCACCGCGCTACTAGCAGCCGGAATTACTCGGTGGAGAATCGCAAAACCCGCAATTCTCTTTACGATCTTTGTGAGCCTTCTTGCTATTGGCAACCGAGAGTTTGTGCTCCCTTCGATACGGTTTGCAATCGCACGTAACGCACAAGATCTCGATGGGCAGACTCAAAAAAACTTTGAGGCCCGATATGACCATGAAACTGAAATACTGTTCCGTGGAAAATCATATCAGGAAGCTCTACAGCGTATCGAGTCTCCGAGTCTGCTTATGCCTCCCTTGCTGGCTGAATTTGGCCCACAGATTGATGCAGCCAATGCTATCTGGAAACCAGCAGCAACAGAACACCCCGCAGGGTATCTGCTTCGTGGGGTTTCCCGACCACCAGACATTGATTTGCTACCCGCTCTCAACCTAAGAAATTCAACTGTGATCTATACAGGTGAAAACTCTCCGTGGCTCAAACCCAATGAATGTTTTGTGACAAGTGGTGTAAGCTTTGAACAGATGATTGGCTCGAACAATTGGAGCCTTTATTCATCAACCATGAATTTGATCAATGCAATTTCAAATCCTAGCCTGGGCGTTGGTGCAGAGGTTCCCCTACGTGTCCATGCTCGGTTTGTTGCTCCGTTTCTCGACATTTCCCTCGTCTTGCTCGGCATACCGTTAGTACTTGGACCGAGTCGACGAGGTGTCTTCGTAGCAGTTGGACTATGCGTTTTAACGACCGTAGCGTTTTTCCTGACAATACTCGGATTCCACGCCCTAGCCACTAGTTACATTCTTGGACCATCTTTCGCTGCCTGGGCTCCGCTTATGGTGATGGCTCCACTTGCAGCGTGGCGAGCACAGCCCATGTGGGAATAAAAGGTGGCAGGGAATTGCTGAGCACTGTCTCGCAACAAGTGGCACATCTTTCCCGAACCTCTTTTTTTAGCCAAACCTTTTTTCTCGACCCGAACCACCCTCTCTGCCGATAGTATCAGAAGAGGCGCGGTATGCACCTCTCCAGCATCAAGGGAAACGTAATGCTGGAACCCATTTTGGCAAAGGAGTGCCCTCACAATGTGGATTAACACCACTCGTTTTGGACGTATCGATGTCGATTCAGCTGATCTGCTGAACTTCCAAAGCGGCCTGCCCGGTCTCGAGCAATGCCGAGAATGGGCTTTGCTTGCTGACGCCGAAAACGATGCCCTCGGCTGGCTTCAAAGCACAACGCGAGACGACGTCGCAATCGCGGTTGTCAGCCCGAGACGATTTGTGCCTCAGTACCAAGTCCGCATACCAAGAAGTGAGCTTACGCCTCTTCGGTTGCACGACATTCGTCAGGCGCAGCTTGTGGTAGTTGTCAGCAAAAATAACAAAGGACTTACACTTAATTTGAAAGCTCCAATCGTTATAAACCTTGAAGACCGTACAGGCCGTCAAGTTGTTGCGAGTGGTGACTTATCTTTGCATCAACCACTAGATCACACCCTAGCCACGCTTAAAAAGAGTGCATAATTCGATGTTAGCTGGAAGCTTGGAACACCAGCTTAAAATACATCAGGAAGGAACCAACGATGCTCGTACTCTCTAGACAACGCGATGAAAGCATAATGATCGGCGACAATATTGTTGTGACGATCGTAGATATTCGAGGAGACAAAGTACGGCTAGGCATCAATGCACCTTCGGAAATTCCTGTGCATCGCCAGGAAGTCTATGAAGCTATCCAGCGCGAGAATATTCGAGCGGCCAGCTTGGCACCTGAAGAAACTCGGGACATCGGCGGACTCACGTCCAAGTGACTGTTTGTTAAGAGCTTACTCGGCCATTTTTTTCCAAGAAGCCTATGCCGCATGTGTTTTACAAACACGCACGCCGAGGCCCGCATTGTCGCTTCAAAAAAATCGTCAAGCCTAAAGCTATCAATTACTGGCATAGAGATTTCCATTTGGCAAAGCGGCTACGGATTCAAGAAGTACTCGGGTTCATTGCCAGGCCGCCACTTAATGTTACACCCGATACTCGGACGTTGTGACTGAGGCAGTGGGTGCGATTCGAGCAAGGCATCTATAGCCTTTCGAAGATCCTCGCCTATCACGGGCACTCCGCTGTTTGGGCGACTCTCATCAAGCTGGCCGCGGTACACTAATTTGCGGCTTCCATCAAAGAGATAAAAGTCCGGTGTGCAGGCCGCCCCATAGATCTTTGCA
>CAXEMW010000106.1:0-10907 GCA_963997395.1 uncultured Planctomycetaceae bacterium
CCGGTAATGGAGAAAAAGGCCGCATACCAGGGACTCCCTAATGAGTCACGAAGCGCACTATTTGCTGCTGCTTGGATTGCTATAAAACAACCGGCGAGAGCCGCAGCCCCAACGAACCACCACTGCATAGAAAAACCCTTAAGAGACTACCCGTCCCGAAGAGATCCGGACGGTTTACTGCGTGTTCTGCCACATTGATTGGGGTGAGCAAGATGACTGCTGAGAACTTACTCATCGGCAACATCCTCCTCTTCGTCCTCCTCGTATTCTTCCTCATCGCCTTCTTCGTCGTCTTCGTAGACGTACTCGTATTCTTCATCATCTTCGACGTCCCCGTCCTCTGATGCGGCATGTTCCTCAGTGTCTTCTTCATCCTCATCAACTTCAGCGACGATGGACGGCTCGTCGTCTTGTATGGTTTCATCCTCGTCGTCAGACACAGTTTCCTCCGCATGAGGATTGATTTTAAGCCTGCGAGGTGGTGGGTCTGGGGGAAGTGGTTCCTCACCCTGTGCCGCCGCCCATTCCTCCATGGTCATGAGCACTTCGCGAGCCTGACTGCCAGCGTATTGGCCGACGATTCCATCTTCAGCCATAAAATCGACCATACGCGCCCCACGGCCGTATCCGACACCAAGGGCACGCTGGAGGAGAGAAACACTTCCCCGTCCTTCGCGAATGACCACCTCTACCGCTGCTTCATACAATTCATCACGATCTTTCGCCGTAGTGCTCTTGGCGGACGAATCACCGGATGACGCTGGCTGCAGGTTAACCAGTTCCTTTGCATACTGAGGTTCATTGGTTCCCACGGTCGCCATGACTCGACCGATTTCATCATCACTGACAAAGGTGCCCTGCCCACGTTGAGTGAGACTGGTGCCGGGTGAGAGAAACAACATATCACCGTTCCCCAGAAGTCGTTCTGCCCCACATTCGTCAAGGACAACTCGACTATCTGTACGACTGGCAACCTGGAACGCGATTCTTGCAGGCAGGTTACTCTTAATGAGGCCAGTTATCACATCGACTGTTGGTTTTTGGGTGGCGAGAATGAGGTGGATGCCAACCGCACGGCTTTTCTGTGCGAGTCGGATGATGTACTGCTCAATCTCTTTGCCGGCAGTCATCATCATGTCTGCAATCTCATCAGCAATCATGACAATAAATGGCATGGTTGTTGGGATTGAATCAGCCTCTTCGCCACTCTCAGGCTGGATACGCTTCAAGAGTTCATCTCGGCCAAGAGAGTTATACTGCGAGAGATGCCTGACGCCCGCCCGAGCCAGCAGGGTGTATCGCTGCTCCATCTTGTCAACTGCCCAGGCGAGAATCGCCTCGGCCTTCTTCATGTCAGTCACAACTGGATGCATGAGATGAGGCAATGACTTGTAGGGCGTCAGCTCGACCATCTTCGGATCGATCATAAGCATGCGAACCTCGTCAGGCCGTCTCGTCATCAACATTGAAACAATGATCGAATTGAGGCAAACACTTTTTCCTGTACCAGTTCGGCCTGCAATGAGAAGGTGTGGCATGGTCGCGAGATCGACTGCCATCGGATTTCCACCGACATCTTTACCAAGGTAAATCGGAATCTTCATGTTACGACTCTTGGCGTGGGTTTCTTCCATAACTTCACGCAGCCGTACCATTTGCCTGTCGGTATTAGGGACCTCAACACCCACTGAATTTTTTCCAGGAATCGGCGCAACAATCCGAACACTAGGCACACGGAGTGCAATGGCGAGGTCATCGGCAAGGTTTGTAATTTTGGCAAGTCGTAAGCCTGCCTCAAGCTCGATCTCGTACTGCGATATGACTGGGCCGGTTTCAACCTCAACAACGCGAACTTTAAATCCAAAGTTGGCGAATGTTTTTTCAAGAATTTTTGCTCGTTTGCGAACCTCAGCTTCTTGTTCATCAAGTTCGAGTTGTTCCGGAGGCAGGAGAAGGTCGAGAGAAGGGAGTTCGTAATTACCTTCAGGGTCAGGTGTGATATCGAGTTCGAGTTGTCGGGTAGGCCTCGTTTGTCGGTTTTTGATAGGAACCATTGCAGAGACTGGTGGTGTCACTTCTTCAGCCTCTTCTTCATATTCCTCTTCGTCTTCTTCGTACTCCTCGTATTCTTCCGCGGCTACCTCGTCTTTTTGTTTCCGTCCGCGGACGCGAATAGACAAATCGTCGGAGGTGTCTTCGTCTTCTTCGTCGAGCACGGCTGTTGCTTGGCGTCGTTTCTGCCACCACGCAAGGTCTTCGGCTTCTTCGGTAGAGTCTTTGGCAAGGACACCAAATCCAGAGAGTGTGGCGTGAATGAAGGAAATACTATGGTCACCGAGCCGAGTGAGTAAACGTGTAAGCCACCCGCCACATTTGATCATTACCTGATCAGCGGCAAGAAAGAGTCCCAAACCGAGAACGGTTGCAGCAGTAATTGCAGCGCCAGCATTTGCGAGATAACGGGTGGCAAGATCTGCGAATAACGTACCACCGAGTCCGCCGGGCCCCCACACAGGACGTGGGATGAAAGGTGGGAGGAAAAGGGTTGCGAGTGTGGCAAGACCGCTAATAGACAGTACAGCGCCAGTTGCACGCCATGGTAAATCCTGAAATCGCTGTTGACGGAAGAGGCCAACGGCAAGCCCCGCGAGGAAAACCACTCCAAGCCAACCGGCAACACCGGTTGATTGGTAAATGAGTGTTGCGACTGTGGAACCTAGATGTCCACACAGATTGGTTGGCTCGATGCGAGGTGGGAACCCCCGGCCGGCGGGCGGATCAGCTGGGTCGAAACTGATGAGCGCCATCGAGATGAAGACGACAACCGGCACAAGGAGAATCGCGAGGATGTGTCGTAGACGGTTGGCACCCACTCGTTGTGGAATGTCGGGATCGATAATGTAATCACCGTTTGCGAGACGCTGGGCTACCCCACCGGCAATCCGCTGGTTGGCACTTGCCATTTGAGTATTTTCCTGTGTGGTAAAAGACTTCTTCCCTCAACTCTACCCGCCGTATAAATTGCAGGTCGCCCGATCGGCCGATTCGAAGACGAAACAGAAGAAACGGTCGCACCGGCTGTACCGAGTAGGTAAAGTCTGGTGGCTGCGGGCCAGATATCGCCGTCAGCTCCGTCCAGTTGGAATGTTTTGAATACTCTCTTCTTTGGCATTGTTGCTGGTCTTACAGCAGCTTTTTTTAGTTCGCTGTCATATTTAATTTCGCGGCACCACGGCACTCGTGAGAAACATGCCAGCAGGCGGCTACTCATCTTTGCTCATGTGATCATGGGTTTCACGTGCGGGATTTTCGCCTTATCCAGCTATTCCTCAGAAATTCTTTTTTCTAAAATCTGGAGGTGGAACATTTGGCTTCCATGCTTTGTATCAACCGGAACCTACTTTTTTGGAACATCTGCTGTTTTTCGCGTACTCAGAAGAAGTGATGCGTCTCGTCTTTCACCTCTATTGGGTCTGAAAATAATCGCTCTGGGCCTAATAGTATCACTGGTTTTTGGACAAACACTCTCCGTTGAGCAGTGGTTTGCGATTACGCTATGTGCTGTCGCTGCAATTCTTCTTCAGCAGGGGGGCTCGGGCCTGCCTGTACAATCATTGCTTCTTCTGTCATCTGGTTGTGTCTGCTTTGCGATTGCTGACCTTGGTATTGTCGAAATGATCGATGCAATGCAGAACGCAGTTTTCCTAAGTCGCTTCTCCGTGGGATGCCTGGCGCTTCTCGTGACATATGTATTTATTGGACTCATTGTTTCCCCCCTGGCAATTGTCGAGTACGCAAGAATCCCACGACCAACAAACCGCGACTGGTTCGCTGCAGGTGAATACTCCTTAGCATGGCTCCTTGCGATGTTTGGGCTTTATGCATGCATTGGCTTTGTGGGTGTAATACTGAGCACAATATTGCAATCAACTCGTGGTATCGTGTCTGTTGTTCTCGGGGCCATAGTGTCTGGTCAAGGCTGGCATCACCTCGAAAGCAGAATCGAACGGAATGTTTTTTTTAGACAACTTCTCGCCGCTTTCTGTATGACGACTGCCATCGCACTGTATGTCGTTGGGAGTCAGGCACCTTGAAGATAATTGGTGAAGAGATTTTGATTTTCAGGAGCAATGAGCAATAATCACACGTATATTCGAAATTTCTGTATATGGGGCATTGTTATCGGAACAACGCACATGACATTCTTACGGCTCAATCTATAAAGCAACAATGACCCGTAGCAACAAAGCTCAGAGGTGCCGGAGAGGGTGCCTGTTCGCTACAACCGAGAATCAATGCTCACAACGGATGTGACACCGGGCTCTCAGACGCTGGATTGGGAATTACGGTCGCGGTAGGACGATCCGAATGCCGCTCAGGCCGTCTGCGTGTATCCAATCAAATACTTAGGTTTAAACCGATGAAGACCCTGCTCCTCTCTAAGCGCAATGAAAAAGGGCTGCTGTTTGGAATTGCCACGGCAGGTCTCTGGTTCTTCTTCGGAACGGTATGGCTTGCAGATCTGTCTCAGCCTCTATGGGCGGGGTTTTGTTTTTCGTGGTTATTTCTCTCCATATTGTGGCTGTCATTTGGTGTTGTTCGACATGCTGATGCGTTGGCAATACGTCTTGGAGAGCCATATGGAACGATCGTGTTAACACTGGCCGTAATTGGGATCGAAGTTGCCATGATTGCAGCGGTCAGTCTGACGGGAAAAGCACATCCCGGACTGGCTCGAGACACAATGTTTTCGGTCGTAATGATTGTGCTCACTGGCATGCTGGGTGGCACACTACTTGCCGGCGGACTCCGCCACCATCGGCAGGAATACAACCTGTCGGGGGCAAACGCCTACCTTGGTGTTCTGGTTCCACTCGCAGTACTCACACTTATCGTCCCCCGATTTACAGAGTCAGCTCCTGGTGGCAATGTGTCTTCCTTACAGGCGGCGTTCTTACTCGTAACATCCGCAGGACTCTATGTTATTTTCCTGCTTGTTCAGACAGGCAGTCAGGCTGAATATTTTCTTTCCCCGACAAACATAACGCAGCACCATGACGAGCCCCCGTATTCAACCTTTATCCATGCAATGCTTCTTGTGTTGAGCATGGTTCCGGTCGTTTTTCTAGCAAAAAACCTCGGCAAATTGGTTGACCATGGTATTCATACACTCAATGCACCGCCGGCACTCGGAGGTTTTCTTGTTGCCATCCTTGTGCTATCGCCCGAAGGTCTCAGCGCCCTGCGGGCCGCTCGCAATAACCGGCTTCAACGAACCATAAATATTCTGCTTGGTTCAGCCACCAGTACAATTGGCATGACTGTCCCCGTTGTTTTAGCGATAGGATTTTTCTCGGGAAGAACCCTAGAACTAGGTCTTGAGCCAAGTGACATTGCAATGCTTACGCTCACTCTTTTTACCAGCGTGATCACCCTCGGTACTGGAAAAACTACACTTCTCCAGGGTGTTGTACATCTCATCCTGTTTGCCGCGTACGTCATGCTTATCTTTGATGGCTAACGTCACAGTTTGAATGGACATCGGCTAAGAATGTTGTCCCGTGCGTACAAAGCAGTTCAATCGGCCTCTGGGGCACCGGATAAAATGGCCAGAGGATCACCCACGCCAATTCGCGTACAGCCCATTCTCAAGTAGTTCACGCAGTCATTCCATGTTCTGATTCCACCACTCGCTTTTACCCCAATACGGCCATCAACTGTTTCGAGCATGGTCTTGACTGCTTCAGGGCTTGCTCCACTCGGAGCAAAACCGGTTGACGTTTTCACGAATGATGCGCCTGCTGATTCGGAAATTTGGCAGGCTTGGATAATTTCAGTTTTCTTGAGGTAGCAGGTTTCGAGGATGACTTTGACGGGCACATTTGTGGGCCTGGCCTCATTTACGACTGCACCAATATCGTCGTAGACAGCCCTGTAATCACCATTGAGCAATGCGGGTAAAGCGATGACCATATCAATTTCTCTTGCTCCGTCTTCTATTGCGAGTTTCGCCTCATGTGCTTTGACCACTGTTGTATTAGTTCCGTGAGGAAAGCCAACGACACTGGCAACGCTCGTCATCTGGTCTTGTAATAGGCTTGTTGCGTAACGCACATCCACCGGGCGGACACACAGGCACCCAATCGATAAACCACGGCACAGAGACACGGCAGACTCAATGTCTAGAACTGTCTGATCAGGCTTTAACACAGCAAAATCGAAGACGGCCGCGACTGCGGACCTCGAGAATTCAAGGGGCATGATGGTCTTCACTAATAGGGGGTTCTTGCCGGGGGGAAGCAAATAGCCATACCGAACACATACCGATGATAACTCCCGCGCAGTCTGCCAGCCAATCGAAAAGTTCAGCCTGGCGATGAAACATTGGCTGCGTGAGTTCGTCAACTGCACCGAAAGTCGTTAGGAGAACAATGAGGAACGCAACGTTTTTCAGTACGAGTCGATCGGTACAATACAGAACACCCATTGCGAGAATTGTTTGGCAGCCATAGGCGGAAAAGTGGAGCCATTTATCCACGCCTGGGCCTCGAGCGACTGTAGGGATACGGGGAAGATGGGTTGCTGTGAGGAGAACCATACTAAAAATGACGAATCCAACAACAAACACAAGGCCGAGCACGCGTTGTCTTCGGGGATTCGAGGCACCCATCCTTGGTTGATGGGTTTCTTGTTTTATAGGTAGTGTCATCGGGCTTTGGGCTTTTCATGTTCTGTGGCGGAACATCCTCCGTCACACATAATTGCATCATACTGACGTCGTTGTTGAAGCTATTTGGCTTGCGGGCTTGTATCGATAAAGTTCGGTCTGAGACGCCACCCGCCTTGAGGCAAGACCCGGAGAATACCGAGCAAATTACCATTTGCGTCAAGGGCAGCCACAGGATCACTCGTTGCGCCCGCTTCACCTGAAAGGAGCCCGCCCCGGGCGGCATATTCTATTTCATCTGGCGTGAGCGTTCGTGCCTGAAGGTGAGGCAGAGCAGAAATGGGTGGGCGTAATGCCGCTTCAACGAATCGCCTCCCCGGGACATCTGGCGTAATTCCAGCAAGCGGTACTGCGGTGTCGAGTCCATACGGCCCGACAGCTGTTCGGATTAGCGTTTCCATAACTGCACATGTTCCGACAGAGTTGGCAATGTCCCGTCCTAGGGCGCGCACAAACGTCCCACTTGAACAGACAAGCGACAACTCAAGCCTTGGCCAGTCATACGCCGTGATTTCTACTTGATAAATATGAATTTCTTTCGGCTGGAGGACCACCTGTTTACCGAGGCGAGCTAGTTTGTAGGCTCTTTTGCCAGCGATCTTCTTTGCTGAGTATGTGCAAGGTAGTTGCAAAATGGTGCCCCGTTGGGCCTGTAATGACTCCTCAATTTGTTGCAGAGAGGGGCAGTGAGGCTGGTCTTCCAGAGACACTTCCGTTTCAAAGTCATCCGACGGGCTTGAACGGCCGAGGAGGAAAGAAACGGTGTATGACTTCTTCTGTTGATGGAGA
Source organism: uncultured Planctomycetaceae bacterium (assembly GCA_963997395.1). Lineage (GTDB taxonomy): Bacteria > Planctomycetota > Planctomycetia > Pirellulales > UBA1268 > UBA1268. The sequence continues at coordinate 7,517 of CAXEMW010000106.1, forward strand.
AAATCAACCAGTTTTCTTGCATGCCCAGCACAGACAATAACAACGCCACGTGCCAATGGATCAAGAGTGCCGGCATGCCCAACCGTTTTTGTTGACAGCGTACGAGACACCGCGTCAACCACCCTTCTGGATGTGACACCTGGTGGCTTGTCTATCGAGAGAACCCCATGAAGGTTGGATTGGGTCATGTATTCCCTGACGCCAAGTAAATAGGGAAAGCATATAACTGGGCGACGTGTTCAGCTGGCATGTTATGTAACCGAAGGTGTTGCCGAAGTGCTTGTGGACTGGAAACGGCTCCCGCAACGAGCCGTTCGAATTTTTCATCAACTAGAGCTGTAGTCTGTGACTGATCAGAATGTGCATGTCCTAGTGGAAAGACACATTGCCCACCATCTAGCAAGCCACATTCGTCATGATCAATAGAAACTCTGGCTGGAATACCCTCTGGGTACAACGAGTCATAGTCTGGACCACCGTGCACAATATCGATTTTCTTTATAATCTCCGCCAGTTCCTTATCAGCAATGGCAGCATCCGAGTAATCTTCTGGTAACAACATCACGTCCGACCATCCACAAACTGTGTTCCCGGCGGCATAACTGGACGCAGCTTTCTGAAGCGTTCTTGCGATAATATACGGCAAGGAGTGATCTGCTGACTGTCTTGTGTGGGGTGTTCGCTTTGCCGGATCAGCGATTATTGAAAAAGCTGGTTCGTAAATAGTTACGGTTATTGACCGAATTAGATTGAGGGAAGCAACTGTATGTGGCGTCTTACCAAGAATTTCGATAAGTGACTGTATGGCTGCTGCCGACTGATGCTCATACAACCCGAGTTTAAAATGCATCGAATGAATTGCGAATGCATCTCCTGACTGGCCAAGTTCAAGGTCAAATGGACTTGATCCATCTGGGCATGGCTCGTTCAGACGATAGATGGCAAGAGGGTTTCGGAAAATATCGCGTGGTCCCTGAAATCCATCGATGGCTCGTTGGGCAGCGAGCACCGCGGTTTCGGCGGCGAACGCAGCTGACGATCCCTTGCTATCTGATAGTTGCGTCCCTGCGCGGATGGCTCTAAAGGGCACGTAATGGGCGACAACAAGACCAACAGCAGATTCGATTTGTGAGACACTCCCTCCCAAGGCTGCTGTGACCGCCGCTGCGCAGGCGACAGCTCCATGGTGGACATGATCAATAGCGTATGCACGTAGGGGAAATACTTCAGCCAACCGTCCGCGGATTTCGTCAATCAGCAGCATCAGCCGGAGTGCACCATTGCCATCGAATCCTGCTTCACGACTTGCAGCAATGGCCACTGGATAAAAATCATTGTGACCAAACTCACCGGCTATTCGCCCAGTAGTTTTATCGAATCCAAAATTTGTTCCGTTGGCATCCCACTCACGAACTGCCGCAACATTTGCCGCCACACTTCGAGCTGTCTCAACCGGAGTTTCCTCACCAAAACAGATACCACCAACCTGCTGTGCGATGGGACGTGTTCGAAGGGCCTCGCTACGTAGCACGGTGCACGCGTTGGCCTGATGGTAGATAGCCGAGATTCCGCAGCCAACACTATCGAGATGGAAACGTTCAATCAGGCTGAATGTCTCTGGTGACACATGCTGCGGATGAAACAGGAAGTCTCGGCAATATTCGCCGAGGCCGACTGCCTGGTTCGAGGTAGCGGGAAGCAATCTTTTGGCCCCATTCAATGCGAAGTACCTTTTTTCACAGTTTATCGGAGAAATCCATGCGGTGGCATTATCCAAAACATGGGAGAACCGGTTCTACACCAATCGCCACGAAGATAGACTAGTTAACCATGGAAGCACAGCAACTCGGCCCGTATGTTCTCATGACACGTCTTGGAAGAGGCGGTATGGGAGCTGTCTATGAGGCTGAACATCAGGAAACGGGCGAACACGTCGCTGTGAAGGTTCTTGCGTCCCATCTTGCTGATGATCTTGGGCTCAAAGCACGTTTCGACTCGGAGATACAAACACTCAAACCACTTCGTTCCCCTGGAATTGTCCAGCTTATCGCTTACGGGGAAGACGATGGGCAACCATATTTCGCAATGGAACTAGTTCATGGCCAAAGCCTGGAGCGAATTATTCGTGGAGGAAGAATATTTACTCCGGAAGAAGTTGTTGACTTATCGATTGAAATAGCCCGTTCCCTCAAAGTTGCACATGACCATGGAATCATTCATCGTGATCTGAAGCCCGCGAATCTCCTTGTGCCCGACGACCCACATCAAGCCAACGCAGGGGTGAAGCTTGCCGACTTCGGAATTGCCAAACTGTTTGGTGCCACCAGCCAAACAGCGCATGGGAGTATCGTTGGTACTGCAGAATTTATGGCACCTGAGCAGGCAGCCGGCAAACCTCTCGATGCTCGTGCGGACCTTTACACGCTTGGATTAGTCATGTTCACCATGATTGCTGGAAAGCCACCTTTCCGAGGATCACAATTAACGGAAATCATCACAAAACAACTTCGGGATATGCGCGTATTATATCCCACTACTTTCCACGGGTCGCTCACTTCCCCGTCCACGAGACGAATTTCGCGCTGTGCTCGACGATGGCGTCCTCGAAGCTCTCCCCCGCGCTCGCGGCGGCGGCTTCCTTCACCGCGCGCACGCTCTCCCTCCCCTCGCACGCGTCCATCCACGCGCGCACCTTCGTCAGCTCCATCGCCTCCACCTCCTTCGCGAGCTCGAACCCGCGGTAGTGCTTCAGGACGTGCTCGAGCCGCGGGATCATCGTGCACGCCTTGGCGTCGGCGACGGTGAATCGCGAGCCCGCCGCGAAGGGGCCGATCGATCGCGTCGCGACGAGCGCGCGCTCGCTCTGCCGCAGCGCGAGGCGGACCCTGTCGAGCGCCGCGTCCGCCTCGCCCTGGTTCTTCGCGCGGAGCGCGGCGAAGTACGCGGGGACGACGGCGTCGAACTGCGCGACGAATAGCTCGCCGTCGTACCGCTCGACGGCGCTTCGGTACGCGAGGTCGTCGTCGCGCGTCGCCGGAAAGGCTTCGGCGATGTAATCGGCGCACAGGCCCGATTCCACGAGCGTCTTCCCCGCGTGCTGCAACACGGGCACCTTCGCGACGCGCGGCTCGGGGTCGGGGGTGCCCGCGGCGAAGGCGTCCTGCAGGTTCGCGGATTTCGCCGCGAGGTTCTCGACGCGGACGTCGCACGAGGCGGGGTCGAGGCGCTTCTCCAGGAGCGCGATCCACGCGCGCGCCGCGAAGGGGCACGTCGCGGCGACGTACAGGGTGACGCGATCGGAGGCGGGCGCGGCGGGGTTCGCGCCCCTGGCCCCGGGAGCGGGCGCGGCGCTCGTCGCCGAGGACGAGGCGCCCGTCGGGGAGAGCCGCGT
>CAXEMW010000107.1:0-10889 GCA_963997395.1 uncultured Planctomycetaceae bacterium
AGTCGCTTGAGGATTACAACTCGGCAGAACATCTGATTCTCATGCTCGTCGACACTGTCTCTCGAGGCGGGAACCTGCTACTCGACGTCGGTCCAACACATGACGGAAGAATCCCTGTCATCATGGAGGAGCGGCTTGCAGAAATTGGGAGGTGGCTGAGTGTGAACGGTGAAGCTATCTACGGAAGCCGGCGTTGGGCCAAAGACGCGCAGTGGAGTGCCGGAACAATGCCGGAGTTTACTAAAGAGGATCATCATGCAGGCACTGCACTTACAGAATCGACTATTCGTCCAAAGCCTGGGAATGCATCACGAGAAGCATTATTCACAAGTAAGGGAAGCACCCTTTTTGCACTCAGCCCAGGCTGGCCAGTTGGTGAAACATTTGTCATCCGGAATGTAACACCTTCGGATGCTAGCGAGGTATCACTTCTTGGCTCACAAAAAACTCTGGCTTGGAAACATGTAAATAATACGATCGAAATTGATCTTAGGGGATTTGGCATTCACGACCTGCCCTGTGATTATGTCTTTACATTTAAACTCACTCATATCAAGCCGCGTTCAACAGAAAAATAGATGGAGAAAACATGATTCTACAAGAGACGAAAAAGTGGATTCCTGGCGTCGTTGGCACGGTCTGCCTGCTGGCTGCGACCTGTGGGCATGCAGCCGAACGGTTCAAGCCAAATGTACAATCTTTGCAACAGTATCGGTGCCCAGAATGGTTTCGAGATGCCAAGTTTGGTATTTATCTGCACTGGGGAGCCTATTCTGTTGTAGAGCGCGGTGAGTGGTACGCACGCAAACTCTATGAGGAGGGTGGTGAGGACTACGCGTATCATCTTGAGCACTTTGGGCATCCGTCACAATTTGGCTACAAAGACTTTATTCCACTGTGGAAGGCAGAAAACTTTGACCCTGATGCGTTGCTAGCTCTCTTCAAACGTGCCGGTGCAAAATACTTTTCACCATGTGCTGTCCATCATGACAACTTTGATCTGTGGGACTCAACACACCATGAATGGAACGCTGTCGCAATGGGACCGAAACGAGACATTATCGGTGCCTGGCGAGATGCCACACTGAAAGCGGGTCTGCGATTTGGTGTGACCACGCATTTATCACGGAGTTATAGCTGGTTGAATGTCGCAAATCAGGCCGATACAGAAGGACCAAAAAAAGGCATCGCCTACGACGGTGGGCAAGGTGCTGGGAAAGGCCTTTATCCACCAAACGATGGGCAAAGCACGCATCCACGAGCTCCGCTGAATGCACCGAAAGCGTGGCGTGAGCACTGGAAGAAACGGCTTGAACAACTCGTTGATGACTATCAGCCCGATCATCTGTATTTTGATTGTGCTGTCCCCTTCCGTGGTGATGATAATGGGCAGACAGGAATGGATGTCATCGCCCATTTTTATAATGCACGTCCAGAAGGTGTGATGTGTGTAAAAGAACGACCGTGGCAGGGGCTCTACGCGGATGGCATGACGACGCTCGACTACGAGCGAGGGAAGGCCGGTCACATCCTTCCAGAGCCTTGGCAAACCGATGACTCGATCGGGTCGTGGGGGTATAACAAGAACAAGCCCTACACCACATCCGACCTCCAGATAGATAAATTTGTTGATATCGTTAGTAAAAATGGAAACTTGTTGTTAAACATCCCAATCCGTGCGGATGGAACACTTGATAAAACAGCTACAAAAATTCTTGAGGATATAGGCGGGTGGTTAGATGTGAATGGCGAGGGAATTTATGGTACTCGTCCATGGCACTATTTTGGTGAGGGCAAAGTAAATGAGATTCCTCATTTTGTAGAAGCGTCTCCTTTTACCTACAAAGACGTGCGTTACACGTTAAAGGGTGATTATCTCTACGCCTTTGTGCTGAAGTGGCCCCCTAAGAATAAGCAGTATGTTGAACTTACTCTTCTAGCTCCCGGCAATAGTCGGATTGGTGAGATTCAATCGGTAGAAATGCTTGGTCATACAGGTAACTTAGTTTGGGAACGGCATCCTGATGGGCTCCGTGTAACTTTTCCAGCAGAAAAGCCAACCGATTTTGCCCATTGCCTGAAGATTCAACTTGAACAGAAATAAAATGTGTGTCTTCACCAAAGGAGTACGCAGATGATAGTTACGCGAATGTTCTTTGTTGGATTGGTCATTGCTATAGGTTGTGTGCACAATGGATTTCTTCTGCGCGCAGAGGAATATGAGCCACAGTGGGATTCACTTTCCCGGCATCAACAAGCGCCAAAATGGTTTCGTGACGCAAAGTTTGGCATTTATTTCCATTGGGGACCGTATGCCGTTCCGGCTTTTGGCAACGAACATTACCCACGGACTATGTACGGTCATATTAGCGGTAAGAAGCCAAAACCAAAAAAGGCTGCCACGAAAGGTATTGGGTTTCAGACATATCGCGAACATGAGTTTCATATTCGTACGTATGGGCAGCCAAAGACATTTGAATACCACGATTTGTTTCCATTATTCACGGCGCAATCGTTCAATGCTGAGGAGTGGGCGGATCTCTTCTTTCTTGCTGGGGCAAAGTTTGCTGGCCCAGTTGCAATGCATCATGACGGGTTTGCCATGTGGGACTCTGCAGTCACACCATGGAACAGCATGGCAATTGGGCCGCGACGAGATATTGTTGGAGAAATGGGTCGCGCTATCCGCAAGCGACAGATGAAATTCATTACAACTTTTCACCATGCCAAAGTGGGTCGTGCTGCCGAAGACGATCCAGAAAAACATCGCTGGCACTATCTCGGAAGGCAGAAATACCTTGAGCGGGAAGCGCCGGAAAAGGTCGGTCGCGATGAGGCATCACTCGGAAAGCTCTATGGCACCATACCATGGCCCGACTTTCTCCAGATGTGGGAGGCGTTGCTGGCGGAAGTTATTTGTAATTATGAGCCTGACTTAATCTGGTTTGACTCTTGGCTTGATCGGATACCAGAAGAAACCAGACGAGACTTTCTGACTACCTATTTTAATGCAGCAAGTGATTGGAAGAGGGATGTGGTAGTGACCTACAAGCAAGAGGATCTACCCGCCAACGTGGGTGTTGTTGATTATGAAAAAGGCCGGCTCGATGAACTCACCGACACCCCCTGGCTAACAGATGACACAATCAGCGCCGGATCGTGGACTACAACCGGCAGTTGGTCGTACACCGAAGAATTGGATATTAAGTCAGCAAAGGTTCTGCTTCATACCCTCATTGATATCGTCAGCAAAAATGGAAATTTACTGTTAAATATCTCGCCAACAGCTGCTGGCGTAATCCCCGACGCACAGCGTGAAAGCCTGTTGGAAATGGGGGTCTGGCTGCGGGCGAACGGTGAAGCTATCTACGGAACACGACCGTTTTCAACGTATGGGGAAGGGCCGAAACGGCTTACATCAAGTGGTCATTTTGTTGAAATGAATGGTGATTACACCAGTGAAAACATTCGGTTTACTCGGAAAGGAAATTCCGTTTTTGCTATTCAGCTGGGCTGGGCTGGAGCACATAAAACAATCGTAATCAAAAGTCTTGGCAAAAATCGAGGCGATCAACAGCACATTAAACGAGTAACAGTGCTAGATTCTCCAGAAGAGATTGATTGGGTTGTTAAAGATGATGCACTGTATGTGACGACACCGTCAGTCGCGCCGAATGACATCGCTATCTGTTACAAAATCGAATTAGGTAAGTGATAGCTATGTACGGTGACGGTTTCATTAGTCTGATGTCATCTCTAACGTGATGGACTCCATTCCGGGATAAACATCAATTTCGATCCCGGACAGTTCTGGGCTGGCATACTTGGCTGGTGTTATGAGTGTGAAATCTTGGATTCCCTCCTCTGCATCATCTAATTGAGGTTCGTCACTCTCTTTGGTGATTGACACCTTGTTGAGCCCAACGTGAGCACCATCGCCCTGGCTTCGTGTTGTGAGGTGAAACGTTCCAAGTTTATCAGTGATACCAACAGCTGGTCTCTCATCAGCTTTTGGTTGGAAGAGAACAGCTGCGCCCTCGAGCGGCTTTCCGTTAAGCAAAACCGTGCCTTTAACTGGCACAATGCTTGGTGAGCTGTTGCACCCAGTGGTTGGGCAGATGATCAAAGCCACTACAACAAGCATGTCCGATAGGCTCTGTGTGGGAGATTTTCTTGTTGTATCTGTTGATCGGCAGAACCACGGTTTGTTCGAGAACAGGTGATATTTCATCAGTTTAGCCTTAAGGCAAAGAGACTACGTTGGCGTCACTCATTCCTCCAAGGTATTGATATGACCAGTGTTCAATATTCTCAGAAAGGAAGTGGACGGAGCCATCACCAAAACAAAACTGGACGCCACCAGGATGCCTCGACTTGAAAGCGAACTCGGTGCTCCAGTTCCCCCACCAGCGGCAGGCACCATTTGATTGATCCGGCGTGCAACTGTCATAATTCATTGGATAGACAGTGCTTATCATTCCCTGTGTACAGCTGGAATGTGCCCAACCTCTCATAATATGGTACGTACAGTCACTGCGAACCTCGCCCATGAAAATAGTGTTTGAGAGTCCGTCAGTGACGTCGCGGAAGGTGCTTTGATATGATCGGCCGTAACGGGTGAAGGGCCCAGCAGGCTTCCAGTCGCTATCACTAAGTTTGTAGGTATCCCATGCCGCACGTTCAGGACATTTGCCGGCGGGGTTATTTCCGGTTCTGGTAGGGCCTTTCGAAGCGGCGTAGCTAAATGTTGCTAGGCTACCAGCGCTAATACCGTTAATAGCCTCTTGATTCATGAGTGGGGAATCGTCGGACGGGCAGCGAAAAGTTGAAATGACGGTACCTGCTATATACGGCGATCCAGTCGAAGGTGGTGCAGTAAATTGTTGATATGCAATGGTTTTCGTGTTATCAAATTCATCGTAAACAGATGTTAGTTCAAGATAGGGCAATATGTAATAAAGAAGTGAGCCACGATTTTTGGACCAGGCATTATTACTTGGGTTATTTACCCACCAGATTCCACCCGGTGGAAATTTGTTCTGAGTGTCGTGGTGAAGATGGAGGCCTGTGCCAAGTTGCTTCAAGTTGTTCGAGCACGATGAGCGGCGGGCTGCTTCCCGTGCGTTTTGCACTGCGGGGAGAAGGAGTGCAACCAGCACACCAATAATTGCAATCACAACAAGCAATTCAATGAGTGTAAATCCACCATTACGAGCAGCCTTCGATGGATGAATCTTAAGCATAGTATCTCTCCGAACGTACGCGTATTTAATTCCCATCCCGCCAATACCATTGGTATATCGTTTTCTGGAATAGAAGTAAAATATAGAAATGTGGATTGATAAAGCTGTGGGCGAATAAGGATTAGAACAAGGGTTCCCCTTTATCAACATGTTTCCCAAGGATTGCTGCCAAAAGTAAGCTAAAGCTTTGAAGGAGCCAGAGTTAGCTCATTGACATTCGGGAATAAAGGATACCGCCAATAACGGCAAGAATTCCAGCAATGACATAGATTGTCTGTAGACTTGGAAGAGAGCTTCGCGCGAGCAGAATGAGCATTGGCATCGAAAAACCTTTGTCTTGAAAATGAAGGAATTGACGTGAGCCATGAGTGGCATGAGCCTTGTATGGAACCTGTAAGAAGGTAACAGGTGCGCCCCCTCAACCGCCTTAATCAATCGTGTGAAGGAAAGACTGAATTCTGGAAAGGGCTTTGCCAATGTCGTGGATGCAATGGTACGAGAGTCTCCAAAAACCAGCATGGACACCTACCCCAGAAACTATCAGTCTCATTTGGCAAATACTCTACCCGATTATTTTCTTTAGCTTCAGCTATGTGTTTCTTAAGGCTTTCCGAGCAAAGATTCCTCTGTCGGCCGCCCTACCCTTTGCCATCAACCTTATAACAAACCTGGCGTTTCCGCCGATTCTCTTTGGATTACGAAGCTTGGTCCTGGCTTCATTCGATATTGTTCTTGTCTTGGTGACCGTTGTTTGGGGAATGGGTATGATCTGGCGGTATCATTGGTGGGTTGCCATTGTGCAGGTTCCTTATCTGATTTGGCTTGCCATTGCGACGATTCTACAGTTGACAATAATGCAATTGAATACCTTCTGACCCTTAAACCTTCGAAGGCCGTAGCTATGAATATTCCTCTTGTTTTGACAACGCTTCTGGTTCTTTGTTCGGCCGAGGTAGTGGCCCTTTCCGAGCAGAGTGCATTGGTTGATTTTGGAAAAAAGGAACAGGCATCTGGATGGAACGCCGTAAATGATGGTGTGATGGGTGGGAGATCTGTAGGCAAGTTAAAAACCACTGATGGCGGCACGATGAGGTTTTACGGTATGTTGTCGCTTGAAAATAATGGTGGCTTTGCATCAGTTCGTTCGGGGCAATTGAATATTGAGATGCAACCCGAGGATGGATTCCGTGTACGGCTTAAGGGGGACGGACGGACGTACATATTCAATCTCTACCCAAAAACTCGAAGAATGGCTTTTTCGTACCGAGCAGCGCTGCCAACGGTAGCTGGCGAGTGGACTGAAGTAGTCGTGCCACTGAAAAGCTTTACGCCGACTTCTTTCGGGCGACGAGTCCAGAACAACCGTCCACTGGCTCCAGATCAAATTAGTAGAATTGGTTTTATGTTAAGTGATAAAAAGCCCGGTTCCTTTGCGCTCGACATTGAATGGGTCAAAGTTTCGCAGGCGTCAGCGGAAGATAGCCAATAGCGAATTGAAAGTGATGGGTTAAAGTGAAACGGTCGAAAAATGGAGTGCCCCAACCGCTCCAACAGAAACACCGACTACAAGAGCAAAAAGGAGGCGGCTTCGGTTTGCTCTGAACGAATTCACTTGATATGCAATCAAGGCAGTGATTGACCCTGCCCCAAGGGCAAGAAGAGATCTTGCCTGTGCCTGCTGGTTTGGTGAAACGCGAAGAACAAGGGGCGTCACCAGCACCAGAAGGATCACGGCAATCGGCATGATGCTAAGTAGTGCGATGGCAGTTGACCGACGCGTTGCCGTTGAATGAGGACCCGGTGTCCACCACAGAATGGCACTCAGCACAAGAGCAAGGGCCAGAGCGAGAACAGGAGCAGGCACTTTCGTTGCAAGATATTCCTGAAGGGGTAATCCCGTGATGGCTACCGTTGTAATGCTCACAGTAGCTACGGCAGGAAGAACCCAGGCAGTAGCAAGCCGGCTGCGACGCGGAATATGAAATGCCTCCGCGAACCAGAGAAGCCCTATGGCAACCGTGCAATCAAGAACCAATTGATATGACGGGTTCCCTGCCCCACTGACCCAGTCCGTCAGCGGCCTCACACAATCTCCAATCGGGTCGCCGTGAGGAACAGTCGCAAAAAACCCAGCAAAAACACGCAGGCCAAAAGCACAAAAAGGTAGTAGGCCGGCCATTATCTCAAGTGTACGGGGGAGAGGCTTGAGGGGAAGAACCCAGATGCCTGTCCAAAGGGTTGTAAAAAGAATGAGTTGAAGAGTTTCCATGCGTTACCAATGCCGGACGTTGTCTCGGTGTGTCGTACGGGAATGTTCAGATAGCTGTAGCCGTTCTTTGACGTATGTCTACGATTGGATTAAGGAGGCGTCTATGTCTGAAGCAGAATGGCATCTTGTCCGAACTGGTCGTCCGCAGTTAATTGGTTCTCACCGCCGAATTACGGGCGAAGCGTTTCAATTTCTACCTTTGTTCCGTACGCACCGTGAAGCAGTGTATTACTGTAGGCAGTCTGGGTTGTGGCATCAGAATATTCGCCCGCGTCACAATGAATTCACGAGTAAAAAAAACAGTTCCCAAGATGACGGGTTGGTCAATCTTCTCGCTCAGGCCGCTGCGGAAGGTGTTGCCGTTGTTGGTATTTTTGTTGGATTTAATAATTCGCACGAAAGTCGTTGGGAATATCTTCGGTCACCGGCAGATGGTGTCCCGACGCCGCTGCGTCTATCTGCATTTGAACTTCTTCCAGAGGAGGAAGGCCCTCTCGACGAAGGGTAAATATCAAAGTATTCGGGAAGCATTCTAAGACCAAAACCACGCCAGAAATTCGTAGACCAATCGTCCCGGACCAAGAAGCAGAAGGATGATGGCTGTGCCGATAATGCACCAGAGGACAATGAGGCGGCCTCCTCGAAAAAATCGTCTGCGGCCCTTTTTAGAGAAAACGTTCATTGACCAAGATTTCCCCTGAGGGCGTGACGCGCGACCGCTTGGAAGTGCAGCCGATGCAAGTATGCCATTCCCCGATGCCGCTGCAATATATTGGGTGCCTTTTCGTTATGCAATCATTTGATCAGTAATGTGAGCAAGGGCAGCTGGTTCTGAGACAATAAATTCTCGTTCACCATTTTCGTTTTTAAAAAGAGCAATTTCTTTTGGATTAAAAGCGCAGCTAACAATACCCGCGGTGCTGGGAGTGTACCCGACTTGGTGACTCAGAAAGTTGTATGCAAAGAACTCAGCCACTGAAGGGTCATCAGTCCATGAGATCCCGAGGGTATTCGCTGATGTTGCATAGCCTCGATGGAGGACTATTGGTGCATCGAGTTGTTCATAGATGGCTCGCTCAGCTGGTGTCATTGCAGCTGATCTGTGAGGCCGGTTGCACCAGAGGTGGTCATTCCACCAGCCACGGTCGTGAGCGAGGTAATCGGTGACCCAAAGAGTTGCAAGACATGCCCAGTAATCACGATCACTCAATTCGTTTGCATGTTTGTCAAACCAGATTTTCCGCCGGGTCGGCGGCGTAGAGCGCATCTGGTCCGTTGGACGCGACCGTGTCTCAATACTCTGGATAGCACTAACCATCGGTTCCGCTCCGGCAAAACAAGGGATAATGTGGGATCGCGCAATCCCAACTGGAGTTCTCTACGGAAGCCAGAGGTCCTTTGCTCGTTTTTTTTGAAGAACCTTCAGGCGTAGAGGGCGTAAAGGTCTTTTTCCGGTGCCGATTTCCTTAATCATTCCTGTTTTCTGGCCATTCCCGTCCGTTGGCGACGTAGTAATGGCTGCCTCACCCTCGGGAAGGTTCTTTCGGTACAGATACAAAGGCACGGTACACTTGGAAACAAAGGGGATATCATCATTTCAAATGATAGACCGGTGTTCCGTTGATGTGTAAAGGTTTCTCAAATAGGAGTGAGCAGTAATGGGTCTACTATCATGGGTCGTGTTCGGCCTGGTAACTGGAGCAATTGCGAGATTTTTTGTGCCAGGTAGTGGCATATATGGTCTGGTTGTAACGGCAGTTCTTGGTGTTGTTGGCGCACTTGTTGGTGGGTTTATTGGGGCGCAGCTCGGTATTGGCGGTATCGACGGATTTGACCTCCGAAGTATCGCGATTGCCGTCGGTGGTAGTATCATTCTGCTGCTTGGCTATCGAGCAATGGGCCGCCGATAATCCTTTCTGGGTCGTATAGATGCCAGACGGGTCTTCAGCAACCATGCGAGTGGGCGGTGGAGAAGGGGTTCGTCGTGTTGGTAGAAGCGTGGTGGAATGGTACGGGTTATTAGTGGATTTGGGGTATTAGAGTCTGGCGTGTTGATGCTTGTGCAACTCTTGATGTCTCAAGCCGTTGAAGTACCTAGGTGGTGGTTGCCCGTCGCGGAGTACGAGCCATTTGCAAAAATTCAATTAATCATCAGTTACGAGGCAATAAAAATGAAATGTTTTTGTAGTGTCAGCATTCTTGCGCTAATCATGTTCGGAAATGTATCGGTGTTTGCAGACGATGGTTCTCTGGATAAAAAAAATGCTGATGACAAACCACGGGCTCAGCGTTTCCGCCCTGGTGATCCGGAAAATGGTGACCGAAGACCAGGACAAAGACGACCGGGGCAGTTTGCAGGTGGGTTCAGCCCGGAACAGATGGTCCAACGTATGCTCGAAGAGTTCGATGCAGATGGTGATAAGAAACTTAATGCCGATGAACTGCAGAAGATGATGACAACGATGCGAGAGAGACGCGGGGGTGGGATGCAACGACGCCCAGCAGGAAATGGACGGCCGTCATCAGGTAATTCAAACGCAACACCTGGTGGTGAACAACCAAAACGCCCCTCTGCCACTGAATGAGTATCATGAGAAGTATCTGAATCAGTAAATCTGTCATGAAAAGAAACGTGTGAAGGAAATTATTTCATGAAAGTTATCTTCTCTTTCACTGCCGGTGTTTTGTTTTTAATAGGCTCAACTGTTGGGGCTGAAGAATCGCTTACGACAGACGAGCTTGCGTTTTTTGAAACAAAGATTAGGCCGGTGCTTGTTCGCGAGTGTTACGGATGTCATTCAAGCAAGGCAGGCAACGTACGCGGTGGATTGCGTCTCGACACGAAGGAACGGATGCTGCTTGGTGGTGCCACTGGGCCGGCAGTGGTGCCGGGCGATCTTGAAGAGAGCTGGTTGTATAACGCAATGACGCATCAGGACTTTGTGATGCCTCCGAAGCGTAAACTTTCACAGGACGTTCTTAATAACTTCAAGCTCTGGATAGAAATGGGTGCTCCAGATCCACGCGTTTCTGTTCAGAAAGATGTACAGGCAGCAATAACGGCTACGGACATTGAAAAGGCGAAGGCTGAATTCTGGGCATACCAGCATCCCAAAAAGCCTGCCGTTACGGCTGTGAACGATGACGCATGGTGTCAAAATGAAATTGATTACCACGTCTTTTTAGGACTTGAAGCCGCTGAGATGGCTCCAGCTGAGGATGCCGGGCCCAGGGCGATTGTCCGCCGGTTGTATTTTGATCTTATTGGGTTGCCCCCGACACCAAATGAGGTTGCCGAGTTTGAAGCTGCTTGGCTCCGGGGTGCGGAGGATGCGGTACGTGATCTTGCTGATAATCTTTTGGCAAGATCACAGTTT
>CAXEMW010000108.1:0-10766 GCA_963997395.1 uncultured Planctomycetaceae bacterium
AAAACAGAATCGCCACAAATGAAGCGAGTGGAATTAGCCATGCAATTCCGAGCAAAATTGGTAAGAGTTGTGCGACAGCCATTCTTTTATTTCGTAATACTCCTAAACCCCATAAACGCTCGCCTAGAGGTTCAAGAAATCTGTAATATCAGTCACCCATGCAAGTCATCCGCTCGATCAACATCGACCGTAGCGTGGTTGTTGTAAAAATTAAGTGTGATAGCCAACGCCACAGCAGCTTCTGCAGCGGCCAACAAAATAACAAACAGGGCCATAACTTCCCCATCGAGTCCAAGCACTGATTTGCCGTCTCCTGCAAGGTACTCTGAACCAAAAGCAACAAAGTTGATATTTGCGCCATTTAGAACAAGCTCAATACCCATGAGAACGCCCAATGCATTGCGCTTTAGAGCCATGCAGACGACTCCGCAGGTGAAGAGAACCGCGCCGACAATAAGGTAGTGCGAAACACTCACGATCCCACATAATACAAATGTCATTTCGGCCCTCCTGCGACAAGAGTGGAGGAAGCGGTAACAGGCGACCTCGGCTTCGTGGAATTTGCAGAAGCAACTAAATCAACTGAGCGAGGAACGCGACGCCGCTTTGCTCTCGCTAAATATGCCGCCCCAACCAGAACAACTAAGAGATGGACTGACACTATTTCAAAGGGAAGAAGATACCCGCTCTTCGGTCGCACCACGTTTTCTTCCGCAACCTGATCCACACGGACCCCAACAAGAGCCATACCAAGAGGTGTTGCCGTGGGTGCCGTAGCCACGCCTTGCCCCGGCTTCTGCCACGACTCAATAGAAAATGCAGCCTGCACCAAAACAGCTAAAAGCGCTGCTGCCAGAATGCCTGCAATGACTCGATCACCTGCCGGTGTCCGCAGGGCAACCAACTGAGTCTGGGCCGTAAGCATCACACCGAACACAAGCAGGACTAATGTCCCACCAACATAGATCATCAATTGCATAGCACCGACAAACTCTGCACC
This sequence comes from uncultured Planctomycetaceae bacterium, assembly GCA_963997395.1. Taxonomy (GTDB): domain Bacteria; phylum Planctomycetota; class Planctomycetia; order Pirellulales; family UBA1268; genus UBA1268. Next base: position 1,001 of record CAXEMW010000108.1, read on the forward strand.
TGCCAGAAAAAAAAGACCGGCGGTAGCACCCAACGAAAGAACAAGGTGCAGTGCCATACGAACAACATTGTCCGAGAGCACGACCATTACTGCCGCAACACACGCAACCCCAGCAAACAACAGAAAGAAAAACTCATGCCAGTCAATAAACGCAAACAGATTTGCCGACAAGCCGAAGGCCTCGTGATTCATCGCGACACCTCCACAATACGACGTGATGGGACAATATCACTTAAAGCGTCTTCATTGACAGACTCTTGGTTATTGCTTTGCTCAAGCCACCCTTCTCGCACACCGGCGGCATTCTGGAAGCTGCCTGCAACGAGCCCTCCTGGAAGGAACAGTTGCCAAAGCATGACGCCGGCAAACATGGCAGCTGCAATCGGAGTACAGTACTTCAAGCATGTCGTCATAACTTGGTCAATTCGCAATCGCGGCAACGTCCAGCGAATCCACATCATGACCAAGACGCCAGCTGTAGCCTTTAAGAAAAGATTTATGCAGCCTAGTAGGCGAAGCGCGTAGGGGGCATTCGCGGCCATACCGTCACTAAGTCCAAGAAGTTGTGAAACAGGAACAGGACCGTTCCAAGCTCCAAGGAAAAGGATCGCGGCAAGAGCACTCACCAGAAACATCGATCCATACTCAGCCATAAAAAAGAAGCTCCATCGCAAGCCCGAGTATTCTGTATGAAAGCCGGCAACAAGCTCACTCTCTGCCTCCGCCAAATCAAATGGGGCTCTATTCACACTCGCGAGTGCGCATGTGTAATACACCCAAAAAATAATGAACGTAAATGGGTCGTGAAAAATAAACCAATTCGAAGCCCATCCCGCTTGTTTTTCACCAATTGTGACAAGGTCCATACTTCCCGCCAGCATCACTGGCACCACAACACACATACCAAGAGGAACTTCATAACTCACCACTTGAGCAGCCTCTCGCATCGCGCCAAACAAAGACCACTTAGAAGCCGATGCGTAGCCAGCCAGAATGACACCAAACACTTCTAGACCGAGAACAGCCACCACAAAGAAAACACCAACATTGAGACGCTGACCTACAACATCAAAAGCGAATGGCAAAGCAATAAATGCACAGAAGGACGCGCAAAAACTCACGTAAGGAGCTATGCGGAATAACAAGGCATCAGCGCCATCAGGCATCAAGTCTTCTTTTGCGAGCAGTTTAATACCGTCGGCCAAAGACTGTAACCAACCGAAACGCCCACCTGTCCTCGTTGGTCCTAAGCGATCTTGAATACGTGCAGCAATTTTTCTTTCAGCCCAAATGAAAACAAGTGCCCCCCCGGCAATTACATTGAGGATCAAGAAAGCTGACAACCCTGCGATCGCAGTCCATGAAAGCCAAGGCGGGAGGCCGATCGTTTCGATTAAGAATTCAGCCATTTTGAGCAATCCACAGTGCGAACATTAACCAGTTACTTCAACAGTTTTCCTACACGGCAACACGTGCTGGACATTGTGAAATTTTGCACGAAGTCTGCACAAACCAGCGAATTCCCACAAGGGGCACACCCCTATCCGGGGCCTTACTTACCTACCTGTCAATCTCTCCCATAACGACATCAAGACTACCGATAACAGCGGGCACGTCAGCAATCAGGCAGCCACGGCAAAGTTCAGGTGAGACAGCCAAGTTTGAGAAAGCACTCGAACGGGCTCGAACCCGCCACGGGATCGAGGTTCCGTCACTTACGAGATAAAAACCCATTTGCCCCTTCGGACATTCTGTTTCGAGATACGCGTCACCCGCAGGCAGTTTTTCCGCCAACTTGAGTGGTTCTCCGAGTGGGCCCTTGCATTGCGAATAACGATCAATAGCTTGACGAACCAAGTCCATGGATTGCACAACTTCGAGCATCCGCACAAAAAATCGATGCCAGCAGTCACCCAAAACAGCATCTTGAGGAACCGCCGGGTATTCATGATCTCGCGGGTAGTGACCATCTTTCATAACAGCGACTTCAAATGCATATCCGTCATACATTGCGGTGTAGATGCTCTCACCGTCTCGACGTAAATCAATATCAACTCCACTGCCTCGCAAGACAGGGCCCGTGCAACCATAGTCGATGGCCATCTCGGGGCTGAGCACACCTATGTTGGCAGTTCGCTTCACAAAAATAGCATTTGTCGTCAGCAGCGTGTGGTACTCGCGAATAACTGGCTCGAACTGGTCAAGAAAAGCTTCACATCGTTGCAGCCAACCAGGGGGAAGATCTGCTGTCATGCCACCTACAGTTATGTAGCTGTACGTTAATCGTGCGCCACACACCTCCTCGAATAGATCAAGCAACTTTTCCCGTTCACGGAAAGCGTAAAGAAATGGACTGAACGTCCCGAGATCGAGCCCATACGCACCCATACCGACAAGATGGCTGGCAATCCGGTTGAGTTCTGTAATGAGAACCCGTAGATGCCTCGCTTTCTCACTGACCTGATACCGGAGCAACTTTTCGACGGTGAGTGCCCAGCCCAGGTTCATATTCATCGCAGCAAGGTAATCCATACGATCCGTGTACGGAATCCACTGTCGAGCAGTGAGATTCTCACCAATCTTTTCAGCACACCGGTGCAGGTACCCTATGTGGGGTTCCATCTCCGATACAATCTCACCATCCGTGCGTAATACAAGCCGTAAAACACCATGTGTGCTAGGGTGCTGAGGCCCCATATTGACCAACATCTCATCCGTGCGGACATCAAACTCTATAATTCTCTGATCTTCATCCAAAATTTGAGACATGGTTCCTAATTACTTCCCACGTAAAAGTTTTTTCTAACGGCCTCGCATGCCATGATATTCGAGTGGCATCTCGTAGTCTTTTCTCAGCGGATACCCTTCCCAATCCTCCGGGCAGAGAATTCTGCGCAAGTCCGGGTGACCGAGGAAACGAATACCCGAGAGATCAAACACCTCCCGCTCGTGCCAATCCGCACCACGCCAAACGCTCTCTACACTCGATACTTCGGGTAATTGGCCCGGCTGATCATCCTTCCAGCGAGGTAGTTTCACTTTAAGAACGAGACTTGCCCGTGCCTTTGTGCTCCACAGGTGGTAGACAAGTTCAGTATGCGGCTCCCACTCTATCTTGGATGCTTTTTTTGGATCCGTTTCGAGCCAATCAATTGCTGTGATGCACTGCAGCCCATCAAATCGAACCTCGCATGATTCTTTCAACCAGCGGCATGTTTCCAGCAATTTCTCCGGAGAGATTGCAAGCCATGGGTCAAGTGTTTCGAGTTCACGTCCGATGACAGCGCCCTCAACAGCAGCCTCAAGCTCGGAAACAAAGTCAGTGCCTCTCATTCAATTTCCTTTCATGCCTCGACTTCGGGGGCTTTGGCTCTTTGGTCAGCAACAGCTCGAACCCAGTCGAGGTCCCCTCGATACCAAACATATGCAAATCCAACGAGTAAAATCACATAAAAGGCTGACATATCAACAAACGCTGTTCTCGCAAGCATTTGCCCACTTTTCTGAACGGCCCACTCAGACTCGGCCTGTCTTGCAGACTTCTCACCACGCTTTGAATCGATTTCAGCAGACTGCCGTGGCGAGGGCTTAAAAGATGGAACAACAGGTTTCATAAGACCTAATTCCTTGTACACACCAGCAACTTCCGGTGTGAGTGCCTGGCCATCCGCTGAAACGCTCACTACAGCAGGATCTGCTAGCTGGGTGGCCTTGCCAAAAACCGTGGCCCAGGGGAAAAAAAGTGCTACTTCAACATCAAAAATAATGAACAGAAGCGCGACAACGTAAAAGCGGAGGTCAAATTGAACGAAACTGGAACCTATCGTTGGCTCACCGCATTCATACACCTCAAGTTTTTCGGTATTAGGCAGTCGCGGACGAACAAGCCGACCTACTAAAAGGTTCACTGCAAGAAAAACACCACCCACAGCGACAAACAGTGCGATAAAACCAGCGATTAACACAGGGTCCAACATTAAAGTCTCAGGCCTCTATTTCTCTTTTGCGAATCAAAATGACGTGCAAATATTTGGGAACGATGACACAAGCCGACACGTTCATTTCCTCGGCTTATCAACACTCTATCTTTCTGCATGCTCAACAAGTTTAGGAATTTGGACCACCGTGAACCGGTTCGACAATGACTTTTGAAGCCGCGACTGCAGTCGGATTAATGGTCGAACGGCCCCACCCAACGTCTACCGGCAGCCTCGCAAAATCGACAATTGTTCCGTCCCGGCTGTAGCAACTCAAATCCAGAGTTGATCCCATGAAAATACAGTCAACCGGGCAAGGCTCCACGCAAAGTGCACAGAACATACATTTCGAATAATCGATTGTGAATCCAGTTACCTGAAAGCCTTTGCTTCCGGCGGGCTTTTCCTTGCCAATGTAAATACAGTCTACCGGGCATGCCTTGGCACATTGATCGCATGCAATACACGTCGTGAGATCAAAACGATGGAATCCACGGTATCGAGCAGCAACCGGTGCTGGAAGTTCTGGGTATTCAAAGTGCTCTGTAAACGCTCGTCTGTCGGGATTGAACGTGCTGCTGAAAATATTGAGAGTGACTCCCATGCCATGCAACACAGTTCCAATCGCCGTAAAGAGGTTGCGAAACCAACCGATCATGGTGAGCATCCATTGGGAAAAACAAGAGAGTTTAAAACAAAACCGAAAGTAGGCACATGACGATTCTTGCGATGCCACCCAAGGGCAGATCTTCAAGAAATCAAACCGAAGCACCTGTTATGTGAACGAAGCTGCCACAACATCTGTGAGTATAGGGCAGTGAAAAAAGACAACAAGCCGCAGGGACGAAGGTGGTTCATAACGGATATTCGTGCTGGCGGTAACTGGAGTCCAAATGAAACCGTTTTGCCTTCCTCTGCTTCGTACAAAGGCGTCAGCATTCCCAAAGGCTGCTTGCCCATTCATACCAACTGTCCATTTCTGAACCGATTTCTTCACCTCTGTTCCATGCCATATGATTTGAGCTACCTATGTCTGCCTAGCATATTTTGAGTCAATCTTGCTTAGCATACCCCCACAATGAGCGGCCCTCCTAGGGTCATGGGGCCCTCTGACAGGCCATTCAACGACAGAATCCTGGAAATCAGCCGATTTTTCTTGACCGAGAGCACAAAATACCTAAATTTTTAGATGGATTCACTGTTTCACAACCCCCGTTGTGGGTGGCCATCGGTTCACCCATGGAGTTCTTATGCTCGTATTATCTCGCAAGAAAGACGAAAGCGTTGTCATCAACAACGATATTCGAATCGTCATTGTTGAGATTCGCGGGGACAAGGTACGGCTTGGCGTCGAGGCCCCCAAGGAAGTGCCTGTCCACCGGAGTGAGGTTTATGAAGCAATCAACGGCGATGAATCAGACAATTCCATCTCATCCGTGAATAACGTTCCTGCAATTCCCGAATCATGCAAGCCAGCTGACTCTTCTGGGCTTGTTCCAGACTGAGCGTATTTCATTAAGAGGACTCGACTTTCAGGGCCCTTCCAGCTATCTTCCGGGTACCGAAACTATCCACGGACACACTGTGGAGTAACGGCCCCATCGTCTAGAGGCCTAGGACATCGCCCTTTCACGGCGGCAACCGGGGTTCGAATCCCCGTGGGGTCATTTTAGGCAGCGATGCCAAAATTTTAGTGACCGGTATACTTCAAAGGGTTAACGTCATCACCAGCAATGTAATTACAAATGGATCACGCACAGCAAAGCAGATACGATGCGGTTCTTTTTGTGAGTTTTGGTGGGCCGGATAAAGCGGACGATGTTTTACCTTTTCTTGAAAACGTTCTTCGGGGCCGAAGGGTGCCAAAAGAACGCATGCTCGAGGTTGCCGAACATTATTATCATTTTGGCGGAAAAAGCCCGATCAATGAACAAAACATCGCGTTGATCGATGCGATACGACAGGAACTAACGACATCCGGCTTGGATTTGCCTGTCTATTGGGGAAATCGAAATTGGTATCCATTGCTCACCGATACCATACAAGAAATGAAGGATGCAGGAGTTCGTCGCGCACTAGCTTTCGTTACGAGTGGGTTCAGTTGTTATTCCGGTTGTCGTCAGTATCGTGAGAACATTCAGCAGGCCCGCGATACTGTTGGCCCAGAAGCGCCCGAGATTGACAAAATCCGAGTCTTCTTCAATCACCCAGGATTTGTTCACCCCATGGCTCGGAATGTCCGCTCCGCCATGGAGTCCCTTGGTAATAAACCCCAAACGCCAGTCTTGTTTACAGCACACAGCATTCCGCTTTCTATGGCCGACTCTTCTGATTATTGTAAGCAGTTGCAAGAGGCATCTCGATTGGTTGCGGAGCAGGCAAACATCTCTAATTGGAAGCTTGTCTATCAAAGCAGAAGCGGGCCACCCACCCAACCGTGGCTGGAACCGGATGTTTGCGATGCGATACGAGACCTTCACGAACAGGGTGAGTCTAATGTCGTTATCGTTCCTATCGGGTTTATATCTGACCATATGGAAGTCCTATTTGACCTTGATACGGAAGCCGCTGATCTCTGTAAAACACTGGGCATGAAAATGGCGAGAGCAAATACGGCAGGCACCGACCCCGAGTTTGTTCAAATGATTCGAGACCTCATAGCAGAACGAGCTTTTGGCCTTTCAGAGAAGGCTGCAATCGGGTGTATGCCCGCGAACCACGATGTCTGCCCACTTGACTGCTGTCCCGCTCCCGTTCGTCCTGCAACGAGCCGACCATCCTAGACAAGAAACGTCGGCTCATTCGCTGAAAAGGATCAACTGGAACAATGGGTGACACCAACCGCCGCGAACTTGTTGTTCTTACTCACGGATTTATGGCACATCGCCTCATGCTCAATCTGCTCGCTAGAAGACTTCGTCGTGCGGGCTGGAACACCGACATCTGGGGCTACGAAAGCTTCGTTACGTCAGTAAAAACACACGCCCAACGCTTCTCTGATTTTCTTACTGAACGGTGCCATGACGAACGATACGACCACATCCATCTGGTCACCCACAGCATGGGTTGTATCATCGGGAAAATGGCAATCAACGAATTGACGTCAAAAAAAATCAGCCGATTCGTCATGCTCACTCCGCCGAATCGAGGGTCATTCGTTGCCACCAAGACGGCAAAATTATTCGGGCATTTTTTTCGTCCTGTTGCCGAACTTACAACTAAACAGGATAGCCTTGTTAATTCTCTCGCAGATCCCGCAAATGTTGAGATTGGTGTTATTGCCGCAGAACAGGATGCGCTCGTAAGCCTTGAGAGCACACGCCTTTCCGTTCCGCATGAGCATATCACGCTGCCGTGTCTTCATTCAGCTGTGCTCTTTCGACAGGACGCTGCAAACCACATCCATTCGTTCCTGAAAACTGGCCGTTTTCAGGAACCTTGTCGAGATGCGAAAACCACCACGCAAGCATCACAAGAACCAGATCACTCATCTCGTCAACAACAGGACTCGCGTGAAGAAACAAATCACTTTGCCTAGCTTAGCACTTGGATGCTGGCCTCTTGCTGGAATGACTCGGGCTGGTGTCACACGTCAAGCAGCTATTGAAACCGTCGCTGCAGCCATTGATCATGGCATTACGCATCTCGATACCGCCTATTGCTATGGTGAACACGGTGAAAGCGAAAAAGCGATTGCTCAAGCTATCAAAGGCCGACAAAACGAAGTGACTATCGCAAGCAAGTGTGGCATACATTGGCAAGCGGGAAAGAAGCAGGCAATAGACGGACGGCCAGACACAATCATCCGAGAAGTGAAAGAAAGTCTGGCTCGCCTTCAGTTAGACAGGCTTGATCTTCTCTATCTCCACACTCCCGATTCAAATATACCTATCCAGGAATCTGCGGGAGCATTACGACGGCTTCTCGATGAAGGCACGGTGCGAGCCGTGGGGCTATCGAATGGAAACGCTGAAGAGTGCCGTTTATTTTCAGAAATATGTCCTCTCACAGCCTGCCAACGTCATTTCAACATGCTTCAACAAGAGATTCGTTCAGTTTTACTGCCATACTGCCAGTCAAAGCAGATCGCCATGGTGACATATTGGCCTCTTATGAAAGGCCTGCTAACTGGAAAAATGAAGAGGAACCAGGTTTTTTCGAAAACCGATAGTCGCCATAAATATCCAATGTTTCGCGGAGAAGAATTCCAAAAAAACCTTGACTTCGTTAAGACAATTCAATCTCTTGCCACTCAGCAGAACATGAGCCTGGTCTCTTTGGTCCTTGCTTGGACGATGGCACAAAAGGGGATCACGACAGTTCTATTTGGGGCTACAAGTGCGAAACAGGTTGCCGCAAATGCACAGGCTCTTACTTGTCACCTTAACGACAACATCATCGTCGCTATCAACGAGGCGATTCAACAGCGAGGCTCAATTCTGGGAAGCAGAAAAGTCTGAGATACTGCTCGGACTTAGGCGGCACCGGAGGATTGCTCAAGAGTTTCTTGCACGCCCACATAAGACTGTCTCACTTCGAGGCATACTCGCCGAAATGGCTCAGGGCGACTCACGCCAGGCAATCGAAGTGTTTCTACGGCACCATTCCGAAAGACCAGATCTCCGCAGTCAAACCACTCCTGGCCCGGCCGCACGACCAACTCAACAGAATCGAATCGGTCCAATTCTACGAATCTTTCAACAGCAGAACGAACGCCTTTATTTACAGTAACCCGCCTGTTTGTAACTTGAAACCGGCAGATTGCCCACGGAAGCCTCATGCTTAAATAAAGCATAAGTCCGATTGGCAACGTCATGAGAAGTGCCAATCGACCCACCCGAACTATTCCGAAGCCCGTTTGGACTCTATACATTCGGCCAAGAAATTGCCCCAAACCAGTACCCCCAACCGATGGCCACGCAGTCATCACAGGGACTTCCGCCGTACAAGGGGGCGTAACGCCTGCAATTGATTGAGGCTCTGATTCTTGTGTTTTCATGAAAAAATAAACCGAGTTTGAGATATGCACTGCTGATTAGGTTACCAAACGTCACAGAGGAGACATCCGGTTTCTCCTCTCCAAATGTATCCTTTTACATTGGAAACGGAAGCGTCTTTCGATTCAATTGAAATAAAAAAACCCAGTGAGCTCGGCCAAGCCCACTGGGTTCATCTTTAACGGTTGTTGCGCCTTTCGACGCATCAGTGCAAAGCACCAACATCTCTTTCGATAGCTCGGCCTATCCGAAGATAGACCACGATCGTCTCCACAATTCTTTTGGACCTGACTGGTCCCGAAAACATCCAAACAATGTTCAAACGTCAACAAGACAAGACAGGTTCGCACTCAGACCGTGAGGTCTGAACGCTAAAATCCTTTAGAAAGGAGGTGATCCAGCCGCAGGTTCCCCTACGGCTACCTTGTTACGACTTAGTCCCAATTGCAGAGTTCATCTTCGGCGCCTGGCTCCTTGCGGTTACCTCAGCGACTTCGGATGCCCCCCACTTTCGTGGCTTGACGGGCGGTGTGTACAAGGCTCAGGAACACATTCACCGCGGTATGCTGACCCGCGATTACTAGCGATTCCAGCTTCATGCAGGCGAGTTGCAGCCTGCAATCCGAACTAGGGAACGATTTTTGGGATTTGCTTGACCTCGCGGTTTCGCATCCCTTTGTGCGTTCCATTGTAGGACGTGTGCAGCCCTAGTCATAAGGGCCATGAGGACTTGACGTCATCCCCACCTTCCTCCGGCTTAACGCCGGCGGTCTCTCTAGAGTCCCCGCCTTT